>DATFEJ010000144.1:0-9048 GCA_035251235.1 Burkholderiales bacterium
CCTGCTGGCGAGGGAGATCGACCGCATCGCCGAGGACCTGCGGCGCCTGGGCGCGGATGCGGACGCACGGGTGCGCGCGTCATTGATCGATCTCCAGGAAGAGCGCAACAGGCTCGCGGCGCTGATGTCGGAGCTCGTCGAGGGCGTGCTCGTGTGCAACGCGGAGGGACGCGTGCTCCTGTACAACGAGCAGGCGCGCGCGCTGCTCTCCGGCGCCGAGGGCTCGGACGCGGCGCCGGTGGGCCTCGGGCGCTCGGTGTTCTCGCTGATCGACCGCGAGCAGGTGGCGCACGCGATCGAGAAGCTCGAGCAGGCGCGCCGGCGCGGAGAAGCCGCGCCGCGCACGCGCTTCGTCGCGCCCGCGGTCTCGGGCCGGCTGGTGAAGTTCGAGGCGGTGCCTTACCGCAGCGCGAGCGCCGAGCTCGCCGGGATCGTGTTCACGCTGGGCGACGTCACCGGGCTGCTCGAGCGCGAGGCGCAGCGGCTCGCCGTGCTGCAGTCGATCGCGACGCAGGCGCGCGCCCCGGTCGCCAACATCCGGGCGGCGGCGGAGAACCTCGCGCGCTACCCCGACATGGAGGCCGAGCGGCAGCGGCAATTCGTCGCGATCATCGCCGACGAATCGCTCACGCTGTCGCGCTCGATCCAGAGCGCGCTGCAGGCCTACGGCCAGGCCCTGAAGTCGAGCCTCGTCCTGGAGGACATGCGCGCGCTGGACCTGCTCAGGGTCGCCGAGGGGCGCTTGCGGGCGCTCGCCGGCGTGGACGTGGCGCTCGAGTCGAGCGACGAATCGCCGTGGCTGACGGTGGACAGCTTCACGTTCGTACAGGCACTGTGCTTTCTCGCGGCGCGACTGAAGGAGGACTACGGGCTGCAGCGGTTCCGGCTGTCCGCGCGAGCGGCCGGGCGCTTCGTGGAGCTTGACCTGGGGTGGCGCGGCATCGTGGTGTCGAGCGACGCCCTCACGCAGTGGGAGGGCGAGCCCCTGAGCATCGGCGGGCAGGCGTCCCCGCTCACGCTGCGCGACGTGCTGGAGCGGCACGGCGCCGAGCTGTGGATGCAGCGGCACGGCCCGGCGGGCGAGCGCGACGCCTGCTTCCGCTTCCTCCTGCCGGCCGGCGAGCCGGTCGGCACTCCGGAGGGGCCGAGGACCGTCATCGAGAGCCGGCCGGAGTTCTACGATTTCGACCTCTTCACGCACGCCGGCGCGACGCAGGATCTCCGGGCGCGTGCGCTCGGCGGGCTCTCCTACACCGTCTTCGACATGGAGACGACGGGTCTCGCGCCCTCGGCCGGCGACGAGATCATCAGCATCGGGGCGGTGCGGATCGTGAACGGGAGGCTCCTGAAGAGCGAGGTGTTCGAGAAGCTGGTCGATCCGCAGCGCCCGCTCAATCCGGACTCCGCGAAGGTGCACGGCATCGAAGCCCGCATGCTGGCGGGCCAGCCGAGGATCGGGGAGGTGCTGCCGGGCTTCCACGCGTTTTGCGAGGATACGGTCCTGGTGGCGCACAACGCGGCGTTCGACATGCGCTTTCTGGAGCTGAAGGAGAAGGCCGCGGGCGTGCGCTTCGGGCAGCCGGTGCTGGATACGCTGCTCCTGTCGGCGGTCGCGCAGCCGGGGCTGCAGGACCACCGCCTCGAGGCGATCGCCGAGCGGCTCGGCATCCCCGTGATCGGCCGGCATACGGCTCTCGGCGACGCCCTGCTCACGGGAGAGGTTTTCCTCCGACTGCTCGCGCTGCTGCGCGAGCGCGGCATCGCGACGCTCGGGGAGGCGCTCGACGCCTCGCGCGAGACTTACTATGCGCGGCTGCGATACTGAGCGGCGGACAGGGCGGCATGGCTGAACCGGGCGCGAACCTGCGCGAGCGCATGGCGGCGGAGCGCCAGGCCTTCGCGCTGCCCTTGCAGGCGCTGGTCGGGCGCGCGCCCGTGACCTGCGGGGAACAGGACCGCGTCGCGGACGCAGTCCGCATCATGCAGGAGCACGACGTGGGCTCGGTGATCGTGGTCGATGCGCGCGCGCGGCCCCTCGGCATCTTCACGAGCCGCGACCTGATGCAGGTGGCGGCCGAGGGCGGCCTCGAACGCCCGGTCTCCGCCTTCATGAGCCGGGACCCGGTGAGCCTTCCGCCGCATGCCTTCGCGTACGAGGCGGCGCTGGCGATGACCGAGCGACGCATCCGGCACATTTTGGTCATGGAGGGCGGGCGGCTGGTGGGCGTGATTTCGGAGCGCGACCTGTTCGCGCTGCAGAGGATGGGGCTGGGCGAGCTCACCATGGAAATCCGGCTCGCCGACAGCGTCGAGACGCTCGCCGGGCTCGCGGCGCAGATCCGCAGCCTCGCCCGGCTGCTGGTCGAGCAGGGGACGGCACCCGAGCCCCTCACACTGTTCATTTCCGTCTTGAACGACCAGCTCACGCGGCGCGTCATCGAAGTCGTGCGCAGGCGCCACGAGCTGGACCGCATCCGCTGGGCCTGGCTCGCCTTCGGCAGCGAGGGCCGCTTCGAGCAGACCTTCAGCACCGACCAGGACAATGGCCTGATCTTCGCCGTGCACGCGGGACAGTCCCCCAAGGAAGGACGCGCCCGGCTCGTGCCGTTCGCGCGCGAAGTCAACGAGGCGCTCGACGCCTGCGGGTTCCCGCTGTGCGAAGGCAATATCATGGCGAGCAACCCGGAGCTGTGCCTGACACAGGAGGAATGGAGCGCGAAGATGAGCGGATGGCTGGGCGTGACCAGCCCGCAGGCGGTGCTCGACGCCGCGATCTGCCTGGACCTGCGACCGATCCACGGCGACGAGACCCTGGCAAACGCGCTGCGCGACTGGATCACGGAACGCGTGCGCGGTCACGCCGCGTTCCTGCGGCTGCTCGCGCAGGCGGCGACGCAGGCGCGGCCAGCCCTCGGCCGATTCGGCGCACTTTCCACTACGGACGCCCCCGGCGCGCCGCGCACAGTGAACCTGAAGGCGAACGGCGCGCGCATCTTCGTCGACGCGGCGCGCGTGTTTGCGCTCGCCAACGGCCTGCGACAGACCAACACGCCCGACCGGCTGCGCGCGTACCGCGAAGCGCGCGATCAGCCCCGCCGGGAGATCGACGCCCTGGTCGATGCGTTCTCCTTCATCCAGGGCCTGCGCCTGCGCGGCCAGGCGGGCGCGCCCGAAGCGCGCCGCGGCGCGCGCGCCGCGCACGAGGACCTCGCCAATCGCGTCGATCCGGAGACGCTCAATGCGTTCGAGCAGTCCTCTCTCAAGCTGGCGCTCAGGCTCGCGCGCCGCCTGCAGGAACGGCTCGAGCTCGACTTCCAGGTATGACCGACGTACCGGCCGACGAGCGGCATTCGCGCCAGGCGCCGCCCACGGCCTACGTGGTCGACGACGACGAGGCCATTCGCACGCTCTGGCGCTGGCTGCTGGAGTCCAACGGCATCGCCGTGCAGACCTTCGCCACGGCGGCCGAGTTCATCGCCGCCTACAAGGAGGGCGGGCTCGCGTGCCTGGTGCTCGACGTGCGGCTGCCGGGCATGAGCGGGCTCGAGCTGCAGGAGTACCTCAAGCGCGTGAGCATCGAGATCCCGATCGTCTTCGTCAGCGGCCACGGCGACGTGCCGACCGCGGTGAGCGCGATCAAGGGCGGCGCGGTGGACTTCATCCAGAAGCCGTTCAGCTACCGCGAGGTGGTCGCCATCATCCAGCGGGCGTTCGAGCGCGATGCGCAGAACCGCGAGAAGCGTGCGCGCCGGTCGCAGGTTGCCGAGCGCCTCGCCAGCCTCACGGAGCGCGAGCGCGAGGTGATGCAGCGCGTGATCGAGGGCAAGCTGAACAAGGTCATCGCGGACGAGCTCGACATCAGCGTGAAGACGGTCGAGTTCCACCGCGCCAAGGTGATGGAGAAGATGGGCGCGGATTCCGTCGCGGGACTAGTCCACCTGATGATGCAGAACCCGGGTTGAGCTGACCTGCTGCGGCGCACCACGCTGTTGCGGCGCAGCATGTTTTCGCTAGGGTTTCCCCCAGTGGCTCTGCGGCGACACCCTGCATAGCATCGCGCGACGAGATCTGAAGAGAGGGGCTTAACCGCCGTGAGACTGCGCCGTGCCCATCACGCCCGCAGCGTCGAGATTGCGATGCAGCTCGCGGCGCACTTCGATCCAGCGGTAACGGATCGAGTTCCGGACGATCTCGTCGTCGAGCGCCTTGAGGTCGTCGACGATGGGCGCCCAGTAGACGAGCGCCGTGGGGCTCTCCGCGAAGGCCGCGTCGTCATCGACTTGCTCGCCCCAGTCATGGAGCGCCAGCCGGGCGCGCACGCGATTCGCGTGCTCGGAGTACTCGGGACCGGCTTCGGCGGGGATCCCGGTCTCATGCAGGACGTCGTCGACCAGCCTGCGGATGAGGCCACCTACTTTCTCGGGGGAAGAAGCCCTGGTGCGGCGCAGCAAGGCGCCGGCGTGGACCGCGAGGTCCGACAGGCACGCAAGCCATACGTGCCACTTTGCGATGTTCATGGAGACGACGAAGTCGTCGTTTTCGAAGAGCTCGGGAAAACGGGTGCCGGCGCGCGTGCGCAGGTAGCCGTAGAGCGTGAGTTGCGCGATGCGGCTGGCCCGGGTGCGAAGGAAATCGCGCAGCGCATCGGCATCGGCGATGGGTTCAGCGCGGCGCCAGCGGCCATACCACTGACGCAGGCGGTCGGTCAGGCCGGGTGGGCTCGATGGGTGCACCGCCGCATTATCGCGTGTCGCGGCTTGCGCGACGATTTTTGACATGAGCTAGAATCGGCCAGCGTGCAGCTTGGGGCCCGGCCGAACGGGCAAGGGGACAACAAAAGAGGAGGGCATGCAATGAGCACGGAAGCCTCAAACCGCGAGCTTCACTGGCAGCGGACGAAGAAGCTGATGGTCGTGCACCTGGTCATCTGGTTCATCTTCTCCTACGTCGTGCACTGGTTCGCGACCGACCTGAACTCCATGTCGTTCATGCACTTCCCGCTCGGCTTCTACTTTGCCGCGCAGGGCTCGCTCGTCGTCTTCGTCGTGCAGCTGTTCATGTTCTCGTGGCAGCAGCACAAGATCGACGTCGAGTGCGGAATGGCCGAGACCGAAACAGAATAAGAGGGGGCAGCCATGGCAATGTTTGGGGATTTCTCGAAAAAGGGCGGGTTCATCGAGAACCTGCCGAAGATCTACGGCATCTACACCGGCGGCTTCATCGTGTTCATCGGCCTCATGGCGATCGCCGAGGCGATGGGCATGAGGGAGGACACGATCGGCCTGATGTTCGTGGGTTTCACGATCGTCATCTACGCCGTGATCGGCTGGCTGTCGCGCACCATGCAGCTCGACGCCTACTACGTGGCCGGACGCCAGGTGCCTACGGTGTTCAACGGCATGGCGACCGCCGCGGACTGGATGTCGGGCGCGTCGTTCGTGGCGATGGCCGGCGGCATCTACATGTCGGGTCATCCCTATCTCGCCTTCGTGGTGGGATGGACGGGCGGCTACGTACTGGTCGCGGTTCTGATGGCGCCGTACCTGCGCAAGTTCGGCTGCTACACGGTGCCCGACTTCATCGGCACGCGCTACGGCGGCAACTTCGCGCGCCTGAGCGCGGTGCTCGTGCTGGTGGTGGCGTCGTTCACCTACGTGACGGCGCAGATCAACGCCACCGGGACGATCGCGGCGCGCGCGCTGCTGATCCCGTTCGAGGTCGGCATCTGGATCGGTCTGGCAAGCATCCTGCTCTGCTCCATGCTGGGCGGCATGCGCGCGGTGACCTGGACGCAGGTGGCGCAGTACATCGTGCTGATCATCGCCTACCTCGTGCCGGTGATCTGGATGTCGAACAAGCAGGGCTTCGGCGTCATCCCGCAGCTCGTTTACGGCGACGCGGTGCAGCGCATCGCAGAGCTGGAGCAGCTGCACCAGGTCGGCGTGCTGAAGCACACGGGGCCCGCTCCGGGCCCGGGCCTGTCGGCGCTGACGGTCCTGCACAACGGGCCGGCCGACACCTTCGTGGCCAACTGGCGGTTCGTGACGCTGGTCGCGTGCATGATGATCGGCACGGCCTCGCTGCCGCACATCCTGATGCGCTACTTCACGACGCCGTCGGTGCGCGCGGCGCGCTCTTCGGTGGCCTGGTCGCTGCTGTTCATCTTCCTGCTGTACTTCACGGCCCCGGCCCTCGCGACCTTCACCAAGCTCCAGGTGCTCGATCCGAATCTGGCGACGAGCATCATCGGCAAGTCGGTTGCGCAGGTGAACGCGATCGAATGGGTGCAGAAGTGGAGCAACGTCGGGTTCCTGAAGGTCATCGACAGTAACGCCGACGGCATCGTGCAGATCAACGAGTTCTTCATGCGCCCGGACATTGTCGTGCTGGCGACACCGGAGATCGCGGGACTGCCGTACGTGATCTCGGGCCTGGTCGCGGCCGGGGGCATGGCGGCGGCGATGTCCACCGCGGACGGCCTGCTGCTCGCGATCGCCAACGCGCTGTCGCACGATCTGTACTACAAGATGATCGACCCGAAAGCGGACGTGAAGCGGCGCCTGATCGTGGCACGGGTGCTGCTGATCGTGATCGGTGCGGCAGGGGCCTTCGTGGCCAGCTTCCGCCTCACGGGCATTCTGGGCGCGGTGGCCTGGGCCTTCTGCTTCGCGATGTCCGGCCTGTTCTTCCCGCTGGTGCTGGGCATCTGGTGGAAGCGCGCCACGGCGGCGGGGGCCATCGCCGGCATGCTCGGCGGCCTCGCGGCGGGCTCGTGGTACCTGTACATGGTCTACGCGGGCGGCATGACGCCGTGGTGGGGCATGGATCACCTGCGCTTCGGCATGGTGGGCGCGGCGGTCAGCCTCGTGCTGATAGTCGTGGTGTCCCTGCTGACGCCCGCGCCTGACAAGGCGACGCAGGACATGGTCGACGAAGTGCGCATCCCGAAGGGTCAGACGATCCTCGGCACAACGCACTAGCGGGACCCGGCAGCAAGGAACCGGGGCGACGGCGTCGCCCCGGTTTTTTTTCGCCCGTACAATTGGCGCATGGCAGATCCCTTCCCGATCTGGGCGATCATCCTCGACTACGCCTTCGGCATGATCATGTGGACGCTGATCGGGCGCTCGGCCATGCGCATCTTTCTCCCCGAGAACAGCTCGTTCTTCTTCATGAGATTCTTCGTGCGCGCGACGGACCCGCTGCTCAAGCTCTTTGCGCCGATCACGCCGGCCTTCCTCATCCAGCCGATAGTGCCGCTCTACGTCGCATGGTTCTTCTTCATGATCCGCTTCTACTTGATGCCCTGGCTGCTCGGCTACACGGTGATGGGCATGCTGTCGTTTCCCCTGGAGGGAGAGGTGGCAAAGAGCATCGCCCGTTTCGCGACGCGCTTGGGCTTCTGACCGTAGACGGGGCGCACACCGCCTGACGCGCAGCACGCGGGTTAGAATAGGCGCAACCGCGGAGAGATGGCCGAGCGGCTGAAGGCGCACGCTTGGAAAGCGTGTATACGTTAATAGCGTATCGTGGGTTCGAATCCCACTCTCTCCGCCAGCGCCACCCAGAAAAGAAAACGTCCTGACGCTTGCGCGTCAGGACGTGGAAACCACCGCTGATTGCGCGGTGGAGGAGGATGCGCTGTAAGGCTAGGGCACGAGTGGTGCGAACGTCTGACCGGAGGCTGACGTCACGCTGACGCCGGCCGGCGTGCCGTATAGAATGAAGCTGCGCACGGCTTGAAGGACATTGAACGACGGCGGGCCTCCCCGCATTGCAGCCCGGTCAACCTGGTCAGGTCCGGAAGGAAGCAGCCACAGCTGGTTTCTGCAAGTGCCGGGGGCAAGGCTCGCCACCATCTGGCCTCGAACGGGAGCGGCCCCCCGTTCGAGGCCCCCTGATAGGATGAAAGGTATGAGCTATCAAGTGCTTGCCCGCAAGTGGCGACCGCGCAATTTCGGCGCACTGGTGGGGCAGGAGCACGTCGTGCGAGCCCTGCGCCATGCGCTGGAGCATGGCCGCCTGCATCATGCCTACCTGCTGACCGGAACGCGCGGCGTGGGCAAGACGACGCTGGCCCGCATTCTGGCCAAGTGCCTGAATTGCGAAACAGGCGTCACGGCCGAGCCCTGCGGCAAGTGCTCCGCGTGCGAGGAGATCGATGGCGGGCGTTTCGTCGACTTGCTCGAGGTGGACGCCGCGACCAACACGCGCGTGGACGAAATGCGGCAGCTGCTCGACACCGCGCAATACGCGCCGACGCGCGGCCGTTTCAAGGTCTACGTGATCGACGAAGTCCACATGCTGTCGAACTCCGCATTCAACGCCATGCTGAAGACGCTGGAAGAGCCCCCGGAGCACCTCAAGTTCATCCTGGCGACGACCGATCCGCAGAAGATCCCCGTGACCGTGCTCTCGCGCTGCCTGCAGTTCAACCTGAAGCAGATGCCTGCCGCGTTGGTCGCCGTCCACCTGGCGCGGCTACTGGATGCCGAGGCGGTGCCCTATGAAGCCGACGCCCTGCAGCTGCTCGGGCGTGCCGCGGCAGGCAGCATGCGCGACGCGCTGTCGCTTCTGGATCAGGCCATTGCCCACGGCTCCGGCAGCGTGACTGCGGACAGCGCGCGGGACATGCTCGGTGCGGTCGACGAGAGTTATCTCCAGCGTCTGCTGGAAGCGATCGCCGCAGCTGATGCCGCGCGCGCGCTGTCCATCGCGGACGAGATGCAGTCGCGCAGCCTGTCGTTCGATGCTGCCCTCCAGGACCTCGCCCGGCTGCTCCTGCGCATCGCCACCCTGCAGGCGATCGGCGCCTCGAGCCAGCCGGTCGAGGTGCCGGGAACGCAAGCCTTGTCGGACTTGGCGCGGACCCTCGACGCGGAGTTCGTGCAGCTGTGCTATCAGATCGCGCTGCAGGGCCGGGAGGACTTGCCGCTTGCGCCCGACGAGCACGCCGGATTCGTCATGACCGTGCTGCGCATGCTCGCATTTCGCCCGGAGTCCGCGGGCGCCCCGGTCGCGAGCGCGGGCGAGGCGAGCAAGCCGGCG
>DATFEJ010000204.1:0-5805 GCA_035251235.1 Burkholderiales bacterium
AGGACCTCGCGCTCGCCGAGCGCGAGCGGCCGCTCGCCGAGATCATGCGCGGCGTGCCGGCCGTGGCGCGCGACCTCGACCCGCGCGAGGAGGTGGTGGAGATCCTGCAGCGCGAGCCGATCAGCGTGCTGCCGGTAGTCAACCAGGACGGGCGGCTGCTGGGCGTCATCCGCCAGGCGAAGCTCATGGCCGCGGTCGAGGCCGAGGCGAGCCTCGACATCCAGACCATGGTGGGCGCGAGCCCGGACGAAAGGGCGCTGTCGCGGCCGCTGTTCGCGGTGCGCAAGCGCCTCCCGTGGCTGCAGATCAACCTGCTCACCGCTTTCCTCGCCGCCGCGGTGGTGGGCGTGTTCGAGAGCACCATCGCCCAGTTCACGGCGCTCGCCGTGCTCCTGCCGGTGGTCGCGGGTCAATCGGGCAACGCCGGCGCGCAGGCGCTGGCGGTGACCATGCGCGGGCTCGTCCTGCGCGAGATCAGCGTGCGGCACTGGCCGAAGATGGTGTGGAAGGAATCTGCCACCGGCGTGGTGAACGGGCTCGCGGTGGCGGCCACCGCGGGCATCGGCGTCTATCTGTGGAGCGGGCAGGCGGGCCTCGTGTGGGTAATCTGCCTCGCCATGGTGGTGTCGATGGTGGCGGCGGGCCTGTCCGGCGCGCTGGTGCCGATCCTGCTGCACCGCTTCGGGCAGGATCCGGCGACGGCGTCGTCGATCATCCTCACCACGGTGACCGACGTGGTGGGGTTCTTCTCGTTCCTCGGCATCGCGACGCTGTTCGCGGGGATGCTGGTGGCGGGCTAGTCCTTGTAGAAATCTACGCTCTGTGCATCGCCGCGCCGTTGCGCAACAGCCACTCCGCAAACACCAGGTTCGGCACCCAGCAGGCCCAGGCGATGACGCCGTAGGCAATGGCGAAATCCGCGCCGGAGACCACAGCCGCGGGCAAGTAGAGGCGCAGCATGACGGCGGCGAAGGTGAGCGAGAAATTGCGGAACATCCACCGCCGGTGCGCGGCGACATCCCCGTGGTGCGCGTAGTGAAAGGCGCGCTCGCCGGTCACGAGCCAGCACACCGCGAGCGTACCGAAGCCGAGCTTTCCGGCCAGGCCGCCGTGGGCGAACTGCGCCATGTACAGCCCGGCGAGGCCGCCGACCAGCACCCCGAGCCCGAGATACAGCCGCCCCATCCAGCGGTGCAGGTTCAGGTGCCGCGCGCGCAGCCGGGCCAGGAACTGGAACGGTCCCAGCGCGAGGGCGAAGACCGCGCCGAAGACATGCAGCCCGAGGCCGACGCGATGCGCCTCGAACGCCGCGCGCATGTCCGGATGCACGGCGGCGCCCACCGGCAGCAGGCTGTAGGCGATCGCGGCATACAGCGCGACGCCGAGGGAGAGGAAGGCCATGAGGCCCCAGCCGGCCGCGCGCAGCCTCACTTGGACAGCTCGCCCAGCCAGCGCTCGGCCTCCGCCACGGTCGTGAAGACCTTCACCGGCACCGCGCGGTTGACGGCGACGTCCTCGGCGAACTGCATCAGCCGGCCTTCGGCGTTGACGTCGACGTAGGCGAGCGCCGCGAGCGTTCGCGCGGCGTTGGCGCTCTGCCCGGAGGCGATCATGAACACGTCCGTGGTGTCCAGCCGCGGCCCCTCGAGGCGCTCCTCGATGAGGATGTGCTTGCAGCCGCGCGCGGCGCAAGTGCGGCCGATCTCCGTGAGGTACTGCTGCACCGCCTCGCGGCTGTTGATTCCCGTGACGACGAAGTGCAGGTAGCCGGGCCGCTCGAGGATCTGCAGCGAGTAGCTCACCGGGAAATGATAAGCCGTCCCGGAGGCGGCATCACATCGCACGAAACAGGTCCGCGTAAACGCGACTCACGAGCAGCGCTTCCTTGCGGTGGCGCAGCTTGAGCGACACCCGGCCGGCCTCGTCGCGCACGGCGGCCGCTACCTCGTCCAGGTTGACGATGGTGCCGCGGTGCACCTGCTGGAAGCGCTCCGGCAGCTGCGGCGCCAGCTCCTTCAAGGACGTGCGGATAAGGTCTTCGCCATCCGTCGTGACCACCGTCGTGTACTTGTCCGCGGCCTGGAAGTAGCACACCTCGCCGATGGGAATCAGCTTCACGGCATTGCCGGCGCCGGCCATGACCTGCTTGAGGATCGGCGCCTTCGGCGCCTGCGCGGCCAGCGCGCGCAGTTGCCGCGCCAGCTCGTCGAGGCCGGTTCGTCGCGTCTTCACGCGCTCCACGGTCTTCAGCAGGCGATCCTGCGCCACGGGCTTGAGCACGTAGTCCACCGCGGCGAGCTCGAACGCCCTGGTCGCGTATTCGTCGTACGCCGTGACGAAGACGATCGCCGGCGCGTCCTCGCCCAGGCGATCGGCGATCTCGCCGGCGGCCTCCAGCCCGTCCAATCCCGGCATGCGAATGTCGAGGAAGGCGACATCGGGCTTCAAGCGCTCGGCGGCCGCGACCGCCTCGAGCCCGTTCGGCACCACGGCGGCGATCTCGAGCTCCGGCCAGGCTTCGCCCAGCGCGCTCTTCAGGCGCGCCGCGAGCAGCGGCTCGTCGTCGGCGATCAGCGCTCTCATCGCGGCAGGCTGAGCGTCACCGAGTAGCCGCCGGCAGGACCGGCGCCGGCCTGCACGGTCGCGTTGCCGCCGAAGACCGCGGCCAGCCGCTCGCGCAGGTTGGCCAGCCCGACGCCGCCGCTGCCGCCCTGGTCGCCGCGGCCGGTATCGGCCACCTGCAGGACGAGGCGCCCCTGCGCCTCGCTCGCGCTCACCTTCACGGTGCCGCCTTCGACCTTGGGCTCGAGGCCGTGCTTGACCGCGTTCTCGACCAGCGGCTGCAGCAGCATGGGCGGCACCTGGGTCGCCGCGAGCGCCTCGGGCAGCACGAGCTCGAACCTGAGGCGCGGCCCCATGCGGATGGCGAGCACCTCGAGGTAGTTCCTGAGCAGCGAAAATTCCTCGCCCAGCGAATTGCGCTCCCGGCGAGAGGCGGCGAGGGTGGCGCGCAGGTAGCCGTTCAGGTGGTGCAGCATTTGCCGCGCGCGCGCTGGATCGGTGAGGATCAGTGCATCCAGGTTGGCCAGCGTGTTGAACAGGAAATGCGGCTCGATCTGCGCCTGCAGGAGCTTCAGCTGCGCCTCGATCCGCCCGCGCTCGAGCGCTGCGGACCGGTGCCGGCTCCAGAAGAACCAGGTGCCGACGAGGCCGGCGGCCACGGTGACGCCGAGCGCCGCAACCGCGCTGCGGCCCGCGGTCCAGGGCAGGCCGAGCAGCGCGGAGGCGATCGCGCTGCCGGCGAGCCAGCCGGCGACGATGCCAAGCACGATGAGGCCGAGGAACGGCAGGCGCGAGGGCTTGCGCTCCGGCCACAGCGCGCGCCAGCCGAGATGGATGAGCAGCAGCACGGACAGCCCGATGCACTGCGAGAACACGAAGTTCTCGACGAGGCCGCCGCCGTAGCGCAGCAGCGTGAGCAGTCCGGCGATGCCGGTGTTGAAGGCGAGGACGGCGAGCAGCGCGAAGCGAAAGCCCTGCATCGGGCGAAGCTTAGCGGGATTCGAGCTTCTTCAGCTCTGCGGCTTCCATCCTCTCGCGCAGTCCGGAGCCGGCGAGCAGCACCACGGTCGCGTGGATGGCGAGACCGAGGCCCCAGCCGGCGAGCGGCCAAAGGTTCCAGTGAATCTGGGGCGTGGTCTGCAGCTGCACGGCGGCGAGGAAGGCGTTCACTGCGACGTATACCCCGGCGTGGATGTACAGGCCGAGCTTGGCGCCGGCGCGGCGCCGGGCGATGCGCTTGAGGTCGTTGTTCATGGGCGTGCTCCTTTCAGATCAGTCCGAGGGGCGCCCAGGCGCGGCCGGCGACGCGGTGCAGGAACGTGCCCTTGCGCGCCAGGAACATCGCCGCGCCCAGCGCGACGGCGGCGAAGGCGACGAGGGTGTGGGCGAGGATGATCGGCGTGAAGCCCGGGTGCATGGCGTTCTCCCTGTGTTCGGTTGAGGACCACGCCAGTCTGGGCGCCGCGAAACGGCGCCTCCACCGGTTTGCGACGGACTGCAGCCTGCTGCGACGAACCGTTAGACTGGGCGGATGAACGACCTGCTGATCCGCGGCGCAACGGTCTACGACGGCACGGGCGAGCCCGGCCGCATCGCGGACGTCGCCGTGAAAGACGGCCGCATCGCGGCGCCCGGCAAGGCAAAGGAGACGCTCGACGCCGGCGGCCTGGCGCTCATGCCGGGGATCGTCGACGTGCACACGCACTATGACGCGCAGGTGACCTGGGACCCGAAGCTCACGCCGTCGCCCGCGCTCGGCGTGACCACCGCGATCCTCGGCAACTGCGGCTTCGGCATCGCGCCCTGCCCGGCAGCGCATCGCGAAACCATCCTCAAGAATCTTTCGGTGGTCGAGGGCATGGACCTCAACGCGCTCCTGACCGGCACGCGCTGGGAGTTCGAGTCGTTCGGCGAGTACCTCGACGCGCTGCAGCGCATCGGCCCGTACGCGAACGTCGGCGTGCTGGCCGGCCACTCGAGCATCCGCAGCGCGGTCATGGGCGAGGACGCCTCGAGCCGCAAGCAGCCCACGGCCGAAGAGCTGCGCGAGATGCAGGACATCGTCCGCCAGGCGCTGCAGGCGGGCGCGGTCGGCTTCGCCTCGTCCTTTTCGCCCAACCACAGCGGCTGGGGCGGACGGCCGATGCCCTCCACGATCTGCGAGGACGCCGAGCTGCGCGCGCTCGTAGCGCCATTGAAAGAGGCGGGCAGGGGCGTGTTCGTCGTCGCCGCCGGCTCGAAGGCGACGCCCGAGTACCTCGAGCAGATGGCCGCGGACACCGGGCGGCCGATGTTCATGGTGACCGTGCTCACCATGTACACCGACCAGGCGCCGCAGCGCGCCATGACCTACTACCGGCGCTGCGCCGAGGCGCTGGCGCGCGGGCGCGAGGTCTACATCCACGCCAACTGCCAGCCGCTGTCGTTCGACTTCACGCTGCGCGAGCCCTATCCGTTCCTCGCGCTGCCGGCCTTTGCGCGCGTCAAGGCGGCCAAGCCGGACGATCTGCCGGCGATCTACGCCGACCTTTCCTTCCGCGCGCAGTTTCGCGAGGACCTGAAGCACCCCAAGCCGGGGATCCTCTTCTCGGGCGACTGGACGAAAGTCGAGATCGACGGCGTGCCGCTGCCGCAGCTCGCGGGCGGCGCCGACCCGCTCGAGTGGTTCTGCGACCGCCCGCTCGAGCAGCAGATGATCGCCAAGCTGTTCCAGAACGACGACGCGGGCGTGGCGCCGCTGCTCAAGCACGAAGCGGGCGTGCTCGCCCTCTCGGACGCGGGCGCGCACCTCATCTATTTCTGCGACGCGGGCTTCGGCCTGCACTTCCTCGCGCACTGGGTGCGCGAGACGGGCCACTTCACCTGGGAGGAGGCCGCGCGGCGCCTGGCCGCCGACCCGGCGCGCAAGTACCGTATCCCACAGCGCGGCGCGATCCGCGCCGGCGCCTTCGCCGACCTGCTGCTCTTCGACCCGCGGACCGTGGGGCTGTCGAACCTGCAGCGCGTGCGCGACCTGCCGGGCGGCGGCGCGCGCATGATCCGCGCACCGCAGGGCGTTCACGGCGTGTGGGTGAACGGCGTGCGCGTGCACGACGGGCGCGAGTACTGCACGCTCGCGCGCGGGCCGGGACGCGTCCTGCGGGAGTTCGGCGCCTAGCGTGCGCCTGTTCCTCGCGCTGACCGCCGGCTTCGCGCAGCGCCGCACGCGCACGCTGCTCTGCGCGCTCGGCGTGGCGCTCGGCG
>DATFEJ010000239.1:0-19224 GCA_035251235.1 Burkholderiales bacterium
CCGCTTCCGGCCGGGAGATTCATCCGGCCGGAAGCGGGGAGATATCTTTGAAAGGCCAAACCCGCGCCGCGCCTCGCATCCATCAGAAGTACCCCTCCCGCTTCCTGCGCTCCATGGACGCCTCCGACGTCTGGTCGTCCATGCGCGTCGCGCCGCGCTCGGTGACGCGGGTCGCCGCCGTCTCCACGATGATCTCCTCCGGCGTCGCCGCCTGCGAGGCGACCGGGCAGGTGCAGCTCACGTCGCCCACCGTACGGAAGCGCACCGAGACTTCCTCCACCGCCTCGCCCGCGCGCGGCGGCGTGAGGTCGGTCACGGGGACGAGCAGGCCGTGCCTGCGCACCACCGGGCGGCGGTGGGCGTAGTAGATCGACGGCACGTCGAGCGGCTCGCGCGCGATGTACTGCCAGACGTCGAGCTCGGTCCAGTTGGAGATGGGAAACACGCGCACGTGCTCGCCCGGGTGCACCTGTGCGTTGTACAGGTCCCACAGCTCGGGGCGCTGCTGGCGCGGGTCCCACTGGCCGAAGGCGTCGCGGAAGGAGAACACCCGCTCCTTGGCGCGCGCCTTTTCCTCGTCGCGGCGCGCACCGCCGATCGCGGCATCGAAGCCGAACTCCTCGATCGCCTCGAGCAGCGTCTCGCCGAGCTCGGCCGCGCGCTGGTCGCGGAACTCGATCACCTCCGGGAAGTTGTGCCCGGTATCGATGTGCAGCAGCGGAAACGGGAAGCGGCCCGGGCGGAACGCCTTCTCGGCCAGCCGCAGCAGCACCAGCGAGTCCTTGCCGCCCGAGAACAGCAGCGCCGGGCGCGCGCATTCGCCGGCGACCTCGCGCAGGATGAAGATCGCCTCGGACTCGAGCCAGTCGAGGTGGGCGCGGTCGGGGGTCATGGGCGGGCGCCAGGGCTGGCGATATCGCGGGTTTGGCTTTTCGATGCGATCTCCGGTTTTCCGGCGGAATGCATCTCTCCGCCGGAAAACCGGAGACCATGGAACCGCAAACTCGCGATATCGCCCGTCTTGGACGCCGCGACATGCAAGCCGCACTCCTTCCCACCCTGCGCCTCCCACCACCAGCGGCCCGCGCGCGCGTCCTCGCCCGCGGTCACGGGGCGCGTGCAGGGCGCGCAGCCGATCGAGCGGTAGCCCTGGTCGTAGAGCCGGTTGCTGGGCACGTCGTGCGCACGGGCGTACCCCCACACCTCATCCTCGCTCCAGTCGGCGAGCGGGTTGAACTTCGTCAGACCATGCGCCGCGTCGATCTCCCGCACGGCAACGGCGCCGCGGCCGGCGGATTGCCCGCGGCGCAGGCCCGTGATCCAGGCGCCCTTGCCCGCAAGCGCGCGGCGCAGCGGCTCGACCTTGCGCATCTCGCAGCACTGCTTGCGCAGCGCCGCGCTCTCGTAGAAGGCGTCGCGCCCGAAGCGCGCGACGTAGCCGTGCACCGCATGCGCCAGCGGCCGGTACACCTGCACTTGAAAGCCATAGCGCTCTTCCAGCCGGCTCACGAGCGCGAGCGTATCGCCGTGCAAGCGTCCGGTATCGAGCACGAAGATGCCGATGGGCAGCGCCTGGCGCGCGATCAGGTCGGCGAGCACCATGTCCTCGATCGACAGGCTCGAGGCGAGCGCCGCCGGGCCGAACTCGAAGGCGGCCTGCGCCAGCGCGGCGCATGCGGCGTGTTCCCGGCTCATGCGGCGCGCCGGCGGCGAAAGAGCGGCAGCGGCCGCTCGACGGAGGATTGGTACGCCTCGCTGAAATCCTCGAGCGCGGCAAGCGCGCCTTCGGCGTCCTCGCCGTCGCGCAGCAGGAACGCATCGAAACCCACGCGCGACAGGTAGAACAGCTGGTCGCGCTGCACGTCGCCCACCGCGCGCAGCTCGCCGGCATAGCCGAAGCGCTCGCGCAGCAGGCGCGCGATCGAGTAGCCGCGGCCGTCGGTGAACTTCGGGAAGTGCACCTCGACGCGCGCCGCCGACGCAAACCGGCCGGCGAGCGCCGCAGGATCCTCGTGCGGCTCGAGGCGCAACACCTCGCCGCCCTCAGGCGTGGACGGGTTCTCGATCGCGCCGCGGCGAATGAGCGTGGGCATAGACGTGCTCCTTGAAGGGTTCGATGCCGATGCGGTGCACCGTGTCGACGAAGCGCTCCTGCTCGCCCTCGCGCTCGGCGAGGTACGTTTCGATCAGGCGCTCGATGACCCAGGGCACCTCGTGCTGCGCGAACGACGGCCCGATCACCTTGCCGAGCGCGGCCGGAAACTGGCTGCCGCCAATGGTGATCTGGTACCACTGCGCCCCGCTCTTGTCGACGCCGAGGATGCCGATGTGGCCGACGTGGTGGTGGCCGCAGGAGTTCATGCAGCCGGAGATGTTGAGGTCGAGCTCGCCGATGTCGTGCAGGTAGTCGAGGTCGTCGAACAGGCGCTGGATCGACTCGGCCACCGGGATCGACTTGGCGTTGGCGAGCGAGCAGAAGTCCCCGCCCGGGCAGGCGATGATGTTGGTGAGCAGGCCGATGTTGGGCGTGGCGAGGCCGAGCGCCTTCGCTTGCTGCCATAGCGCGTGCAGCCGGTCCTGGCGCACGTCGGCGAGCACCAGGTTCTGCTCGTGCGTCACGCGCAGCTCGCCGAAACTGTAGCGATCGGCGAGGTCTGCGATGGCGTCCATCTGCGCGTCGCTCACGTCGCCCGGCGGTACTCCCGTCTTCTTCAGCGACAGCGTCACCGCCGCGTAGCCGGGATACTTGTGCGAGTGGACGTTGCGCCTCAGCCATGCGGCGAAACCGGGGACTGACCTGGATTTCTCCTCCGAGAAATCCAGGTCCGTCCCCACTTCGTACGCCGGCCGCGTGAAGCGGCGCTCGACGCGGCGCACCTCCTCGCGGGTGAGCGTGGACGGGCCGTCGATCAGGTGCCGCCATTCGGCCTCCACCTGGTCGCGGAAAGTCTGCGCGCCGAGCTCGCGCACCAGGATCTTGATGCGCGCCTTGTAGATGTTGTCGCGGCGCCCGTGGCGGTTGTAGACACGCAGGATCGCCTCGAGGTAGGTGAGCAGGTGCGGCCAGGGCAGGAAGTCGCGGATCACCTCGCCGACGACGGGCGTGCGGCCCATGCCGCCGCCGACGATGACGCGGAAGCCGACCGAGTCGTCCGCCGCGTTTCGATCCGCCTGCAGGCCGATGTCGTGAAAGAAGGTGGCGGCGCGGTCGGCCCCGGCGCCGCTGACCGCGATCTTGAACTTGCGCGGCAGAAAGGCGAACTCCGGGTGGAAGGCGGACCACTGCCGCAGGATCTCGCTCCAGACAAAAGCGTCGACGACCTCGTCGCGCGCCACGCCGGCGAAGTGGTCGGCCGTGATGTTGCGGATGCAGTTGCCCGAGGTCTGGATGGCGTGCATCTGCACGCTCGCCAGCTCGGCGAGGATCTCGGGCACGTCCTCGAGCTTCGGCCAGTTGAACTGCAGGTTCTGGCGCGTCGAGAAGTGCCCGTAGCCGCGGTCGTAGGTGCGCGCGAGGTGCGCGAGCTTGCGCAGCTGCGCCGAGGACAGGATGCCGTAGGGGATCGCGATGCGCAGCATGGGCGCATGGCGCTGGATATAGAGCCCGTTCTGCAGTCGGAGCGGCTTGAAGTCGTCCTCGGAAAGCTTGCCGGCGAGGTAGCGCCGCGTCTGCTCGCGGAACTGCGCGACGCGCTCGTCGACGATGCGCTGGTCGATCTCGTCGTAGAGGTACATGGCTGCGGATTGTGGCCGCAGCTGTTATAATTTAAAAGACTAAAATCATAATATAATATGTGAATAAGTAATTATGAAAATACAGCAGTTGCGCTACCTGGCGGAGGTCGCCCGCCGTGACCTGAGCGTCTCCGCTGCCGCCGAGGCCCTGCACACCTCGCAACCGGGCGTCTCGCGCCAGATCAAGGAGCTCGAGGACGAGCTGGGCGTGGAGATCTTCGTGCGCCACGGCAAGCGCCTCACCGCCGTCACCGAGCCGGGGCGCGCGGTGCTGGCGATCGCCGAGCGCATCCTCGCGGAAGCGGCCAATCTCAAGCGCGCCGGCGCCGAATTCGCCGACGAGAAGCACGGCACGCTCACCATCGCCGCCACGCACACGCAGGCGCGCTACGCGCTGCCGAAGGCCGTGGCGGCGCTCAAGCGCCGCTACCCCGACGTGCAGCTGGTCATCCACCAGGGCAACCCGACGCAGATCTGCGAGATGGTGCTGCGCGGCGAGGCCGACTTCGCCGTCGCCACCGAGCAGATCGCCGACTATCCGGAGCTGGTATCCCTGCCCTGCTATCAGTGGAACCGGTGCGTGGTGGTGCCGGCCGGCCATCCGCTGGCCAGGGTGAAGCCGCTCACGCTCGAGGCGGTCGCCCGTTACCCGATCGTCACCTACGATTTCGCCTTCGCCAACCGCTCGCTGGTCGAGAAGGCCTTCGCGCAGCGCGGCCTCACGCCCAAGGTGGTGCTCACGGCGCTCGATGCGGACGTGATCAAGACCTACGTGGAGCTGGGGCTGGGCGTGGGAATCATGGCGGCGATGGCCTTCAACGCCAAGCGCGATGCGGGACTGAAGGCGCTGGATGCCTCGCACCTGTTCGAATCGAGCACCACGCGCCTGGGCATCAAGCGCGGGGCCTATCTGCGGCGCTACGCCTACGAGTTCATCGAGTCCTTCGTCCCCCACCTGCCGCGCTCGATCGTCGAGCCTGCAGTGACCGGCGTGGAAGGCTCGCGCTACGAGCTTTAGGAAAAAGCGCTTTGATTTCAGGCCCCTGCGTCGCCCTTGCAGCCGCCGCAGAAAACGCGTTTAATGAAAATGTTGCGATTGAAACCTGAGAACGCGGCTTAAGACTGCGCCTGGATGCCAGGAAAATCCGTTCCGGACTTTTCCCTGCCCGCCACCGGCGGGGGCGCGTTCCGGCTCTCCGAGCACCGCGGCAAGAAGCTGGTGCTGTATTTCTACCCGAAGGACAACACCCCCGGCTGCACCACCGAGGGCATGCAGTTCCGCGACCTGCACATGAACTTGCGCCGCGCGGGCGCGGAAGTCTTCGGCATCTCGCGCGACTCGGTGAAGTCGCACGAGAACTTCAAGGCGAAGATGCACTTTCCGTTCGAGCTGCTGTCCGACGCCGAGGAAAAGGCCTGCGCGCAGTTCGGCGTCATCAAGATGAAGAGCATGTACGGCAAGAAGGTCCGTGGCATCGAGCGCAGCACCTTCGTCATCGACGGCGAAGGGCGCCTGGCGCGCGAATGGCGCGGCGTGAAGGTTCCCGGACACGCACAGGAGGTACTCGACTTTGTTAAGACCCTCTGATCCACCGGCCGACCAGCCTTTCGAACAAGAAGACCGGATCGCAGAACCCACCGCCCCTGCCACCGACATGGCGAAGAAGCCCCGCCCCACGCACAGCAAGCCGCGCGTCTCCAAGCTCTTCGTCCTCGACACCAACGTGCTCATGCACGACCCGACGAGCCTGTTCCGGTTCGAGGAGCACGACGTCTACCTGCCGATCGGCACGCTGGAGGAGCTCGACAACCACAAGAAGGGCCTCTCGGACGTGGCGCGCAACGCCCGCCAGGCGAGCCGCTTCCTGGACGAGATCGTCCCGGACTCGGTGGCCGACATCAAGGCCGGCCTGCCGATCCGCGGGCGCGACGGCCGCGCCGCCGGCGGCCGGCTGTACCTGCAGACCGAGGCGATCAACGGCGAGCTGCCCAGCACGCTCGCCGCCGGCAAGACCGACAACCAGATCCTGTCCGTGGTGCGCCACCTGCAGGAGCAGCATGCGCAGCGCCCCGTGGTGCTGGTGTCCAAGGACATCAACATGCGCATCAAGGCGCGCGCCCTCGGGCTGCACGCCGAGGACTACTTCAACGACAAGGTGCTCGAGGACACCGACGTCCTGTATGCCGGCGTGCGCGCGCTGCCGAAGGACTTCTGGGACACGCACGGCCGCGACATGGAGTCCTGGAAGAAGGACGGGCACACCTACTACCGCGTGCGCGGGCCGCTGGTGCCCAAGCTGCAGGTCAACGAGTTCCTGTACGACGACGCGGGCGAGCGGCCCCTGTATGCCATGGTGAAGGAGGCCGCCGGGCGGGCCGCGGTGCTGGAAACGGTGCGCGACTACACGCACGCCAAGAACGCCGTCTGGGGCATCACGGCGCGCAACCGCGAGCAGAACTTCGCCCTCAACCTGCTCATGAACCCGGCGATCGATTTCGTGACGCTGCTCGGGCAGGCGGGCACGGGCAAGACGATCCTCGCGCTGGCGGCCGCCCTGACGCAGGTCCTCGACCAGAAGCGCTACAGCGAGATCATCATGACGCGGGTCACCGTGCCGCTCGGCGAGGACATCGGCTTCCTGCCCGGCACCGAAGAAGAGAAGATGCTGCCGTGGATGGGCGCGCTCGAGGACAACCTCGACGTGCTCAACGCCACCGACGAGTCCGGCGGCGAGTGGGGCCGCGCGGCGACGCGCGACCTGGTGCGCTCGCGCATCAAGGTGAAGTCGCTCAACTTCATGCGCGGCCGCACCTTCGTCAACAAGTGGCTGATCATCGACGAGGCGCAGAACCTCACGCCCAAGCAGATGAAGACCCTGGTGACGCGCGCCGGCCCGGGCACCAAGGTGGTGTGCCTGGGCAACATCGCGCAGATCGACACGCCGTACCTGACGGAGGGCTCCTCGGGCCTGACCTACGTGGTCGACCGCATGAAGGGCTGGCCGCACGCCGGCCACGTGACGCTCGCCCGCGGGGAGCGCTCGCGCCTCGCGGACCACGCCGCCACGGCGCTGTAAAATCCGGCTTTCCCTACCCCGCAGGAGTGCCCATCGTGCATTTGCTTCGCCCCGCCGCCGCGGCGCTGGCCGCGCTTCTCCTCTGCCTGCCCGCCGCCGCGCAGAAGGACAAAGACTACGAGCCGCACGTCGGACAAGCGGGCAAGGACGTCATCTGGGTGCCGACGCCCGACGACGTGGTCGACCGCATGCTGCGCATGGCGCAGGTGACGGCCAACGACTACGTCGTCGACCTGGGCGCCGGCGACGGCAAGATCGCCATCGCTGCGGCCAGGAAGTTCGGCGCGCGCGCCCTGGGCATCGAGTACAACCCGGAAATGGCCAAGCACGCCCAGCGCAACGTCGAGAAGGCGGGCGTCGCGGGCAGGGCGCGCATCGTGCAGGGCGACATCTTCGTCACCGACTTCACGCAGGCGACCGTGGTCACCATGTACCTGCTGCCGGCGTTGAACCTCAAGCTCCGGCCGCAGCTCCTCGCCATGCGTCCCGGCACGCGCGTGGTGTCGCACTCGTTCAGCATGGACGACTGGGAGGCCGACGAAACCTCGAGCCTCGACGGGCGGCGCGCCTATTTCTGGGTGGTGCCGGCCAACGTCGCCGGCACCTGGATGCTCGAGGTCACCGGCGGCGGCGCCAGCGAGAAGGTGGAAATGACCCTCGAGCAGCGCTACCAGAAGCTCGAAGGCACCGTGTCCCTCGGCGCGATGCAGGGCGGGCTGCGCGAGCCGCGCCTGCGCGGCTTCGAGATCGCCTTCGCCTACGTGGACAACCGCGGCGTGCGCCGCGAGTTCCAGGGGCGGGTGAGCGGCGCGCGCATGGAAGGCGCGTTCCGCGGCGACGGCGGCATCGAGGGCCGCTGGAGCGCGACGAAGAAGTAACTCCCTTTCTGCAGTCTCGCTCGGGCCGCAGGCCCGGGCGCCGCCCTTACGTGATCTTCTGGTGCGTGCCGTCGCAGAACGGCTGCTTGGCGGTGTGCTTGCAGCCGCACAGCCAGACCTTCTGCGCCTCCGCCACCGAGAACTTGACCGGCGTGAACGGCCCGCCCTTGTGCGAGCCGTCGCAGAACGGCTGGCGCTTGGACTGCCCGCAGGCGCACCACCAGTAGTCCCCGGGCGCGAGCTCCACCGCGTAGGGCGATTTCTGCGGAATCTGCGGCTCGGCCATGTCGGCCTCCGGTCGGTCGCGAGGCGCCGATTGTCTCAGAAGCTGCCGGGATCGGCGAAATTGGCGAAGCGCGTGTGCTGGCCGAGGAAGGTGAGCTCGACCTTGCCGATGGGGCCGTTGCGTTGCTTGCCGATGATCACCTCGGCGCGGTTCTTGGCCTCGGGCTTCTCGGGGTAGTAGACCTCGTCGCGGTAGATGAACAGGATGACGTCGGCATCCTGCTCGATGGCGCCCGATTCGCGCAGGTCGGACATCATCGGGCGCTTGTCGTTCCTGGTCTCCACCGCGCGCGACAGCTGCGACAGCGCGATCACCGGCACGCTCAGCTCCTTGGCGAGCGCCTTCATGGAGCGCGAGATCTCCGAGAGCTCGGTGGCGCGGTTCTCGCCCGCCTTGGGGTTGCTGGAGGACATGAGCTGCAGGTAGTCCACCACCACCAGGCCGAGCTTGCCGCCGAACTGGCGCCACAGGCGGCGCGCGCGCGAGCGCACCTCCAGGGCGTTGAGCGCCGCGGTCTCGTCGATGAAGATCGGCGCCTCGTGCAGCCGGCCCATGGCTTCCGACAGGTCGTGCCACTCGGCGTCCGACAAGCGCCCGGTGCGCATCTTGTGCTGGTCGACGCGCGCGATCGAGCCGAGCAGGCGCGTGGCCAGCTGCGTGCCGCTCATTTCCATGCTGAACACCGCCACCGGCAGGAGCGCGTGCAGCGCCACGTGCTCGGCGATGTTGAGGGCGAAGGCCGTCTTGCCCATGGAGGGGCGGCCGGCGACGATGATCAGCTCGCCCGGCTGCAGGCCGGCCGTCTTGCTGTCCAGGTCGTTGAATCCCGTGGGCACGCCCGTGACGTCGGACGGGTTGTCGCGGTGGTAGAGGTAGTCGATGCGCTCCAGCACGCGCGCCAGCACCGGCTTGATCTCTTCCAGCCCCTGCCCGTGGCGCGAGCCCGATTCGCCGATCTCGAGGATCCTCGACTCAGCCTCATCGAGGATCTGCGACACGTCCTTGCCCGAGGGGCTGAGCGCGTTCTCGGCGATCTCGGTGGCCACCTGGGCGAGGCGCCGCTGCACGGAGCGCTCGCGCACCAGCTCCGCGTAGCGCCGGATGTTGAGCGCGCTGGGCGTGTTCTGCGCCAGCGCCCCGAGGTAGGCGGCGCCGCCGGTCTTGTCCTTGTCCTCGCTCGCCTCGATCGACTCGGAGACCGTGACCACGTCGGCGGGCTTGCCCGCCTCGATCAGCTTGGCGACGTGCCGCCAGATGCGGCGGTGGTCGTCGCGGTAGAAATCGGCGCCCGAGACGATGTCGCCGATGCGGTCGAACGCCTGGTTGTCGAGCAGCAGGCCGCCGAGCACGGATTGCTCGGCCTCCAGGGAATGCGGGGGAACGCGCAGCGCGACGAGCTGCGGATCGCTGCTCTCGATGCGCGCGGCCGGTTGCGAAAGTGCCATGGGCGCAATGTACCGCAATTGCCGGCCACGCAACGGGCCGCCCGCGACACGCGAGCGGCCCTGTGCAGAACTTGTGGTTAAGCTGTGGCTATCTTGTGTGCAGGCTGTCAGCTCTCGCCGAGCACCGACACGTTCACCGTCACCACCACGTCGGCATGCAGCTGCACCTGGATGGGGTACTCGCCCACCTGCTTGAGCGGCCCGGCGGGCATGCGCACCTGCGAGCGCTCCACCTCGTGGCCGAGCTTCGCCAGCGCCTCGACGACGTCGTAGTTGGTCACCGAGCCGAACAGCCGCCCGTCGACGCCCGCCTTCTGCACGATCTGCAGCGTCAGGCCGTCGAGCTTGCCGCCGCGCTCCTGCGCCTTGGCCAGCTGCTCGGCCTGGGCCTTCTCCAGGTCGGCGCGCCGCGCCTCGAAGGCCTTCAGGTTGGCCTCGGTCGCGCGCTTCGCCTTGCCCTGCGGAATGAGGAAGTTGCGCGCGAAGCCGTCCTTCACCTTGACCACGTCCCCGAGGTTCCCCAGGTTGGTCACCTTCTCCAGAAGAATCACTTGCATGGCGCGCGCCTCAGTGCAGGTCGGTGTAGGGCAGGAGCGCGAGGAAGCGCGCCCGCTTGATGGCCGCCGAGAGCTGGCGCTGGTAGCCGGCGGAGGTGCCGGTGATGCGCGCCGGGATGATCTTGCCGGTCTCGTTGACGAAATCCTTCAGCACCTCGATGTCCTTGTAGTCGATCCACTCGACCTTCTCGGCGGTGAAGCGGCAGAACTTGCGGCGGCGGAACAGGGCCCGCTGCCCGCGGTCCTTCTTGTCCTTCGAGAACTTGCCTTTACCTTTGCCTCTGCGCGGCGGGGGCATCTGTCAGTCTCCTGGCGTGAATTGGATGTGTGTGGCGTGGAGCACGAGCTTTCTCGAGCGCCGGCTCTTGGCGCTCAGGAACCCCTCGACCTGCAGGCCGCGCTCGAGCGGCGTGCCGGCGAGCAGGCGCGCCTGGGCGTCGAAGGCGATGGCGGGAATCTCGGCGTTCACTTTGCGTGGTGCTCCGGCTTCTGGCAGCTCGGATTCGTGGCGCAGCCTGAACTCGATCACCGGGACGCCTGCGGGCGTGTGCCGCAGCGCGCCCAGCTCGATCAGCCGGCCGCCGATCCGGACCTGATTCAGGCCGCGGGCGCCTCGGCGGGCTTCGCCTCGGGCGCGCGATCCATCATGGACTTGGACTTCTCCTCCTTCATCATCGGCGAGGGCGCGGTCACGGCCTTCGTCATCTTGAGGATGAGGTGGCGCAGCACCGCGTCGCTGAACTTGAAGGAGTGCTCCAGCTCGTTGACCGTCTCCTGGTCGCACTCGATGTTCATGAGCACGTAGTGCGCCTTGTGCACCTTCTGGATCGGGTAGGTCAGCTGGCGCCGGCCCCAGTCTTCCAGCCGGTGGACGATGCCGTTGCGCTGGGCGATGACGCCCTTGTAGCGCTCGATCATCGCCGGCACCTGCTCGCTCTGGTCCGGATGGACGATGAAGCAGATCTCGTAATGCCGCATGTCGCGATTCTCCTCATGGGTAAAGCCATCCACCATGCGTGAGTGGTATGGCAAGGAAGGGCGCGGATTCTATCACAGCGGCGGGGTCCGGACGCGCGCGGCGCTCGGCGCGCATGAACCTGGCGCACTATGAGAAGCGGGCGCGCCACGCAGCCGGAGACTCCCCGGCGACCCGCTTGAACGTGCGGCTGAATGCCGCCTCGGACGAGTATCCCACCTCGTGGCCGACGGCGGCGATCTTGGCCCCTCCATCGGCGAGCAGCCGTGCGGCAACCTGCACCCGCCAGCAGGTCAGGTACTGCATCGGCGGCTGTCCGACCAGGCGCGTGAAGCGTTCGGCCAGCACCGAACGCGACAGGGCGGATCGAGACGCCAGCTCTTCCAGCGTCCAGGGATGTGCGGGCCGCTCGTGGAGCAGCGACAGGGCGCGGCCGATGCCCGGGTCACGCAGCCCCGCGAGCCATCCGGTCTGCTCCGCGGGAAGCGCCTCGAGGTACTGGCGCACGACTTCGACGAACATGAGCTCGCTCAGGCGCAGGCGGATGGCCTCGCCGCCGGGGCGGCGCGTGCGCGCCTCCGCCAGCGTGAGCCCGATCAGACGATCGAGCAGACCGTCAGTGCCGGAGGCGGGGCGCTGCACGCGCATCAACCGGGGCAGCGCGGCAAGGAGAGGGTTGAATGGCCGCGCGTCGCAGCCGAGGAATCCGCACATGAACCGGGCGCGCCCGGCGCCGCCGCCGCCTTCGGGGACCACGAAGGGCAGCTGGCCCGCCGCCATGGCGCGGAAGAAATCGAGCGCGCCGTCGAAGTCGAACTCCGCCGGCCCGCCCGGCGCGCTCAGCATCGCATAGGGGTCCCCGTGCGGAAATACGATGACGTCGCCGGCCGCGAAGCGCACGGGCGGCGCGCCAGGCACGCTCGCCCAGCCTTCGCCCTCGGTGACGACGTGGTACGAAACGACATGCCGCGCACGGGGAAGAATGATCGGAGAAAAATCGCTCGCCGTCGGCACCTTCACACCCCACGGCGAGGAAGCGTCCACCAGGAAGAACAGCGCGCCGGAAAGCTTCACCGCGCGCAGCACGTCCGACAGGGGATCGCCCGCCGCCGGATCGTTCGCCACGGACGGCTGGGCAAGCTTTGCGGACGCCGCGTCATGGCGGACTGCCATGCGGCGAGGCTACCCTCAACGCCGGAAACTTTCTACCGAAAGGACGAAAGCCATGCCCGCGTATTGCCTGTTCGATGTGCGCGCCGTCACTGATCCCAAGAAGGTCGAGGAGTACCGACCCCGGGTCGGCGCCACCGTCGCGCAGTACGGGGGCCGCTACCGGGTGCTGGGCGGGAAGTTCGATGTCGTGGAAGGCGACTGGCGGCCAGGCTTTCTGGTGATCGTCGAGTTTCCGGACCGCGAACAGGCACTGCGCTGGTATGACTCGCCGGAGTACCGGCCGCTGAAGAGCTTGCGACTCGCGGGCACGCAATCCAACGGCCTGATCGTCGAGGGCTGCGAGCCACCGAAGTCCGCAGCCGAGGTCTACGAGGACTTGTTCGTCCCGGCGCTGTTCCTGCAATGGGGAGGCGTCGTTTCGGACCTCGCGCGCCTGAAGCCCGGCGAATGCGTGCTCGACGTCGCCTGCGGAACAGGCGTGCTCGCCCTGGCGGCGGCCGGGCGCGTCGGGCCGGAGGGAAAGGTCGTGGGGCTCGATGCCAGCGCCGACATGCTCGGGGTGGCGCGACGCAAGAGCGCCCGCATCGAGTGGCGCGAAGGGCGTGCGGAGGCGATTCCCTATCCGGACCGGAGCTTCGACGCCGTCGTCAGCCAGTTCGGCCTGATGTTCTTCGAGGACCGTGCGGCGGCACTGCGCGAAATGCTCCGCGTGCTGCGCCCGGGCGGGCGGCTGGCGATCGCCGTATGCGACGCGCTCGAGCGCTCGCCCGGCTACGCCGCGCTCGCCGCCCTGCTGCAACGGCTCTTCGGCGAGCGCATCGCGGACGCCTTCCGCGCGCCGTTCGCCCTTGGCGATGAGGGCGCTCTGCAGTCGCTATGCGACCAAGCAGGGATCGACGACGCGAAGATCGAGCGGCATCAGGGCACGGTGCGCTTCGCGTCCATCGAGAAGATGATCTCGACCGAAAGGGCGTGCGTCATGACCCTCGGTGGCCTCCTCGACGACGCGCAGTTCGAGCGCCTGCTCAAGGACTCGGAGCGGGCGCTGCGGCCGTTTGCGGCTGCGGACGGAAAGGTCGCCTTCGACATGCCCGCCCTCATCGTCACCGCCGTCCGAACGGCGGCGTGACGCCGTCACCTGCGGCGCTAGCGGGCCGCCTGCGCCGGCCCTGAAGCCAGCGCGCTGCGCAGCTTCACCACGACGCGAAAGCCGAGGAGGAGCGCGAGGATCAGTCCATAGAGCGCGGGCTCGGTCACGTCGCGCTTCACCATCCACCAGAAGTGCAGCACGCCGAGCGGCCCGATCACGTACACCAGCCGGTGCAGCGCGATCCAGCGCCTCGCGCCCAGGCGCCGCACCATCGCGTTGGTCGAGGTGAGCGCGAGGGGGATCATGAGCGCGAGCGCCGTGAAGCCGACGGCGATGAACGGCCGCTTGAGGATGTCGCGCGCGATCTCGGCCATGGCGAACACGTGATCGAAGGCGACGTAGCTCGACAGGTGCACCACGCCGTAGAAGAAGGCGAACAGTCCGAGCATGCGGCGAAAGCGCAACAGCCAGGCCCAGCCGGTGAGCACGCGCAGCGGCGTCACCGCGAGCGTGATGAGGAGAAGGCGCAGCGTCCAGTCCCCGGCCGAGCGCGTGATGAACTCGGCCGGATTCGCGCCCAGTGACTCGGGGAGATACAGCAGGACGAAGACCAGCCGCGCGAGCGGCAAGAGGGCCACGACGAAGATCAGCGCCTTGAGCGGCGCGACCAAGGAGCCGGGGCGCAGCATGCTCAAAAGTGCTTCTTCAGGTCCATGCCGGCGTACAGGCCGGCCACCTGCTCGCCGTAGCCGTTGAACGGCTGCGTCGTGCGGCTCTTGAAGACCTCCGGCACGCGGCGCTCGCGCTTCTGGCTCCAGCGCGGATGGTCGACATCCGGGTTCACGTTGGCGTAGAAGCCGTACTCCTGCGGCGCCGCCTTCTCCCAGGCGGTGCGGGGCTGCTTCTCGACGAAGCGGATGCGCACGATCGCCTTGCCGGACTTGTAGCCGTATTTCCACGGCACGACGAGCCGCACCGGCGCGCCGCTCTGGTTCGGCAGGACCTCGCCGTAGAGCCCTGCCGCCAGGATGGTCAGGGGGTGCATCGCCTCGTCGATGCGCAGGCCTTCGAGGTACGGCCAGTCGAGCAGCGGCCGCCTCACCCCGGGCATGGTTTCGGGCTGCACCGCCGACACGAATTCGACGAACTTCGCCTTGGACGTCGGCTGCACGAGCCGCGCGAGGCGGCCGAATTCCAGGCCGATCCAGGGAATGACCATGGACCAGCCTTCCACGCATCGATGGCGGTAGATGCGCTCCTCGAGCTGCAGCTTGAGCAGCTCGTCGATGTCGAAAGTGCGCGGCTTCGCCACTTCGCCTTCCACGGCGACGGTCCAGGGCCGCACCTTCATGCGCCCCGACAGGCGCGCGGAGTCGCCTTTCTCGGTGCCGAATTCGTAGTGGTTGTTGTAGCTGGTGATGTGCCGGTAGGCCGTAAGCGGCTCCGTGCTGCTGAAGGCGCTCTTCGCGACGTTGTCGAGCTTCTGCAATCCGAGCGTCTGCTCCTGCGGCGCGGCGAGCGCAAGGCGCCCGGCGGCGCCCAGCCCGAGCGCGCCCGCGGCGAGCTTCATGAACTCGCGTCGGCCTGCGTAGACGCCGCGCGGCGTAATCTCGGAGGGTCGGATATCGTCCGCATGTCTGATGATCATGATGCGCGCCTCTCGTGGTTGACAACGTTCGGTCGCATCGCGCGCCGCGTCCTTACGGCCGGCGCGCATGTCATCTGAAACAGACGGGACTACCAGCGCAGGATGCGCGGCCCGAGCAATGCGCCGATCGAGGTCGGGATCAGCATGCCGAGCAGATACCAGAATCCGAGGAAGGGCGCTTCCAGCTCCGGGCAATGAAGCGTGTACACGAGCGCGCCTGCGGCTCCGGCGAGCAGCCCCGCCGCTGCGCCGGCCAGACGCAGGCGCGTCGGCGCGAGGCCCTTCATCGCCCACAGGGCCGCGACAAGCAGCGGCACGGAAAGCATGGCGATGAGCAACGGGCAGGAATGCCAGGTCTCCCCCAGGAACAGCCCGGACCACTGCGACGGTGACGCCCGGCCCAGCGAGATGGCGGCCAGGATCCACATGGCGAGCACCGGCGCAGCGAGCGCGCCGGGCAGCCGGGCGAGCGATGCGCCGGGCCGCGACAGGCGCAGCACCGCGAGCAGGCTTGCCGCCGCGAGGCTTGCGGCAAAGGCGAGCTTGACCCAGAACATGGGCAGCCGCGCCGCCTCGGGAAGGTCGGGGCGAACGCCGAGCAGAATCGCCATCATCAACGTCGCCGCGCAGGCGCCCCAGCCCAGGGCCACGGCATAGCGGCGCGCCGCCGCGTGCGGCTCGATTGCCTCGAGCCCCGTGGCCAGCATGCCGACGAGTTCCTCGGTCTTCATTGCCCCTCCCTCATCTTCGCAGCCAGCGCCTTGAGGCCGCGGTGCACTCCCACCTTGATGGCCGATTCCGACATGCCCGTGACGCGCGCGGCCTCGACCACCGACAGACCCTGCAGCTTGACGTGCACGATGGGCAGGCGATGCCGGTCGGGCAGCTGCTCCAGCAGTTTGCCGATGTCGCGGCGCGCTTGCGCGCTCTCGTCCTCGGCGGCGAGCAGCATCGCGCCGCCATCCTCCAGCGAATCGGTGAGCAGGTCGCGATTCCGGCGCCGGCGCAGATGGTCGACCAGCTTGTACTTCGCGATCGCGTGCACCCACGCGGTCAACGGCTGGCCGGCGTCGTAGGTACGGCGTTGATTGTGCACGGCGAGCAGCGTCTCCTGGACGATGTCTTCCACGTCGTCGGGCAGTTTCGCGAGGCGCCTGCGCAGGAAGGCGCGCAAGTAGCCGCTCAGCTCCCGCAGGAACGCATGGTAGGCCCCGGCGTCGCCCGCGAGCCCGCGCACCAGCAGGTCGCGGAGCCGTTCCTCGCTCGCGGCCAAGCGGGCCTGCATTTCAAGTTCGTCGCGCAGGAGCATCCGGTTACAGGCGGAGAAATTTAATCTGCGGGCCCGGTTGGCTGTAACCGCCCGGCGGCCCGCTTCGAATTACCTCCGGAACCGCGCTTCAGATGCCCGGAAGCAACGGCATCGCCGTCGTTCGCAAGGTCAACCAACCAAAGGAGCTTTCCATGTACAGGATTTCCGCGGCAGTTCTCTCGCTCGGCCTCATGCTCGCCGGAGCGAGCGCCTACGCCCAGGACAGCATGAAGAAGGACACCATGGGCAAGGACACCATGATGAAAGACGCCATGGGCAAGGACAGCATGGCGAAAGACACCATGGGCAAGGACGCCATGGCCAAGGACAGCATGATGAAGGACGACATGGCCAAGGACTCGATGAAGAGCGACTCCATGGCGAAAGACTCGATGCATGGCGGGACGACGGCGAAGGACTCGATGGCGAGGTAGTGGGGGGTGGCGGCGGGCGGAGGCCGGTCCTGCCGCCTGGCCCGCCGCCCGATGCCTCAGTCGCCCCTGAGCAGGGCAACCTGACACCAGGCTACTGTGGCTGTCGTCGACTCGCCAATCTGCGGCGGACGGACTCGAACAGACACACTCCGGCGGCCACCGAGACGTTGAGGCTCCCGACCTCCCCCGCCATCGGGATGCGCACCAGCAGGTCGCACTTCTCGCGCGTCAGGCGCCGCATGCCCTCGCCTTCCGCGCCCAGCACCCAGGCAATCGACTCGGGCAGGTTGGCCTGGTACAGCGACTGCTCGGCGCGCTCGTCGGTGCCGACCACCCAGATCTCGCGCTCCTTCAGCTCGTCGATGGTGCGCGCGAGGTTGGTGACCATCAGGTAAGGAGTCGCCTCGGCCGCCCCGCTCGCCACCTTGGACACCGCCGCGCTGATGCCCGCGGCGCGATCCTTCGGCGCCACCACTGCGTGCACGCCCGCCGCGTTCGCCACGCGCAGGCAGGCGCCGAGATTGTGCGGGTCGGTTACCCCATCCAGTAACAATAGCAGCGGCGGTCCCTGCACCTGCTCGAGGATCTCGTCCAGGCTGTGGCCGAGGTCCTTCACCGCCACGCGCGCCACCACGCCCTGGTGGCGCCCGCCGCCGTAGAAGCCGTCCAGGCGCTTGGTCGACACGCGCAGCACCTTCACGCCCGCGCGCTCGGCCTGCGTCGCCACGTCGCGGATGCGCGCGTCGTGGCGCGACTCGTCCACGAACAGCTCGAGCACCGAGGCAGGATCCGCGCGCAGGCGCGCCAGCACCGCGTGGAAGCCGAACACCACCCGCGGTTCGGGCTCGCGCTTCACGCCGGCACGAAATCGATCTTGCGGCTCTCCAGGTCGACGCGCACCAGCTTCACCTTCATGCGGTCGGCCAGGCGATAGCGCTTCTTCGTGCGCTCGCCCAGCAGCATGTGGCGCGTGGCGTCGAACTGGAAGTAGTCGCGCCCGAGCTCGGAGATGTGCACCAGGCCGTCGACGAAGTACTCGTCCAGCGTCACGAACAGGCCGAAGGGCGTCACGCCGGTCACCGCACCCTCGAACACGCCGCCGACGTGGTCCTGCATGTAGTGGCACTTGAGCCAGTTCTCCACGTCGCGGCTCGCGTCGTCGGCCCGGCGCTCGGTCTCCGAGCAGTGCCGCCCGAGCTCGTCCCAGTCCACTTCCGCGTAGCGGCGGTTGGCGAGCGCGGCCTTGATCGCGCGGTGCACGAGCAGATCGGGGTAGCGCCGGATCGGCGAAGTGAAGTGCACGTAGGCGTCGAACGCCAGGCCGAAGTGCCCGACGTTCTCCGGCGTGTATACCGCCTGCTTCATCGAGCGCAGGAGGATCGTCTGCAGCAGCGCGAAGTCCGGGCGCCCCTTGATGCGCTCGATCAGCTGCGCGTAGTCCTTCGGCCTGGGCTGGTCGCCGCCGCCCAGCTGCAGGCCCAGCTCGGCGAGGAACTCGCGCAGCGCGCTCACCTTGTCCTCGGCCGGCACGTCGTGCACGCGGTACAGCGCCGGCTGGCCGCGCGCGGCGAGGAACTGGCCGGCGCACACGTTCGCCGCCAGCATGCACTCTTCAATCAGCCGGTGGGCATCGTTCCTCGGCTCGGCGACGATGCGCCGGATCTTGCCGTGGGCGTCGAACTCCATGCGCGTCTCGACCGTCTCGAAATCGATCGCGCCGCGCTGGCCGCGCGCCGCGTACAGCGCCTTGAACACCTCGTAGAGGGTCGCCAGGTGCGTGTTCGCCTTGCCCGCGGACAGCTTGGCCCACACGTCGGTGTAGGTGAGGCGCGCATGCGAGCGGAACAGCGCCGGGTAGAACTCGTAGCGCGCCACGGCGCCCGCGGGCGTGAGCGCCATCTCGCACACCATCGCCAGGCGGTCCACCTGCGGGTTGAGCGAGCACAGGCCGTTGGAGAGCTTCTCCGGCAGCATGGGAATCACGCGGCGCGGGAAGTACACCGAGGTGCCGCGCGCGCGCGCGTCGTGGTCGAGCGCGTCGCCGTGGCGCACGTAGTGGCTCACGTCCGCGATCGCCACCCAAAGGCGAAAGCCCTTGCCCTCGCGCACCGCGTACACGGCGTCGTCGAAGTCCTTCGCCGTCTCGCCGTCGATCGTCACGAAGTGCAGGTCGCGCAGGTCACGCCGCCCTTTGGCATCCTCGTCGCGCACCGCGTCGGGCAGCGCGCGCGCCTGCGCTTCGGCGCGCTTCGCGAACTCGTGCGGCAGGTCGAACTTCCTCAGCGCGATCTCGATTTCCATGCCGGGATCGGTGTAGTTGCCGAGCACCTCGACGACGCGGCCGACCGGCTTGGCGTGCTTCGAGGGATGGGCGACGAGCTCCACGCTGACCACCTGCCCGGCCTTCGCGCGGCCGGTGTCGGCCGGCGGCACGAGGATGTCCTGCGCGATGCGTCGGTCTTCGGGCGCGACGAACAGCACGCCGTGCTCTGCGTGCAGCCGGCCGACGATGCGCCGCTTGGCGCGCTCGAGGACCTCGACGATGGTGCCCTGCGGCCGGCCGCGCGCGTCCTGGCCGGCGACGCGCACCGCGGCGCGGTCGCCGTGCAGCACCTG
>DATFEJ010000184.1:0-5945 GCA_035251235.1 Burkholderiales bacterium
GTCGCTCGTGCCCGCCGAGGGCCGGTCGCGTGCGCCCGCGGCATCGCGCTGCCGATCCGCGGTACTCGGTCCCGCGCCATCGCGCCCGCGGTACGACTCGCGCGTGTCCACGCCCGGCCGCTGGCCGCCGTACTTGTCGCGGCTGCCCTGGTCGCGGTACTCGACGCCCTTGCGATGCTCGGGCCTGTGCTGCCAGTCTCCGGTATTGATGTTGGTCTTGTTGAAGTTGTTGTAGTTGTGGTGGTTGATGTAGACGTTGCCGCCGCCCCAGTGGGCGCCGCCCCACCAGGCGCTGCCGATGACGATGCCCACCGAGAACGCGAAGAACACGCCGCCTGCGTAGGCGGGCGGGTAGTAGTAGTAGGGCGGATAAGCGGGGTACGGCCAGGGGCCGTAGATCACCGTCGGGTTGTAGACCGGCACGTACACCACCTCGGGATTCGCCGGCTCGATCTTGATGATGGTGACATTGCCTTCCTGCTCGGTCGTCACCTTCTGCTCCTTGCCGGTCTTGAGGTTGCCCGCGTCGAGCGCCTTCTTGCGCAGGCGCTGCACGGCGTCCAGCACTTCCTTCTGGCTGGCGAGGAAAGCGTCGCCCATCTTCTGCGTCCAGTCGAGCTTCTCGTTCATCATGTCCAGCACCTGCGGCGTGGCGGTGAGCGACTTCACGCTCGCATCCCAGGGCTGCTTCTGCATGGCGTCCTCGAGCGCCTTGCCCGTGACCTTGGGGTTGTCCTTGGCCCAGCGCGCGGCCTGCACGACTTCCAGGGGATAGGTAGTGGCCATGAGCACCTGCGCCACCAGCGCGTCGGGGTAGAGCGCGATCGGCGCGACCAGCTGCTCGATCTGCTCCTTGCTGAATGACGATGCGGCCTGCTGCTTCGGCGCCACCAGGTCCGGTGATACTTGCAGCGGCGGCGTGCCCTGCTGGGCGTGCAGCGGCAAAACGAGCACCGCCAGCACGGCGATGCCGACTACGCCAGCGGTAGCGATCGAATTGCGCATCAGTCGCAATACTACGCCATGATGTTCACTCCGCCGTCCACATACAGCGTTTCGCCCGACAGGCGCCGCGCGTACGGAGTGGCGAGGTAGGCGCAGGTGTAGCCCACGTCCATGATGTCCACCAGCTCGCCGAGCGGCGCGCGTTGCGCCGCCTCGTTGAGCAGCAGCTCGAAGTCCTTGAGGCCCGAGGACGCGCGCGTCTTCAGCGGCCCGGGTGAGATGGCGTGCACGCGGATGCCCTTGCCGCCCAGCTCATAGGCGAGGTAGCGGCAGCTCGCCTCCAGCGCGGCCTTCACCGGTCCCATGACGTTGTAGTTCGACACCACCTTGTTCGCGCCGTAGTAGCTCATGGCGAACATCGTGCCGCCCTCCTTCATGAGCGGCACCGCAAGGCGCGCCATGCGCACGAACGAGTGGCAGGAGATGTCCATCGCCTTGGCAAAGCCCTCGGCGCTGCAATCGAGCAGGCCGCCCTGCAGGTCGTCCTTGGGCGCCCAGGCGATCGAGTGCACGAGGATGTCGAGCTGGCCCCACTGTTTGCCGATCGCCCCGAACACCGCCTCCAGCTCGCCGGGCTTCGAGACGTCGAGCGGCAAGAAGAGGGAGGCCTCGAGCTGCTTGGCGAGCGGCTCGACGTAGGGCTTCGATTTCTCGTTCAGGTAGGTGATCGCCAGATCGGCGCCCAGCTCGCGGAACGCCGAGGCGCAGCCGTAGGCGATGGAGCTGTCGTTGGCGACGCCGACGACGAGGGCTCTTGCGCCCTTCAGGACGGGACGGGGGACTTCCAGGGTCATGGTCTGCCTTTCGAGAATTACTGCGCCGTCCATCCGCCGTCCACCGGCAGCGCCGCGCCGCGCATCTGCACCGCGCTCTCCGAGCACAGGAACACCGCGAGCGCGCCGATCTGCTCGGGCGTCGTGAACTGCAGCGAGGGCTGCTTCTCGCCGAGCAGGCGCACGCTGGCCTGCTCGATGCTCAGCTTCTCGCGTGCGGCGAGCGCATCGATCTGCTTCTGCACGAGCGGCGTCAGCACCCAGCCCGGGCAGATCGCGTTGCAGGTGACGCCCGTGGTCGCCGTCTCGAGCGCCACCACCTTGGTGAGGCCGAGGACGCCGTGCTTGGAGGCGACGTAGGCCGCCTTGTTGACGGATGCCACCAGCCCGTGCGTGGAAGCGATGTTGATGATGCGGCCCCAGTCGCGGCTCTTCATCTGCGGCAGCGCCGCGCGGATGGCGTGGAAGGCGGCCGACAGGTTGACCGCCAGCACGGCATCCCACTTCTCCGCCGGGAACTCCTCCACCGGCGCCACATGCTGGATGCCCGCATTGTTGACCAGAATGTCCACGCCGCCGAGCTCGCGTGTCGCGGCCTCGACCATGGCCGCGATCTCGGCGGGCTTCGACATGTCGGCGGCGCTGTAGGCGACCTTGACGCCGAGCTTGGCAAGCTCGCTTCGCAGCGCCTCGATCTCCGCCGCCGCGCCGAAGCCGTTCAACATGATATCGGCGCCCTGCGCGGCGAGCGCCCGGGCGATCCCCAGGCCGATGCCGCTGGTCGAGCCGGTGACGATCGCTGCTTTTCCCTTGAGCATGGTCAGTCTCTCCGCATCAGGCGCTGCGTCTGGCGCGCGATCATCAGCTCTTCGTTGGTCGGCACGACCCAGGCCGACACGCGGCTCTCCGGCGCGCTGATGCGCGGGCCGCCTTTGGCGTTCGCCGCTTCGTCCAGCTGCACGCCCAGCCAGGCGGCGTCGCGGCACACGCGCTCGCGAATCGCCGCCGAGCGCTCGCCGATTCCCGCCGTGAACACCAGGGCGTCGAAGCCGCCGAGCGCCGCGGCGAGCGAGCCGATCTCGCGGCCGATGCGATAGATAAAGAGGTCCACCGCGAGCTTGGCTCGCGGATCCGTGCTTTCCAGCAGCGTGCGCATGTCGCTCGAGATGCCCGAGACGCCAAGCAGGCCCGACTGCTGGTAGATGAGCTTCTCGATGGCGCGCGCGTCCATCTTCAGCTCGTCCATCAGGTAGAGCATCACGCCAGGATCGATCGTGCCGCAACGCGTGCCCATCGGCAGGCCGTCCACCGCGGTGAAGCCCATCGTGCTGGCGACGCTCCTGCCGGCCTTCATGGCGCACAGGCTCGCGCCATTGCCCAGGTGCGCGACGATCACGCGGCCGGACGCAGCCCTGGCGTCGAGGCTCGGGAACGCGCTCGCGATGTACTCGTAGGAAAGGCCGTGGAAGCCATAGCGGCGCACGCCGCGCTCGGTGATGGACGCGGGCAGCGCGAAGGCCTGCGCGATCTCGGGCTGCGCGCGGTGAAACGCCGTGTCGAAGCAGGCCACCTGCAGAACCTGCGGCAGGCGCTCGGCCACCAGGCGGACCGGCGCGAGGTTGTGCGGCTGGTGCAGCGGCGCGAGCGGGATGAACTTCTCGAGCCTGGCAATGACCTCGGGGCCGAGCTTGACCGGCTCCGAGAATTCCATGCCGCCATGCACCACGCGATGCCCGACCGCGACCAGGCGATGCTCGGCGCGTTGCGCGCCGAGGAATTCGACCAGGTGGGCAATGGCGCCCTCATGCCCGAGGCGGGCGCCTTCGCCCCACTTCTTCTCGCCGAGGCTCGTGCCGCTTGCGTCCTTCGCCGTAAAGCGCGGCGCGGTGTACAGCCCCTCGAGCAGTCCGCTCAGCCGCGGCTCGAGCTCGCCGTCCTGCTCGAGGAACAGCGAGAACTTGATGCTCGAGGAACCCGCGTTGAGGACGAGGATCGCGTCGGCCATGGCTTACGCCACGGCTTTGCCCGAACGCCTGCGGCGCGCGTCGGCCACCAGCGTCGCGATCGCACAGGAGGCGAGCCGCGTCATGACGGAGTCGGCGCGGCTGGTGAGGATGATCGGCACGCGCGCGCCGAGCACGATGCCGGCGGCGTCCGCGCCCGCGAGGAACGACAGGCTTTTCGCCAGCATGTTGCCCGCTTCCAGGTCCGGAACCACCAGGACGTTGGCGCGCCCGGCGACCGGCGAGTCGATTTTCTTGATCTTCGCGGCCTCGGGGCTGATCGCGTTGTCGAGCGCCAGCGGCCCATCGAGGACCGCGCCCGTGATCTGCTTGCGGTCGGCCATCTTGCACAAGGCGGCCGCCTCCAGCGTCGAGGGCACGTCCGGGTTGACGGTCTCCATGGCCGAGAGAATCGCCACGCGCACGTCCTCCACGCCCAGGTCGTGCGCCAGGTCGATCGCGTTCTGCACGATGTCGACCTTGTCCTTCAGCGTCGGCGCGATGTTGACGGCCGCATCCGTGATGATGAGCGCATCCGCATGCCCGGGCACGTCCATGACGAAGCAGTGGCTGACGCGCCGCGCCGTGCGCAATCCGGTGTCGCGCTTGACCACCGCGCCCATCAGCTCGTCGGTGTGCAGGCTGCCTTTCATCAGCGCCTCCGCCCGGCCTTCGCGCACCAGCGCCACCGCGGCTGCCGCCGACGCTTCGCTGTGCGGTGAATCCACGATCTCGAACTTGCCGAGGTCGAGGCCGCGCTGCTTCGCCAGCGCCTCGATGCGCGCCCGCGGACCCACCAGGATCGGCGCGATCAGGCCCGCCTTGGCGGCATCCACCGTCCCGCGCAGGGAGCTTTCGTCGCAGGGGTGCGCCACCGCCGTCGGCGTCGCTGGCAGCGACTTGCAGCGCTCGATCAGCTTCTCGTACTTCTCGTGCTTGCGCGGCATGCTCTCGGCCTTCATGTCAGCCCGCCCTCGCCGGCCGCACCGGCGGCATCGCCTTGTCGACGACGTAGCGCGCGCGCAGCACGTCGCGCGCGCGGCCGAGCATGGCGTTCTGCTCTTCGGTCGGCTGCAACCCCTGGAAGCGCTTGTCGGCGAGCAGCCGCTGGTAGAGCGCGACCAGCCGGTCGCGGTCGGCGGCCTCCTGGACGAGCGCGGGCAGCGTCTCGAGCGCGCGCTCGGGCTCGTAGCGCACGATGATGTCCTGCTCGCCGCGGATGCGCCGCCATTCGTCGGGCTGCACGGGGGGCAGCATGTCGCGGTAGTCCTCGATCAGCTCGTGCTTCAGATGCAGCCGCTCGAGCGGCAGCGGCTCGCCCTTGCGCGCGAGCAGCGCGCCCAGGCGGGCGATCGCCTCGGGATAGCCGCCGTGCTCGATGGCAGCGAGCGCCTCCTTGACCACCGGCAGCTCGCGCGGCTCGACCGCCGGCGCCTCGCGCCGCGCCTCTGCCGCGCGCCGCTCTGCCAGGTTGAAGTTGAACATGTTGCCGTACACCTGGAAGAACGCCGCCTCGCTCAGCGCGTCGCGCACGGCGCGGTAGTAGTCCAGCGCCGCGCTGGTGAGCTCCACCATCGCGCGCTCGGTCTTGCGCGCCGGGGCGTCGGGTGCGAGCGCCTTGCGCTGCGCACGGACAATGTCGGCCACCGGCTTCACCCAGGCGAGGAACGGGTTGAGGTCCGAGAATATCCAGCGCTGCGCGCGCAACGGATGGAAGGTCTGCTGCATTTTCGCCGAGGCCTCGTTCGACATCGCCTGCACCAGCGGCTGCGCGAACAGCTCGTAGGCGCGCTGGTTGAAGTCGGAGACCACCGTGACCGCCTCGAACGCCTTTTCGTCCGCCCGCTCGAAGCGGTTGAGCCGCTGCACGATTTCCTCGAGCTGGCGCTCTACGAACTCGACGCGGTACTCGACCTTGCCGTCGGCGCCCTTTTCCTCCTTGATCTGCATGCCGTACAGGCCAGGCGGCAGCGACTCGACCGATTTCAGCACCTCTACGATCTGCGCGTGCTCCTTCTTCGCTACCTTGCCGGAGACGAAGATGCCCAGGTGCCCGACGTCCTGGTGCACCAGGCCGATGATCACCTGGCCGCGCGCCTTGATCTCGTCGGTCGAGCCGTAGACGTCGGCCACCCAGTTGAAGGCCTGCTGCGGCGGCGTGATG
>DATFEJ010000063.1:0-13343 GCA_035251235.1 Burkholderiales bacterium
CTGGCGGCTCGAGGCGCGCGGCGTGACGGCCGCGGGCGCGGGCTTCGGCTTCCTGAACGGCACGATGACGGGCGTGGGCCTGTTTCTCATCTCCATGCTGATGGCCGCCGGGCTGCAGGGCGCGGCGCTGATCGGCACCGACGCCATCGTCTCGGTCATCATGGGCGTGGCGAAGATCGCGCTGTTCGGCAGCGTCGCGCGCCTGGACGCCGAGCTCGCGCTGGCCGGCGTGCTGATCGGCCTGTGCACGGCGCCCGGCGCGTTCGTCGCGCGGCGGCTGCTCGCGCTGATTCCCCTCAAGGTGCACACTGCGTTCATGGACGCCATCGTGCTGGCGGGCGGGGCGAGCTTCCTGTGGCGCGGGCTTGCATGAAGGACGACGCCCAGGCCATCGCCCGCTACGTAGCGCAGGTGCCCGAGGCGCGGCGCGAGCGCGCGCTCGCGCTGCACGGCCTGATCCTCAGCCTCTTCCCCCAGGCGGCGATATCGATGGAGCACCGCATGCCGACCTACCGGCTGGGGGAGGACTATGTCGCCTGGGCGAGCCAGAAGCGCCACCTCGCGCTCTACACGTGCTCGGAGGCGCGCATCGCGGGCTTTCGCGCGCGGCATCCCGAGGTGAGCGCCGGCAAGGGCTGCCTGCGGTTTCGCGATTCCCAGCGCCTGCCGCTCGCCGACCTCGCGCAAGTGGTGAAGAATGCGCTTGCGCCCGGCCGCGCGATCCTTGCAAGGGAGGAAGCCTGATGGACCGCTTTTCGCATTTGCAGTGGCCGTTCTTCGATCCACCGCACGAGACGCTGTCTCGTGCGGTGGACGCCTGGGCCTCGGCACACTTGGGGCACGCGCATGGCGACGATGCCGACGCCATTTGCCGTCAATTGGTGAAGGATCTGGGTCAGGCCGGCTACCTCAAGTACTGCGTCAACGACAGCCCCGACGTGAGAAGCATGGCGCTGATCCGCGAAACCCTCGCCTACCACGCGGGCCTGGCGGACTTCGCCTTCGCCATGCAGGGGCTGGGCAGCGGCGCGATCGTGCTGGCGGGCAACCCGGCGCAGAAGCAGCGCTACCTGCCGCGCGCCGCCGCGGGCGAGGCGATCGCCGCCTTCGCGCTCTCCGAGCCCGAGGCGGGCTCCGACGTGCAGGCGCTGCAGACCGCCGCCCGGCGCAGCGGCGGCGGCTGGGTGCTCGACGGCGTGAAGAGCTGGATCTCCAACGGCGGCATCGCCGACTTCTACGTCGTGTTCGCGAAGGCGGAGGAGGGCATCACCGCCTTCATCGTCGAGGCGTCCGAGGTGGACGCCAGCGCGCGCGTGGACATCGTCGCGCCGCACCCGATGGCCACCGTCAAGCTGCGCGGCGCGAAGGCGCAGCTGCTGGGCGAGCCCGGGCAGGGCTTCAAGCTGGCGATGCGCAATCTCGACGTCTTTCGCACCACGGTGGCCGGGGCGGCGCTCGGCTTCGCGCGGCGCGCGCTCGCCGAGGCGCTGGCGCGGGCGAAGGACCGGAGGATGTTCGGCCAGCGCCTCGCCGACCTGCAGATGACGCAGGCGAAGCTCGCCGACATGGCCACCGCCATCGAGGCGGGCGCGCTGCTCGCCTACCGCGCGGCCTGGATGAAGGACGTGAAGAAGGCGCGCGTCACGCGCGAGGTGGCGATGGCGAAGATGCAGGCCACCGAGGCCGCGCAGGGCGTGATCGACGACGCGGTGCAGATCCTCGGCGGCCTGGGCGTGATGCGCGGCCATCCGGTGGAGCGCCTGTACCGCGAGGTGCGCGCGCTGCGCATCTACGAGGGCGCCACCGAGGTGCAGAAGGTGATCATCGCGCGCGAGCTGCTGAAATGAAGGCGAAGAGCGCGCACGTCGACAGCTTCGCGCGCGACAACCTGCCGCCGCGCAGCCAGTGGCCGGAGTTCCTGTTCGAGCGGCCGGAATTCCGCTATCCGCTGCGCATGAACTGCGCCACCGAGCTGCTGGACAAGATGGTGAGCCGCGGCTTCGGCCACCGGCCGGTGATCCGCGCGCCCGAGGGCGGCTGCACCTACACCGAGCTGTACGCGCAGGCGAACCGCATCGCCAACGTGCTGGTGCGCGACATGGGCCTGAAGCCCGGCAACCGCGTGCTGCTGCGCGGCCCGAACAACCCGATGATGGCTGCCTGCTGGTTCGCGGTCATGAAGGCGGGCGGCGTGTGCGTGGCCACCATGCCGCTGCTGCGCGCCAAGGAGCTCACCGAAATCGTGCGCAAGGCGGACATCGGCTTCGCGCTGTGCGACAAGCGCCTGGCCGCCGAGCTCGAGGCCGCGCGGCCCGGCTGCCCGTCGCTGCAGGCGGTCAAGTATTGGCACGACGACGCGCGCGATTCGCTCGACGCGCTGTGCATGCGCGCGCCGCAGGTGTTCGCCAACGTGGACACGGCCGCCGACGACGTGGCGCTCATCGCCTTCACCTCGGGCACCACCGGCAGGCCCAAGGGCACGATGCACTTCCACCGCGACGTGCTCGCCATGTGCGACGCGTTTCCGCGCTCCTGCCTCGGCGCGGCCAAGGACGACGTGTTCTGCGGCACGCCGCCGCTCGCCTTCACCTTCGGCCTGGGCGGCATGCTCGCCTTTCCGATGCGCGTCGGCGCCTCCACGGTGCTGGTGGAGAAGCTCGCGCCCGAGACGCTGCTCGAGACCATCCAGCGCTTCAAGGCCACGGTGTGCTTCACCGCGCCCACCATGTACCGGGCGATGGCCGGGCTGGCGCGGGGCCACGACCTGCGCTCGCTGAAGAAATGCGTGTCCGCGGGCGAGGCGCTGCCCGACGCCACGCGCCAGCTCTTCAAGCAGGCGACCGGCATCGAGATCATCGACGGCATCGGCTCGACCGAGATGATCCACATCTTCATCTCGCACACGCCCGAGCGCGTGCGCCGCGGGGCGACCGGCTACGCCGTCCCCGGCTACCGCGCCACGGTGCTCGACGACGAGGGCAACCGCTGCAAGCCCGGCGTCGTCGGGCGGCTGGCGGTCAAGGGGCCGACCGGCTGCCGCTACCTGGCCGACGACCGGCAGAAGAACTACGTGCAGAACGGCTGGAACGTCACGGGCGACGCCTACCGGATGGACGAGGACGGCTACTTCTACTACCAGGCGCGCACCGACGACATGATCATCTCGGCCGGCTACAACATCGCCGGCCCCGAGGTGGAAGGCGCGCTGCTCGCGCACCCGGCGGTCGCCGAGTGCGGCGTGGTCGGCGCGCCGGATGCCGAGCGCGGCACCATCGTCAAGGCGTACGTGGTGCTCAAGCCCGGGAACGGGAAGTCGGAGGCGATGGCGCAGCAGCTCCAGGAGCACGTGAAGAACGTGATCGCGCCGTACAAGTACCCGCGCGCCGTCGAGTTCGTGGACGCGCTGCCGCGCACCGAGACCGGCAAGCTGCAGCGCTTCAAGCTGAGGAGCCCTTCATGATGCAGACCCTGCAACCGCCCGCCTGGGCCCGGCCCCGGGGATTCGCCAACGGCATCGCGGTCAAGGGCGGCACGACCGTCTACATCGCGGGCCAGGTCGGCTACACCGGCCAGGGCGAATGGCAGGAGCGCGGCTTTGCCGGCCAGTTCCGCCAGGCGCTCGCCAACATCCTCGAGGTGCTCGCGCAAGCCGGCGGCCGGCCCGAGCACCTCGTGCGCCTCACCTGGTACGTGCTCGACAAGCAGGAGTACCTCGCGTCGCTGAAGGAAGTCGGCGCCGCCTACCGCGAGCTGATGGGCAGGCACTACCCGGTGATGGCGGTGGTGCAGGTGAGCGCCCTGGTGGAAGACCTGGCGCGGCTCGAGATCGAGGCCACGGCGGTCATCCCGGGGGAATGACATGAAGGTCACGGTCATCGGCGGAGGGCCCGGCGGCCTGTACTTCGCGCTGCTCGCCAAGAAGGCCTGGCCGCGCTGGGAGATCACGGTCTACGAGAGGAACCGCCCGGACGACACCTTCGGCTTCGGCGTGGTGTTTTCCGACCAGACGCTCGACACCTTCAAGGCCTTCGATCCGGCCTCCTACGAGCGTATCCGCCGCCGCTTCGCCTACTGGGGCGACGTCGACGTGGTCTACAAGGGGCGCACGCTGCGCTCGCGCGGCAACGGCTTCTGCGGCTGCTCGCGGAACGCCCTGCTCGCCATCCTGCAGGACCGCTGCCGCGAGCTCGGCGTCGAGATCCGCTTCCGGACCGAGGTCGAGGACCTCGCGCGCTTCGCGGACTCGGACCTCGTCGTGGTGGCCGACGGCATCAACTCGCGCATCCGCGAGCAGCACAAGGACCACTTCCAGCCGAGCGTCGACCTGCGGCCGAACAAGTTCACGTGGCTCGGCTCGACGAAACCGCTGGACGCGTTCAAGTACTTCTTCCGCGAGACGCCGGAGGGCATCATCCTCGCGCACTGCTACCAGTACGAGGCAGGACGCTCGACCTGGGTGATCGAGACCGACGAGGCGACCTGGAGCAACTTCGGCTTCGAGCGCATGAGCGAGGCCGAAATGCTGCCGGTGCTGGAGGGGGTGTTCGCCGAGGAGCTGGAGGGCCATCCGCTCGTCGCCAACCGCTCGATCTGGCGCAACTTTCCCACCATCGTCAACAAGACGTGGGTGATGGGCAATGCCGTCCTGGTCGGCGACGCCAAGGCCACGGCGCACTTCTCCATCGGCTCGGGCACCAAGCTCGCGATGGAGGACGCCATCGCGCTCTTCGAGGCGCTGAAGAAGGAAGGCGAAGTGCACCGGGCGCTGGCCACCTACGACACGGCGCGGCGCGAGGAGGTGGAGAAGACGCAGCACGCGGCCAACGTGTCGCTCGCCTGGTTCGAGCACATGCGGCGCTACTGGGGCATGGCGCCCGAGCAGTTCGCCTTCGGCGTGATGTCGCGCTCCAAGCAGATCACCTGGGAGAACCTCGAGCTGCGCGATCCGGCCTACGTGCGGAGCGTGCACCGCTGGTTCGCGCAGCAGGTGAAGGCGCAGGGCTTCGACATCGACCTGAAGAATCCCCCGGTGCCGATGTTCACGCCGTTCGCCTTGCGCGGGATGGTCGTTGCGAACCGCGTGGTGGTCTCGCCCATGGACCAGTACTCGGCGGTGGACGGCGTGCCCACCGACTGGCATTTCGTGCATCTCGGCAGCCGCGCGATCGGCGGTGCGGGGCTCGTGTACGTGGAGATGACCTGCACCTCGCCAGAGGCGCGCATCACGCCGGGCTGCACGGGCCTGTGGAACGACGAGCAGGCCGCGGCGTTCAAGCGCATCGCGGATTTCTGCCACGCGAACTCGAAGGCGAGGCTCTGCATGCAGCTCGGCCACGCGGGCCGCAAGGGCTCGACGCAGCTCGGCTGGCAGCGCATGGACCATCCGCTGGAGCAGGGCAACTGGCCGCTCCTGTCGGCTTCGCCGCTGCCCTACCTCGAGGGCGAGTCGCAGGCGCCGCGCGAGATGACGCGCGCCGACATGGACCGCATCCGCGACGACTTCGTGCGCTCTGCGCGCTACGCGCACCAGGCGGGCTTCGACATGCTCGAGCTGCACATGGCGCACGGCTACCTGCTCGCCAGCTTCATCTCGCCGCTCACCAACCGCCGCACGGACGACTACGGGGGCCCGATCGAGAACCGCATGCGCTGGCCGCTGGAAGTGTTCCACGCCTGCCGCGCGGCCTGGCCCGAGGACAAGCCCATGTCGGTGCGCATTTCGGCCACCGACTGGGCGCCGGGCGGGCTCTCGGGCGAGGATCTCGTGGCGATGACGAAGATGCTGAAGGACGCGGGCTGCGACCTGATCGACGTCTCCACCGGCCAGACCGTGCCGCAGCAAAAGCCGGTCTACGGCCGCATGTACCAGGCGAGCTACGCCGACTGGGTGAGGAACGAAGTCGGCATCGCCACCATGACGGTCGGCGCGGTGACCACGCCCGACCAGGTGAACACGCTGCTCGCCGCCGGCAAGGCGGACCTGGTCGCGCTCGCGCGGCCGCACCTGGCCAACCCGTACTTCACGCTGCAGGCCTCGGCCTGGTACCAGGACGCGAGCCAGTACTGGCCGCCGCAGTACCTCCCGGGCCGCGACCAGGCCTACCGCAACGCGGCGCGCGAGCGCGCCGAGCTCACCGACGTCAGGCTGCGCGCGCGGCCGGCGAGCCATGAGGCTTGAATGGGGACAGTCCCCATTTACACGAAGAAGAAGCGTAAATGGGGACAGTCCCCAGTTACGCGCTGCGCGTGGGCGCGCAACGCTCTCGCCATCGCCTACCACGACCGCGAGTGGGGCGTGCCCGTGAGGAACGACCGCAAGCTGTTCGAGCTGCTGATTCTCGAAGGGGCGCAGGCGGGACTCTCCTGGGACACCATCCTCAGGAAGCGCGCCGCCTATCGCAAGGCCTACCTCGGCTTCGATCCGAAGAAGGTCGCCAGATTCGACGCGAAGAAGAAGCGCGCGCTCATGGCCGACGCGGGCATCGTGCGCAACCGCCTCAAGATCGAGGCGTCGGTCGCAAACGCGAAGGCCTTCCTTGCGGTGCAGAAGGAGTACGGCAGCTTCGCGCGCTACGCCTGGGGCTTCGTCGGCGGCAAGCCCGTCGTCAACCGGCGACGCGGCATCCGTGACGTTCCGCCGCGAACGGAAGCCTCCGACGCGCTGTCCAAGGACCTGAAGAAACGGGGCTTCAAGTTCGTCGGCACCACCATCCTGTATGCTTTCATGCAGGCTGTCGGCATGGTGAACGACCACACCGTGGACTGCTTCCGATGGAAACAAGTACAAAGAAAATAGGGTCAGACCCCATTTTCCGTAAGGCAGGAAAATGGGGTCTGACCCTGTTGCTGCTTGCGGCCACGCCGGCCCGCGCCTTCGACGCCAACGGCGTGGCGCTCGGCGCCACCGAGGCCGAGGTGCGCAAGGCGTTCCCCGAGGCGCGCTGCAAGGCGATGGACTGGAAGACCGACGCCGCCGAGCGCCGCTGCGACAAGGCGCCGGTGCAGATCGCCGGCGCCGAGGCGCGCATCACCTTCTACCTCAGGAAAGACGCGGTACAGGCCTTCGACGTGCGCTTCGACGAAAAGGACCTGCGCGGCGTGGTGGCGCACCTCAAGGAGCGGTACGGCAAGCCGGAGTCCGAAGGCCCCGTCACCCACCAGCGCCGCGGCGACGCGCGCACCATCTACCGCGTGAGCTGGGAACGGGGCGACGAGCGCGCCGTGCTCAGCTCGATGACCGGACGGCATCGCGTCGACCTGAGCGTCTGGCGCGGCAATTTCGACACCGAGATCCATCGCATCCAGTGACCGGCATGCGGCGCACCCTGCCCGAGTGGCTCGCCGACGCGCGCCGTGCCGCGCGCCTCGCCTGGTATCGCGCCGACCGCGACGCCATGGCGCTCGCGCTCATCGTCGGCGGCGTGCTGCTCGCGCTCGGCTTCGCCATGCATTCGGTGTTCGCGCGGCACGAGCGCGCGCGCGAGCGGGCGCTGGAGCGCGAGCGCGCGAGCCTCGAGTGCCTGGCGCGCAACGTCTACTACGAGGCGCGCGGCGAGCCGCTCGCCGGGCAGTACGCGGTCGCCGAGGTGACCATGAACCGCGCGGCCTCCGGCCGCTTTCCCGATACCGTGTGCGGCGTGGTGCACGAGAAGCGCTGGGACGAGATCCGCGGCCGCTACGTCGGCGCGTTCGCCTGGACGGAGTTCGACGCGCTGCCCGAGCCCTGGGGCGAGGCCTGGGAGGCGGCGCAAAAGGTCGCCGCGGACGTGTACTTCGGCCGCGCGCCGACGCAGCTGGACGGCGCGACGCATTTCCACGCCACCTACATCCGGCCGAGCTGGGCGAAGCAGCGCAAGCCCGTCGCCCGCATCGGCGGGCATGTCTTCTACCGGTAGCGCGCCGCGGTGATGAACTGGCCGAAGGACTCGCACCAGACGATGACCGCGGCGTAGGCCTGCGGGTCGACGCCCGGCGGCACCGGCACGATGAAGTTCTCGAAGGTCTTCACGTCGCCGACGCGCGCCATCCTGGGCTTCAAGCGCAGGAAATCGGCCTCGGTCTCGACGAACTCCGGCGAAAGGTACAGCTTGTAGTCCGGCCCCGGGGCGATCCTGCCCATCAGCGCGATCGCGGTGCCGCTCACGGTGACGGTGCCCTCGCCCCAGTGCAGGAAGTCGCTGTCCTTGAGGTTCCTGCGGAACTCGCCCTTGAACTCGGCGCCGCCGGCCGCTGCGCCCACCTCGCCCGCCGAGGGCGCCGGCGGCGCGGTGAGGATGGGCAGCGCGTAGATGCCGAGCGCGAAGCCGGCGCCGAGCGCGGTGGCGTGCGTGATGGCGAGGATCAGGAGCCGTCTCATGGTGGCCTCCCGGGGCGCAAGGCGGAAAAGACTAGCGCCTCTCGAACCTGAGGGTGAAGCGGTCGCTTTCGCCGATCGCGCGGTACTTCTCGCGCTCCTCGCCCTTCAGGCGGTAGGTGGGCGGCAGCGTCCACACGCCGGCGGGGTGGTCCTTGGTGTCCTTCGGGTTGGCGTTGACCTCGGAGGCGGCCAGCAGCCGGAAGCCGGCCTTCTCGATGAGCGCTACGGCGTAGTCCTGGCGCAGGTACCCGCTCTTCATCTGCGCTTCCTGCGGTTGATCCATGCGCCCGCGGTGATCGACCACGCCGAGGATGCCGCCGGGCTTCAGCGCCTTGTGGAAGGCGGCGAGCGCGCCCTCGACCTCGCGGCGCTCGACCCAGTTGTGCAGGTTGCGGAAGGTGAGGACGAAGTCGGCGCTGCCCGGCGGGGCGATGTCGTGCAGCCCGGCGTTGAACTGCGTCACCTGCACCTTGCCGTAGAGCTTCGGCTCGGCCTGCAGGCGCGCGAGCAGCTTCCGGTGGTCGGCGAGGTACTGCGGGGCGGCGAGGGCGTCGCGGCTCGCGGCGACGTAGAGGCCCCGCTCCCGCAGCAGCGGCGCGAGGATCTCCAGGTAGTACCCGGCGCTGCCGGGCAGGATCTCCACCACCACGCTGTCCGCGCGGATGCCGAAGAACTCGATCACCTCGCGCGGGTGGCGGTAGGGATCGCGCGCGACATTGGCGGGACTGCGGTGCGGCGCGGCGAGCGCGCGCGCGAGGCTCTCTGCCTGCAGCGCCGGCGCGCTCGCGCAGCCGGAAAGCGCGAGCAGCGCGGCGCACAGCAGCGACGCGCGCGCGCTGGCCTCAGTCATCCGCATCCGCCTTGGCCGCCGCGGCGTCCATCTGCTGCGCGAGCTCGGGCGGCACGGTCTTCTGGAGGACGACGCCGTAGGCGGCCACCAGCAGCGCGACCAGCACGCTGCCGTAGACCGCGACCGAGCGCGTCCTCAGGTGCGCGAGCAGTGCGCGGAAGTTGAGCGACAGGTGCGTGATCGCCGCGGCGATCATGAGCAGGCCGAAGGTCTTGTGCACCGGGTGCATCTGCAGGGTGAACGAGGGCTTCTCGACGACGAACATCATGATCCCCGAGGTGGCCATGGCGACGAAGGAGACGGCGAGCGACACGGCGGCGATCTTTCTCAGCATGGGCGCATCCCGGCCTATTTCCTCGCCGACTCGTCGCCCGGGGGGGAGGGGAACTTCGCCGAGCCCAAGCGTACGGTCAGGGTGGCGAGCGCGAGCAGCAGGATGGCCGCGGTGACGTAGATCACCTCCATGCCGGGCCGGTGGTGGTCCTGGACGTCGGAAATGAGCAGCCGGGTGAGCGCGGTCATGCCGACGTAGATGAGGAAGCGCACCGGCATGTGGTTGGTCTTGAAGTAGATGCCGACCATGGCGCCGAGCTCGAGGTAGATGAACAGCAGCAGGATGTCGTCGATCGAGGCGTGGCCCTTGGCCGCCGCCATGCCGATGAACGCCGTGACCGCCGACCAGACGATGGTGGCGCCGATGGCGAACAGCGCGAGGTAGTGGAACGAGTCCACCAGCACGGTGCCCAGTCCCTTGGCGAGCTCGTCGATGTCCTTGTGCAGCGTGGTGGCCCATTTCGGCTTCATGTCGCCCTCCTCGGGCCGATTCTGGCATATGCCCGGCAACAATTCGAAACAGGCCGGCCGTCGGGCGGATACAAAGCGCGGCTAGCATGGCCGCCATTCAATCGTCACGGAGGCCCCGACATGGCCCGATTTCTGATCGAAGTCCCGCACGCGGCGGACTCCGTCGCCTGCGGCCAGGCGGTGCAGATCTTCATGGACACCGGCTCGCATTTCATGACGCACGCCGACTTCGGCTGCGCCGACGGCGAGCACAAGGGCTGGCTTACCGTGGAGGTGGAGACGAAAGAGGATGCGCTCCGCATCCTGCCGCCGGCGCTGCGCGCGCGGGCGCGCGTGGTGCGGCTGAACAAGTTCTCCATGACCCACTTCGGCGCGATGCTGCGCCAGCACCTGCACGGCGGGTCACCGCAGCCGGCGGGCGCCTAGCGCCCGGCCCTACCAGGGCAGGACCTGGCCGTTGCGGTGCAGGAACCGGCCGCTCGTCTCGAGCGTCAGCTCGTCGATGCGCGGCAGCATGTCGCGCACCGCGACCGCGGGCGTGACGGCGTCGCCCGCGCGCACCATCCGGCCGAGCGAGCGCTCGGCGAAGCGGAACAGGTCCGTGTCCACCACGCCCGGGTGCAGCATGACGACGGCGACGCCGCGCGCGTGCAGGTCGCGCGCCAGCGTCACGCCCGCCATGTTGAGCGCGGCCTTGGCCATGCGGTAGCCGTAGTTGCCGCCCGAGGCGTTGTCGCCGATCGATCCCGCGCGGCTGGCGACCAGCGCGATCTTCGCGCCGGCGGCGAGGTTGCCGGCGAGCGCCTGCGCGACGCGCAGCGGCCCGAGCGCGTCGACGTCGTACTCGTACGCCATGCGGTCGAAGTCGAGCTTGCCGAAGCCGGAGGACTCGAACACCCCGGCGTTGAGCACCAGCCAGTCGAGCGCCACGCCGGCGAGCGTGCGCGCCAGGCGCGCGCAGGAGGCGTCGCTCGTCACGTCGATGTCCTCCAGGATGCGCGCCGGCAGCGCGCCCAGCTCGGGCGACGGCCGGCGGCAGGTGGCGACGACCCGGTCGCCGCGCGCGTGCAGCTGGCGGCAGAACTCCAGCCCGATGCCCTTGTTGGCGCCGGTGACGAGGACGGTGGCGATGGCGGAGCCTTCCCTTGGCTTGCGCGGATTCTGACACGGCCGGGCGCGCCGCTGGCGCGAACTGCGTACTGCGGGCAGACTTCGGCGCCGTGGAATCCGGATACCTGGAAACCGAGCCCGCGCGCGCCGAAGTGGATGCGCTGCACGGCCCTGCGCTGCTCGAGTTCGGCAGCCCGACCTGCGGTCACTGCAGGCGCGCGCGGCCGCTCATCGCCCAGGCGCTGGCCGCGCACCCGGGCGTGCGCCACCTGAAGGTGGCCGACGCGAGCGGGCGAAGGTTGGGGCGGTCGTTCGAGGTGAAGCTCTGGCCGACGCTGGTGCTGCTGGCGGACGGGAAGGAAGTGGCGCGGCTGGTGCGGCCGCAGGCGGCGGAGGAGATCGAGCACGCGTTGCGCCGGATCGATCCCGCGCCGAGTGCCTAGGGCACCCCGCCGCGCTCAACGCAGCGTATAGATCACGGATGCCGACAGCTCGTTGGTCTTCGAGCTGTACGATCCATCGCCGTAGGTGTCGCTCGCGGAGAAGCGGTTGTGCATCGCCTGCACGCGCACCGACCAGGACGGGGCGAGGGCGAAGTCGGCGCCGGCGCCCAGCGACGCGCCGGTGCCGTCCAACTGGTAGTAGAAGGTGCTCCAGTTGACGTAATGGTAGGCGCCGCCGACGGCGAGCCAGGGGGTCCATGCGTGCTCGCCGAGCGTCCACAGGCTCTTGCGCACGGCGATGCGCAGGATGCTGTACTCGGCGCTGTCCGCGGGGTAGTAGATGCCCACCGTGGGCCCCGTATCGATGTCCGCGGCGCTGACCGACAGCTCGATCGACCAGGTCTGCGCGAACTCGTAGCCGCCGATGAGGGCGAAGCCGGTGCCGCTCTGCCCGTCGATGGGCGCGTAGTCGGTGCTCAGGGAAAGGCTGGTGAAGCCCAGCCCGAAATAGGGCTGCGCGGCGGCGCCTTGCGTCGTGAGCACGCCGGCCGTCAGTACCACGGCGTATTTGCAGAGGTCGCGCATGCGCATGGACGCCTCCTTCCGCCTGCTGCCGACGCGTCGCGTGCGCCGGCACGCAAAGCATACCCCTGATGGGTGTGCCGGGGGCCTACGCTGCGAGCGTCCCGCGCACCGCCCAGGCGCGCGCGATCAACGAGATCGCCCCGTCGGCAGACGTGGGCATGCGTTCCCGGATGCGCTCGCGCAGGCGCGCTCTCGCGGTCTCGTCGAGCGACATGGCGTAGGCGGGCGCCGGCCCCTGGCCGCCGAGGAAGGGCTGCCAGTAGTCGTCGAAGCTCGCGAAGGGCGTGGGAATGTCGATCGGCGCTACTGCGACGTCCTTCAGCCCGGCTTCGGCGAAGAGCTTCTCCAGCGCCTGCGGGTGGCACAGCGGGAAGCGCGGGCCTTCGTCCAGCTTGGCGGCGGCCGGGTCGAGCGCCACCGCCGCGTCCCAGAAGTGGCGCATGAGCTCCATCTTGCCGGCGTAGTCCCAGACGTAGCCGGCGATCCTTCCTCCCTTGCCCGTGACGCGCGCCATCTCGGCGAGCGCGGCGCGCGGATCCGGGACGAAGTTGAGCACCAGCCCCGAGACCACGACGTCCACCGACGCGTCGCCCAATGGGATCTGCGTAGCGCTGCCCTGGTGCAGCGAGGCGCGGTTGGCGAGGTTGTCCTTCGCGGTCTTGAGGAATCCTTCGGAGGGCTCTACGCCGGCGACCGAGGCGGGGGCGCAATGGTCGAGGATCGCGGCGCACAGCGCGCCGGTGCCGCAGCCCACGTCGAGCCACTTGCGGCCGGCGGGCACGTTGAGCCAGGAGAGGAACTTCGGTGCGACCTGCCGGCTCCAGCGGCCGACGTAGCGCTCGTAGGGGCTGCCGCGTTCCCAGGTGTCGGAGACTTGCTTGGGTTCCATTGGAACGGCTCTCCCGATGTTCGGCTATCTATCTTCCCTGTCCGTTGCGCAGCGCCTTGCTGAGGAACGGGACCACGCGCTCTTCGTAAATGGGAGCAGCGTCGCGGTAAACGTAAGTATGTCCGACTCCCGGGACCACGATCATCTCGGCGCTCGCCGCATTTCCGAACGCGCGCATGATCCGCTTGCCGTGCTCGGGCGGAGTGTATTCGTCCTGATCGCCGTAGAGGAGGAGCACGGAAGGGTTGCCGACGACCCTCGATGCCTCGCGCTCGGGGCGCAGGTTCCTTTCCATCGAGGGCCAGA
>DATFEJ010000321.1:0-11104 GCA_035251235.1 Burkholderiales bacterium
CCTCGCCATCACGCGCTACGCGCATGGCCTGCCCACCGAGCGCATCCGCGTGATCGAGGCCGGGCACCCGGTGCCGGACGCGGCGGGCGAAGGCGCGGCGCGCGCGCTGCTGGCGGAGGTCCGCAAGCTCGGGCCCGACGACCTGCTGCTCGCGCTTGTCTCGGGAGGCGGCTCGAGCCTGCTGTCGCTGCCGGCGCCTGGGGTGCCGATGGAAGGCCTGAAGGCGATGACGCGCGAGCTCCTGCGCTGCGGCGCGCCGATCCAGGAGATGAACACCGTGCGCAAGCACCTGTCGGCGATCCAGGGCGGGCGCCTGGCTGCAGCCTGCCGCGCGCCGGTGCTGGCGCTCGTCATCTCCGACGTCACCGGCGACCATCCGACGCACGTCGCCTCGGGCCCCTGCGCGCCGGATCCGACGACGATCGCCGATGCGCGCGCGGTCCTGGAGAAGTACGGCATCGCCGCGCCCGGCCCCTTCTCCGAGACGCCCAAGCCCGGCGACCCGGTCTTCGCGCGCGTGGAGAATCGTGTCATCGCCACTGCGCGCCGTTCGCTCGAGGCGGCCGCGGACGTGTTCGCGGCCAGGGGCATCGCTCCCGTCGTCCTCGGCGACGACATCACCGGCGAAGCTCGCGAGGTCGCGAAAGCGATGGCTGCTCGGGCGCGCGCGGCGCGCAGGCCGTCGGTACTGATCTCCGGCGGCGAGTGCACGGTCACCGTGCGCGGCCAGGGCGGACGTGGCGGCCGCTGCGCGGAGTTCCTGCTCGCGCTCGCCTTGGCGCTCGACGGAGCGCCGAACGTGCACGCCATCGCCGCGGACACCGACGGCATCGACGGCTCGCAGGACAACGCCGGGGCCGTCATCGCGCCCGACACGCTGGCCCGCGCACGCGCGCGCGGCATCGATGCGCGGGCGCTGCTGGACGCCAACGACAGCTACGGGTTCTTTGGCGCCTTGGGCGACCTGGTGATCACCGGACCGACGCGCACCAACGTCAACGACTACCGCGCGATCCTGCTCGCCTAGGCGGGCGGGTCCTGCGGCTCCTTCGGCGCATCGCCTTTCGGCTTGCCCTGGCGGATCACCCAGACGATGGCCAGCACCGTCAAGGTGACGTTGGCGGCGATGCCGAGGATCCAGAACCAGCTCATGGCTCGCAGCATGCCGCGGGCCGGCCAAAAACAAAAGGCCGGGTCGCCCCGGCCTTGGTCTTCGCCCGTGCCGCAATGCGCGCTACGCGGCCTTCTTCTCCTCCGCCGGCTTCTTGTCCTCTGCCTTGGGCTCGGGGCGGTCCATGAGCGTCACCAGCGCCATCGGCGCGTTGTCGCCCTTGCGCAGCCCGCTCTTCAGGATGCGCAGGTAGCCGCCATTTCTCTTCACGTAGCGCGGCCCGAGCTCGTCGAACAGCTTGCCGACGATCGCGCGGTCGCGCAGCCGGTCGAACGCCAGCCGCCGGTTGGCGAGCGAGGGCGCCTTGCCGAGCGTGATCATCGGCTCGACCACCCGGCGCAGCTCCTTCGCCTTGGGCAGCGTGGTCTTGATCTCCTCGTGGCGCAGGAGCGACACCATCATGTTGCGCAGCATCGCGAGCCGGTGGCTCGAGGTGCGGTTCAGCTTGCGCAGGCCCAGTCCGTGGCGCATGGCGACCTCTTCTCAGCGGTGATGCTCGAGACCGGCCGGCGGCCAGTTTTCCAGCTTCATGCCCAGGGTCAGGCCGCGCGAAGCGAGCACTTCCTTGATCTCGTTGAGCGACTTGCGGCCGAGGTTGGGCGTCTTCAGCAGCTCGGTTTCGCTCCTCTGGATCAGGTCGCCGATGTAGTAGATGTTCTCGGCCTTGAGGCAGTTGGCCGAGCGCACCGTGAGCTCGAGGTCGTCCACCGGCCGCAGCAGGATCGGGTCGACCGTGGGCGACTTGGGCGCCTCGGTGGGCAGCGCGGTGCCTTCCAGCTGCGCGAACACCGAGAGCTGGTCGACCAGCACGCGCGCCGCGTAGCGGATCGCCTCCTCGGGCTCGATCGAGCCGTTGGTCTCGATGTCCATGATCAGCTTGTCGAGGTCGGTGCGCTGCTCGACGCGCGCCGATTCCACCGCGTACGACACGCGGCGCACCGGGCTGAAGGAAGCGTCGAGGATGATGCGACCGATGCCCTTGGTCTCCTCGGGCAGGAAGCGCATGTTGCCCGGCACGTAGCCGCGGCCCGACTCGACCTTGATCTGCATCTCCAGCGCCCCGTTGGCCGACAGGTGGGCGATGACGTGCTCCGGGTTGACGAGCTCGACGTCGTGCGAGGCCTCGATGTCCGCCGCGGTCACGGGTCCCTCGCCCTTCTTCTTCAGGCTGAGGATCGCTTCCTGGCGGTTATGCAGCCGGAAGACGATGCCCTTGAGGTTGAGCAGGATGTCGACCACGTCCTCGCGCACGCCGTCCAGGGTCGAGTACTCGTGCACGACGCCCGCGATCTGCACTTCGGTGGGCGCGCAGCCCGGCATGGAGGAAAGGAGCACGCGGCGCAGGGCATTGCCGAGCGTGTGGCCGTAGCCGCGCTCGAAAGGCTCCATGGTGACCTTGGCGTGCGACGGGGAAAGGTTCTGCACATCGACGATGCGCGGCTTGAGGAATCCGGATTGCGGCATGTTCGTGATTTCCCGTTACTTCGAGTAAAGCTCGATGATGAGGCTTTCGTTGACCGTGGACGGCAGGTCCGTGCGCGCGGGCAGCGACTTGAAGGTTCCCTTGAGGGCCTTGGCGTCCACCTCCAGCCACTCGGGGACGCCGCGGCTCTCGGCCGCCTCGCTCGCCGCCTTGATGCGCAGCTGCTCCTTCGCCTTGCCCGCCACCTCGACGACGTCGCCGGGACGCACCAGGTAGGAGGGGATGTTGACGCGCTTGCCGTTCACGAGGATGCCGTTGTGCCGCACCACCTGGCGCGCCTCGGTACGCGAGGCGCCGAAGCCCATGCGGTAGGCGACGTTGTCCAGCCGCGTCTCCAGGAGCTGCAGCAGGCGCTCGCCGGTGACACCCTTGGAGCGTGCGGCTTCAGCGTACGTCTTGCGGAACTGCCGCTCGAGCACGCCGTAGGTGCGGCGCAGCTTCTGCTTCTCGCGCAGCTGCTTGCCGAAGTCGGACATGCGGCTGCCGCTCTTCTGCCCGTGCTGGCCCGGCGCGTAGCCGCGCCGCTCCACGGCGCAGCGGTCGGTGAAGCATTTCTCGCCCTTGAGGAAGAGCTTCTCGCCTTCCCGGCGGCACTGGCGGCACTTCGCGTCTAGATCCCTGGCCATGCGTTCTCCTGGACTCGCTGACTCAGACCCGCCGGCGCTTGGGCGCGCGGCAGCCGTTATGAGGCACCGGGGTGACGTCGGCGATGCTGCCGATCTTCAGCCCGATGGCGTTGAGCGCGCGCACCGCCGACTCGCGGCCGGGCCCGGGCCCCTTGATGCGCACTTCGATGTTCTTCACGCCGCACTCCTGCGCCGCGCGGCCGGCGCGCTCCGCGGCCACCTGCGCCGCGAACGGCGTCGACTTGCGCGAGCCCTTGAAGCCCGCGTTGCCCGAGGTCGCCCACGACAGGGTGTTGCCCTGCCGGTCCGTGATGGTGACGATGGTGTTGTTGAACGAGGCATGGACGTGGGCGATGCCCTCGGCCACGTTCTTCTTCACCTTCTTGCGCGCGCGCGCGGAAGCGGTCTGCTGCAGCTGCTGAGTGCTGGGCGTGGTGCGGCTGGCCATGGTGGGGTTTCCCGGTTAAGCGGCCTTGCCGGCCGGCACGTTGAGCTTGATGGCGGCCTTGCGCGGCCCCTTGCGGGTGCGCGCGTTGGTGCGCGTGCGCTGCCCGCGCACCGGCAGGCCCTTGCGATGGCGCACGCCGCGGTAGCAGCCGAGATCCATCAGGCGCTTGATGGACATCGACACCTCGCGGCGCAGGTCGCCTTCGAGAGTCAGCCGCGTGACCTGCTCGCGCAGCCGTTCCATGTCGGAGTCGCTCAGGTCCTTGATCTTGCGCGTGCGCTCGACGCCGGCCGCGGCGCACAGCGCGCGCGCCCGCGCGCGGCCGATGCCGTAGATCGCCGTCAGCGCGATTTCCGCGTGCTGATGGTTGGGGATGTTGATGCCTGCAATGCGAGCCATGGCGGGTCCCGGAAAAACCTGGAATTATACCTGTTGCGTCAAGGTCTTATCAACCCTGTCGCTGCTTGTGGCGCGGATCGGCGCAAATCACCCGCACCACCCCCTTGCGCCGCACGATCTTGCACTTGCGGCAGATCTTCTTCACCGATGCCATCACTTTCATGTCTTGCTCCTTGTTCCCTATTTCTCGCGCGGCAGGCGACGCGACCATTGATCCGGCTGAAATCGTCCCTAGCCATGGGCGCGCCGCTCAGCGCACCGGGAGCCCGCCCTTGAAATTGGCCTTGCGCAGCAGGCCCTCGTACTGGTGCGTCATGACGTAAGCCTGCACCTGCGCCATGAAGTCCATCGTCACCACGACGATGATCAGCAGCGACGTGCCGCCGAAATAAAACGGCACGTTCCAGCGCAGGATGAGGAATTCCGGCAGCAGGCACACCAGCGTCACGTAGATCGCCCCCGCCAGCGTCAGCCGCAACAGGATCTTCTCCAGGTAGCGCGCCGTCTGCTCTCCCGGCCGGATGCCCGGCACGAACGCGCCCGATTTCTTCAGGTTGTCCGCCGTTTCCTTCGGGTTGTACTGCAGCGCCGTGTAGAAAAAGCAAAAGAAGATGATGAGCCCCGCGTACAGCAGCACGTAGATCGGCTGGCCGGGCGTGAGCGTCGCCGCCACGTCCCGCAGCCAGATCATGCCCTCGGCGGCGCCGAACCAGCCGAGCAGGGTCGCCGGAAAGAGGATGAGCGAGGACGCGAAGATCGGCGGGATGACGCCCGCCATGTTCATCTTGAACGGCAGGTGCGAGCTCTGCCCGCCGTAGACGCGGTTGCCCACTTGGCGCTTGGCGTAATTGACCAGGATCTTGCGCTGCCCGCGCTCGACGAAGACCACCACCGCCGTCACCAGCAGCACGGCCGCGGCGATCAGCAAGGCAGTGAGGGGATGCATCGCTCCCGTGCGCACCAGCTCGAGCGTTCCCGCGATGGCGCTCGGCAGGCCGGCGGCGATGCCGGCGAAGATGATGATCGAGATGCCGTTGCCGAGTCCCCGTTCGGTGACCTGCTCGCCGAGCCACATCAGGAACATGGTGCCCGTCACCAGCGTGGTGACGGTGGTGACGCGGAACATCAGTCCCGGGTCCAGCACCAGGCCCGCCTGGGATTCCAGCGCGATGGAAATGCCCGTCGCCTGGAAGAGCGCCAGCACGAGCGTGCCATAGCGCGTGTACTGCGTGATCTTGCGGCGACCGGACTCGCCTTCCTTGCGCAACTGGTCCAGCTGCGGGCTGACCGCGGTCATCAGCTGCATGATGATCGAGGCCGAGATGTACGGCATGATGCCCAGGGCGAAGATCGTGAAGCGCGACAGCGCGCCACCCGAGAACATGTTGAACATGCCGAGAATGCCGCCCTGCTGGCTCTTGAACAGGTCGGCGAGCACGTTCGGATCGATGCCCGGCACCGGGATATGCGCGCCGATGCGGAACACGACCAGCGCGCCCAGCAGGAACAGCAGCCGGCGCTTGAGATCGCCGTAGCGTCCCGAGCGTCCGGTCGCGGGGAGTGGATTGGCCAAGCCTCAGTCCCCGGCCTTCTGCGCCGCGGGCGCTTGCTCGATCTTGCCGCCCGCGCCTTCGATTGCCGCGCGCGCGCCCTTGGTCACGCCCAGTCCCTTGAGCGTGACGGGCCGCTCGATCTTGCCCGAAAGAAAGACCTTGGCGGCGCGCGCCTCGCGCGGCACGATGCCCTCGGCCTTGAGCGCCGCCAGGTCGATGTCGGCGAGCGTCATGCGCTGCAGCTCGGACAGCCGCACTTGCGCGATGTGCGTGCGCGTCGGCGAGGCGAAGCCGCGCTTGGGCAGGCGCCGGTGCAGCGGCATCTGGCCGCCCTCGAAGCCGACCTTGTGATAGCCGCCCGAGCGCGCGCGCTGGCCCTTGTGTCCCCGGCCCGCGGTCTTGCCCCAGCCGGAGCCGACGCCGCGGCCGACGCGATGGCGCGACTTCTTGGCGCCCGGCGCCGGCTTCAAAGTGTTCAAGCGCATGCGATTACCCTTCCACCCGCACGAGGTAGGAAACCGTTTCGATCATGCCGCGCACTGCCGGCGTGTCCTTGAGCTCGACCGTCTGGTGCAGCCTGCGCAGGCCGAGGCCGCGCACCGTCGCGCAGTGTCCCGCCTTGCAGCCCGCAGTGCTCTTCACCAGCTTGATCCTGATCTTTCCGTCTGCCATGGCGATTCCTAGGACTGGATCTCTTGCACCGACTTGCCGCGCTTGGCGGCGATTTCTGCCGGCGTGTTCATGGCCTGCAGCCCCTTCAGGGTGGCGCGCACCACGTTGTAGGGATTGGTGGACCCGAAGCACTTGGCCAGCACGTTGGTCACGCCCATCACCTCGAACACCGCGCGCATGGGGCCGCCGGCGATGATCCCGGTGCCCTCGAACGCGGGCTGCATGAGGACCACCGCCGAGCCGTGGCGTCCCGTCACCGCGTGGTGCAGCGTGCCGTTCTTGAGCTTGACCTTGAAAAGCTTGCGGCGCGCCTCCTCCATCGCCTTTTGCACCGCCACGGGCACTTCGCGCGCCTTGCCCTTGCCCATGCCGATGCCGCCGTCGCCGTCGCCGACCACGGTCAGCGCGGCGAAGCCGAGCACCCGCCCGCCCTTCACGACCTTCGTCACGCGGTTGACCGCCACCATCTTCTCGCGAAGACCGTCGGAGCGCTCCTCGCTCTGCTGCATCCTGGGCTGCATTTTCGCCATGGGAATCCCTTAGAACTTGAGGCCGCCGGCGCGCGCGGCTTCGGCGAGCGCCTTGACGCGACCGTGATAGCGGTAGCCGGCGCGGTCGAACGCCACGCGCTCGATGCCGGCCTGCTTCGCCTTCTGCGCGATGCGCGCACCCACCGCCTCGGCCGCCTTGCGGTTGCCGCCGTTCTTGAGCTGCGCGCGCACTTCCTTCTCCGCGGTGGACGCCGCCGCCAGCACCTTGTCGCCCGCGCTCGACGTGATCTGGGCGTAGATGTGGCTGTTGCTGCGGTGCACCGTCAGGCGCACGGCGCCGATCTCGCGGATCTTCAGCCGCGTCTGCTGCGCGCGGCGCAGTCGGGAAATGTTCTTGTCGGCCATGGGCGCTCCGTTACTTCTTCTTCGTTTCCTTCAGCACGATCTGCTCGTTGGCGTAGCGCACGCCCTTGCCCTTGTAGGGCTCGGGCGGCTTGGCGTCGCGGATCTCCGCGGCCACCTGGCCGACGAGCTGCTTGTCGATGCCGGTGATGATGACTTCGGTCTGCGTGGGCGTGGCGACCTTGACGCCCTTGGGCATCTGGTGCACCACCGGGTGCGAAAAGCCGACCGTGAGGTTGAGCTTGTCGCCCTGTGCCTGCGCGCGGTAGCCCACGCCCACGAGCGCCAGGCGCTTCTCGAAGCCCTTGCTCACGCCGGTGACCATGTTGGCGACCAGGGCGCGCAAGGTGCCCGACATCGCGTTTGCGTGGTGCGAGTTGCCCAACGCCTTGCACACCAGCGTTTCGCCTTCCTTCTGGATGCTGACGTTGGGATCCATCGGCCGCGCCATCGTGCCGAGCGGGCCCTTGACGGAAATGCTGCCGGGGGCAAGCGTCACCTCGACGCCTTTGGGCAGCGCGATCGGGAACTTGGCGATGCGAGACATGGCGCTTTCCTCAGGCCACGATGCAGAGGACTTCGCCGCCGACGCCGTCGGCGCGCGCCTTGCGGTCCGTCATGACGCCGCGCGAGGTCGACAGGATCGCCACGCCCAGCCCGTTCATGACGCGCGGGATGTCGTTCCTGCCCTTGTAGACGCGCAGGCCGGGCTTGGACACGCGCTCGATGCGCTCGATCACCGGTTTGCCGGCGTAGTACTTCAGGCCGATGCGCAGCTCCTTCATGGCGCTTTCCTCGCGCACCGCGAAGTCCTCGATGTAGCCCTCGTCCTTGAGGACCCTGGCGATGGACATCTTCAGCTTGGAGCAGGGCATGCTGACCTCCGTGTGGCCCACCATCTGGGCGTTGCGGATGCGGGTCAGCATGTCGGCGATCGGATCGGTCATGCTCATGCGCGGGTCTCCTTACCAGCTCGCCTTGATCACGCCCGGCACCTCGCCGCGCAGCGCGAGCTCGCGCAGCTTGTTGCGCCCCAGCCCGAACTTGCGGTACACGCCCCGCGGCCGGCCGGTGATGGCGCAGCGGTTGCGCAGCCGGGTCGGCGAAGCATCGCGCGGCAGCTTCTGCAGCTTGTCGCGCGCGGCCTCGCGGTCCTCGTCGGCGGTTTTCGGGTCGCGGAGCAGCTCGAGCAGCGCCTGACGCTTGGCCTTGAACTTGGCCACGGTCTGTCTGCGCTTCTGTTCCCGGAGTTTGACGGCAAGCTTGGCCATGACGGCTCCTTCAGTGCTTGAACGGGAAGCGGAACGCAGCGAGCAGGGCCTTCGCCTCGTCGTCCGTCTTCGCCGTCGTGGTAATGGCGATGTTCATGCCCCGGAGCGCGTCGATCTTGTCGTACTCGATCTCCGGAAAGATGATCTGCTCGCGCACCCCGAGGCTGTAGTTGCCGCGCCCGTCGAAGGCGCGGTTCGACACGCCGCGGAAGTCGCGGATGCGGGGAATGGCGATGTTGACGAGCCGGTCGAGGAACTCGTACATGCGCGCGCCGCGCAGGGTGACCATGCAGCCGATGGGATAGCCGACGCGCAGCTTGAAGTTGGCGATCGAGCGGCGCGACTTGGTGACCACCGGCTTCTGACCCGCGATCTTCGCCATGTCCGCCACGGCGTTGTCGAGCACCTTCTTGTCGCCGATCGATTCGCCCACGCCCATGTTGAGCGTGATCTTGCGAATGCGCGGCACCTGCATGGTCGTCTTGTAGCCGAACTTCTTCACCAGCTCGGGCACCACCTTCTCCTGGTAGTACTGCGCCAGGCGCGCCGGCGGCACCGGCAGCGTCGACTTGGCCGGCTTCTCGGCGGGCTTTTCCGCCGCCTTGGCCGCCTTGGCTGCCTTGTCGGCGGCCCGGCCGGCCTTCTCGGCTTTTTCCGCCTGGGCGGCCTTGTCGGCCTTGTCTGTCTGGGGGGATTTTTCCTTGGCCATCGATCTCACCCTATACGTCCACCTGCTCGCCGTTCGACTTGAACACGCGCACCTTGCGCCCGTCGCCGAGCTGCTTGAAGCCGATGCGGTCGGCCTTCTGCGTCGCGGGATTGAACAGCGCGATGTTGGAGACGTGGATCGGCATGTCCTTGTCGACGATGCCGCCGGTCACGCCCTTCATCGGGTTGGGGCGCGTGTGCTTCTTCACGCGGTTGATGCCTTCCACCACCACGAACTCGGCGTCGACGCGGCGCAGCACGGTGCCGCGCTTGCCCTTGTCCCGGCCGGAGATGACGATCACCTCGTCGCCCTTGCGAATGCGATGCATGACAGTATTCCTTGCGAGTCCGCTCAGAGAACTTCGGGCGCGAGCGACACGATCTTCATGAAGCGCTCGGTACGCAGCTCGCGCGTCACCGGGCCGAAGATGCGCGTGCCGATCGGCTCGAGCTTCGGGGTGAGCAGCACCGCGGCGTTGTTGTCGAAGCGGATGAGCGACCCGTCGGCGCGGCGCACGCCCTTGGCCGTGCGCACCACGACCGCGTCGTAGATCTCGCCCTTCTTCACGCGGCCGCGTGGCGCCGCGTCCTTGACGCTCACCTTGATGACGTCGCCGATGCTGGCGTAGCGGCGCTTGGAGCCGCCCAGCACCTTGATGCACATCACCGAGCGCGCGCCGGTATTGTCGGCCACGTCCAAAATCGACTGCATCTGAATCATCGGAAACTCTCCATCCAACTTGCTTCGTCCGGCTCGGCCGGGCGGGCAGTTTTGGACCCCGTACGGGGCGAAAGGGCGCGAATTCTATCGCGGAATCCGCGCCTTGGGCAACCTAAATCGTCTTCGACTTCTCGATCAGCCGCGTCACCTTCCAGGACTTGGTGCGCGAAATCGGACGGCACTCCGCGATCTCCACCAGATCGCCCTGGCGCACCTCGCCGCCTTCCACATGCGCGTGGTATTTCTTGGACAGGGTGATGGTCTTGCCGACCACCGGGTGCTTGACGCGGCGCTGCACGAGCACCGTGACCGTCTTTTGCATGCGGTCGCTGACCACCCGCCCCGTCAGGGTGCGGGAGGACCGCGCTTGCTGCGTTTCTGCCTGGCTCATTTGCCCGCCTTCTCCTTGAGCACGGTGCGCACGCGCGCGATGTCGCGACGCACCTTCTTGATCTGGCTGGTATTGCCGAGCTGCTGGGTGGCGAGCTGCATGCGCAAGCCGAACTGCGCCTTCAGCAGCTCGTTCAGCTCCTTCGCCAGCTCCTCACCGTTCTTTGCGCGTAGCTCGCTCGCCTTCATGGCTTACCCCAGCATCCGTTGCACGACAATGGTCTTGAACGGCAGCTTCGCCGAGGCGAGCGCGAACGCCTCCTTGGCGACCCCCGCGTCCACGCCGTCCATCTCATAGATGATCTTGCCCGGCTGAATCTCGCAGACGAAGTATTCCGGGTTGCCCTTGCCGTTGCCCATGCGCACCTCGGCGGGCTTTTGCGAGATCGGCTTGTCGGGAAATACCCGGATCCACACGCGGCCGCCGCGCTTGATGTGGCGCGAAAGCGCCCGGCGCGCCGCCTCGAGCTGGCGCGCGGTCAGCCGGCCGCGTCCCACGGCCTTGAGCCCGTATTCGCCGAAGGACACCTTGTTGCCCCGCGTCGCATACCCGGTATTGCGTCCCTTCTGCTGTTTTCTGTACTTGGTACGTGCCGGCTGCAGCATGGCTTACTCCTTCTTCTCTCCGCCGTCTTCCTTGACCACTTTCTTCGCGCGCTTCACCGTGGTCTTGGGCGCAGCGGCTTCGGGCTTCTTCGCCTTCCTGTCGCCCTCGGGCTTCGCCCTGGCCGGCGCGCGGCGTCCCGCCGGCCGCGGCACGGGCTTCTTC
>DATFEJ010000354.1:0-4158 GCA_035251235.1 Burkholderiales bacterium
CGCTCATCGACCTGGTGCCCGTGGACGGCGCGCTCGGACGCGCGGGCGGGGCGGCGCCCGGGCGCGAGGGCCGCAACCTCGATCATTTCTGCCTGCGCGTAGAGCCCTTCGACGAGGCGGCCATCCGCGCGCAGCTGCGCGCCCATGGCGCGAGCGCCGGGCCGCTGGAGACGCGCTACGGCGCCGGGGGCGAAGGGCCGTCGCTGTACGTAGACGACCCCGAAGGCAACGTCATCGAGCTGAAAGGACCCGCTGCGAAATGAAGATCACCGTCCTTGACGACTATCACGACACGGTGCGCACGCTGCGCGCGTTCGCCAAGCTCAAGAGCCACGAGGTCACCGTCTGGAACGACCACGTGCAGGACGTGGACGCGCTCGCCGCGCGCCTCGCGGACTCCGAGTGCCTGGTGCTGATCCGCGAGCGCACGCAGGTCCGCGCGCCGCTGCTCGAGCGCCTGCCCAGGCTCAGGCTCATCAGCCAGCGCAGCGTCTACCCGCACATCGACGTGGACGCCTGCACGCGCCTGGGCATCGTGGTGTCCTCGGGCCAGCACCCGGACACCCCCTCCTACGCTGCCGCCGAGCTCACCTGGGGCCTCGTGCTCGCGGCCATGCGCCGCATCCCCCAGCAGGTGGCCTCGCTCAAGGCGGGCAAGTGGCAAAGCGGCATGGGCGCGAGCCTGCGCGGCAGGACGCTCGGCATCTTCGGCTACGGGCGCATCGGCGCCGTCGTTGCCGGCTACGGCAAGGCCTTCGGCATGGAGGTGCTCGTGCACTCCCGCGCGGCGGCCGCCGGGCGCGCGCGCGCCGACGGCTACGCGGTGCAGGCCGACAAGGCGGCCTTCTTCGCCGCCTGCGACGTGCTGTCGCTGCACCTGCGCCTGGTGGACGCGACGCGCGGCATCGTCGGCGCGGCGGACCTGGCGCGCATGAAGCCCGACGCGCTCCTCGTCAACACGAGCCGAGCGGGGCTCATCGCGCCGGGCGCGCTCCTCGCCGCGCTGCGCGCGGGACGACCCGGCATGGCGGCGGTCGACGTCTTCGAGCACGAGCCGGTGCGCGACCCGGCCGCCGAGCCGCTGCTCGCGCTGGACAACGTCGTCGCCACCCCGCACATCGGCTACGTGTCGCGCGACGAGTACGAGATCCAGTTCGCCGACATCTTCGACCAGATCCTCGCCTATGCCGCGGGCGCGCCCATCCACGTGGTGAACCCGCAGGTGCTCGCCTCCGCGGCACGGCGCTGATGCTGGACGCCCTGCGCCCGATCGCCTGCGCGCTCCTGGTCGCCGCCGCGCCCGCGGCCGCCCAGCAGGAGCAGCCCGCCAACGGCGTGCTGCTCGTCGCGCGGCCCGGGATGCAGGACGAGCGCTTCGCGCGCAGCGTGGTGCTGGTCACGCAGCTCGAGGACGGCCAGACGCTCGGCGTGATCCTCAACAAGCCCACGAGCGCGCGCCACGAAGGCCGGCCGCTGTGGTTCGGCGGCCCGGTGCTGCCGCGCAGCGTGGTGGCGCTCTTTGCCGCCGGCGAGCCGCCGCCGGCGCCGGCGTTCCACGTGCTGAAGAACGTGTACCTGACCATGCACCCGCAGATCGTCGGCGGGCTGCTCGCCGGCGAGGGCGGCCGCTACCGGCTGTACGCCGGCTTTTCCGCCTGGATGCCGCAGCAGCTCGCGCAGGAGCTCGAGCGCGACGCCTGGTACGTGCTGCCCGCCGAGGACGCGCTGCTGTTTCGCGACGACATGGACGGCCTGTGGGACGAGCTGGTGGCGAAGGCCTCGGGACCGCGGACGAAAATCCCGTCAGTCGCGCTACAATCGCCCTCGTGAGTGCCCTGCGAACACTCGCCGGCTTGATCCTGCTCCTCGGCGCCGCGGCGGCGCCTTGGGCGCAGGCGCAGGAGTCCGACGCGGTGCTGCTCGTCGCGCACCCGATGTTCCGCGACCTCGACTACCGGCAGACGGTGCTGATCGCCGCCCCGGCGCCCAACGGCGGCCACGTCGGCGTGATCCTCAACCGTCCCACGCGGCGTTCGCTCGGCAGCCTGTTCCCCGAGCACGCGCCCTCGAAGAAGGTCGTGGACCCCGTGTACTACGGCGGCCCGTTCTCGCGCGGCGCGCTGGTGGCGCTGGTGAAGGCCGACGACAACCCCGGCGCGGGCTCGGTGGCCATCATGAAGCACCTGTACATGGCGTTTCGCGCCAACACCATCGACCAGATCATCGAGGCGACGCCCAACGAGGCGCGCTACTACGTGGGCTACGTCGGCTGGCGCCCGGGCGAGCTGCGGCGCGAGATCGACAAGGGGCTGTGGTCGGTGATCGACGCCGACCTCGAGCTCGTGTTCCGCAAGGACACCGAGGGGCTGTGGGAGGAGCTGCTGCAGCAGTCGCGGCGCATCCGCGCCGGCGCTCCCGCCGCGCCCCTCGCGCTCCGCGCGCCGCCTGCGATCTGGTAGGCTGCGCACGCGTTATCTTGCAGTCCCACCCGAGGAGAGGAGAGGCCATGAAGAACAGCCACAGGACCCTGGGCGGCGCGCTCGCGCTCGCCGCCGCCTTCGCCGTCACCGCCGCGTACGCCGCCGGGCCGCGCCAGTCGGTCGGCAAGGGCGAGGGGCGCGTCGACATCGTCGCCTGGCCTGGCTACATCGAGCGCGGCGCCACCGACAAGAACTTCGACTGGGTCACGGGCTTCGAGAAGTCCACGGGCTGCAAGGTGCAGGTGAAGACGGCGAACACCTCCGACGAGATGGTGGCGCTGATGAACGAGGGCGGCTTCGACCTGGTGACCGCCTCGGGCGACGCGAGCCTCAGGCTGATCGCCGGCGGCCGCGTGCAGGAGATCAACACCGCGCTCGTGCCGAGCTACGGCAAGGTCGACAAGCGCCTGCAGAACGCGCCCTGGCACACGGTGGGCGGCAAGCACTACGGCGTGCCCTACCAGTGGGGCTACAACGTGCTGATGTACAACACCAACGTGTTCAAGCAGGCGCCCGACTCCTGGTCGGTGGTGTTCGAGGAGATGAACCTGCCCGACGGCAAGCCGAACAAGGGCCGCGTGCAGGCCTTCGACGGCCCGATCTACATCGCCGACGCGGCGCTCTACCTCATGACCAAGAACCCGGCGCTCGGCATCAAGGATCCCTACGAGCTGAACGAGGACCAGTACAAGGCGGCGCTCGCGCTGCTGCGCCAGCAAAGGAAGCTCGTGGCCCGCTACTGGCACGATGCCTTCGTGCAGATCGACGACTTCACCAACGAGGGCTTCGTCGCTTCTTCCGCCTGGCAGTTCCAGGCCAACATCCTGAAGTCCAAGAACCGCCCGGTGGCCACCGTGGTGCCCAAGGAAGGCGTCACCGGCTGGGCGGACACCACCATGATGCACGCCAGCGCCAAGCATCCCAACTGCGCCTACAAGTGGCTCGAGCACTCGATCAACCCCAGGCTGCAGGGCGACCTCGCGGCCTGGTTCGGCGCGGTGCCGGTGCGCCTGGAGGCGTGCAAGGGCAACAAGCTGCTCGGCGACGACGGCTGCGCGCGCCACGGCTTGAACAGCTTCGACAAGATCCACTTCTGGCGCACGCCGGTCACCAACTGCAAGACGCAGGGCGGCAAGTGCGTGCCCTACTACCGCTGGGTGTCCGACTACATCGCGGTCCTGGGCGGCCGCTAGGCAAGCCACGCGCGCCCGCGGCCTGAAACGCCGCGGGCGCTTCTTTTGGGGGAGCTGCGCGCCATGACCGCCGCGGTGGCGTTCGAGGAGGTGAGCTGCGCCTTCGGCCAGTTCACCGCCGTCGATCGCGTGAGCCTCGAGGTACGCGAGGGCGAGTTCTTCACCCTGCTGGGCCCCTCGGGCTCGGGCAAGACCACGTGCCTCAGGATGATCGGCGGCTTCCAGTTCCCGACCCGCGGCCGCGTGCTGATCCACGGCGTGGACGCGACGCGCGCGCCGCCCTACGAGCGCGACGTGAATACCGTGTTCCAGGACTACGCGCTCTTTCCGCACATGAGCGTGCGCGACAACGTCGCCTACGGCCTCATGGTGCGCGGCGTCGACAAGGCGCAGCGCTACCGGCGCGCCGACGAGATGCTCGAGCTCGTGCACCTGCCCGGGACCGGCGCGCGCCGCCCGGCCGAGCTCTCCGGCGGCCAGCGCCA
>DATFEJ010000186.1:0-3135 GCA_035251235.1 Burkholderiales bacterium
CTGATCGACATGAAGACGCCCGGCATCGCCGTGCGCCCGCTCATCCTGATGGACGGCGGGCACGAGGTGAACGAGGTGTTCTTCGACGACGTGAAGGTGCCGGTGGAGAACCTCGTGCACAAGGAAGGCGAGGGCTGGACGGTGGCCAAATACCTGCTCGGCCACGAGCGCATGAACACCGGCCGCATCGGCGCCTCCAAGCGCGAGCTCGCGAAGCTCAAGGAATTCGCCGCCGCGCAAAGGAAGAACGGCAAGTCGCTGATGGACGATCCCCGCTTCCGCGACAAGGTCTCGCGGCTGGAAGTCGAGCTCACCGCGCTCGAGATCACGAACCTGCGGTTCCTCGACCGCATGCGCCGCACCGGCCAGCCGCCGGGCGCGGACGTGTCGATGCTGAAGATCAAGGGCACCGAGATCCAGCAGGGGCTTACCGAGCTGATGATGCAGGCGGTCGGCCCGCTCGCGCAGCCGTTCAGGGCAGTGAACGGCGACGCGGGATTCGACGAGTTCACGGCGGCGATCGCGCCACGCTACTGCAACTTCAGGAAGACGACGATCTACGCCGGGTCGAACGAGATCCAGCGCAACATCATCGCCAAGATGACCTTGGGACTATAGCCATGAACTTCGATTACAACGAAGAGCAGCAGCTGCTCGCCGACTCGGTGCGGCGCTTCATGCAGAAGGACTACGACTTCGAGGCGCGCAGGAAACTGGTCGCCTCGGCCGAGGGCTACAGCGAGAAGGTGTGGGGCGCGCTCGCCGAGATGGGCCTCACCGGCATCCCGTTCTCGCCGGACCATGGCGGCTTCGGCGGCGGGGCGGTGGACCTGATGAGCGTCATGGAGGCTTTCGGCGAGGGGCTGCTGGTCGAGCCCTTCCTGCCGACCCTGCTCGGTGCGCAGTGCGTGGCGCGCGCGGGGAGCGATGCGCAGAAGAAGGCGCTTCTTCCCCAGGTCGTGGAAGGCAAGCTGAAGATGGCCTTTGCCTTCTCCGAGAAGGGCGCGCGCTACGAGCTCGCGCCGGCGGCGGTGACGGCGAAGAAGGCGGGAAGCGGCTGGACGCTGGAGGGCGAGAAGGTCGTCGTCCTCGGCGCGCCGCAGGCGGCGAAGATCGTCGTCTCGGCCAGGGCGCCCGCGGGCCCGTCGCTCTTCCTCGTCGACGCGAAGAGCGTGAAGATGAGGCCCTACCGCACGCTGGATGAAATGCGCGCGGCGGACCTCGGCCTGTCGGGCACGGCGGCCGAGCTGCTCGGCGCCGAAGGCCAGGCGCTGCCCGTCATCGAGGAGGTGATCGACTTCGCCACGGCGCTCGTCTGCGCGGAGGCCGTGGGCGCGATGAAGTTCGCCTGCGACACGACGCTCGAGTACCTGAAGACGCGCAAGCAGTTCGGCGTGCCGATCGGCACGTTCCAGGCGCTGCAGCATCGCATGGTGGACATGTTCGTCGCCCACGAGCAGGCGCGCTCCATGGCCTGCCTCGCGTGCTCGAAGGTGGACGGCGCGGCCGACGCCATGGAGCGCGCGCGCGCCGTGTCGGCAGCCAAGATCAAGATCGCGGACAACGCGCGCCTCGTCAGCCAGGAGGCCATCCAGCTGCACGGCGGCATGGGCATGAGCGAGGAGCTCAAGGTGAGCCACTCGTTCCGGCGGCTGACCATGATCGCGCAGCAGTTCGGCGACGCCGACCATCACCTGGAGCGCTTCGCGCGCTTCGCCTGAGCGTGGCCCGGCCGGCGCAGGCATGAAAGCTCCGGACCGGGCGAATCTGGGCGTGCTGCACCACTGGGCCTTCGTGGCGCTGGTGGTCGCGGTTTCGCTGGCGTTCGCGTGGATCCTCGCGCCGTTCTTCGACGCGATCGTCTGGGCGACCATCCTCGCGATCCTGTTCGCGCCGATGCAGCGACGCATGCGCGCGCGCCTGGGCGAAAGGCACTCGCTGGCCGCGCTCATCACCCTCCTGGCGGTCGTGCTGATGGTGATCTTTCCGGTGACCCTGGTCGCCACGTCCTTCCTGCAGGAGCTGCGCAAGGCGTACGCGATGTTCCAGGCCGGCGAGCTGGAGATCAGCGCCTACCTCGAGCGGATGCAGGGCATCCTGCCCGGGTGGGTGACCGGCCAGCTGGAGCAGTGGGGCGTGGCGGACTTCGCCGGGATACGGGATACGGTGGCCGCCGGGCTGTCGAAGGCGGCCCAGTTCATCGCCGCCCGCTCGCTCGTCATCGGCGAGAACACGCTCGCCTTCATCATCAACAGCTTCCTCATGCTGTACCTGCTGTTCTTCCTGCTGCGCGACGGCGGCAGGCTGGTGGGGCGCCTGCGCGATGCGATCCCTCTGCAGCCGGAGCTGCAGGTGATGCTGGCCGCCAAGTTCGCCGAGGTCATCCGCGCGACGATCAAGGGCAGCGTGGTGGTCGCCATGGTGCAGGGCGCGCTCGGCGGCCTGATCTTCTGGATCCTGGGAATCCACGCCGCGCTGCTCTGGGGCGTGGTCATGGCTTTCCTGTCGCTCGTGCCGGCGGTGGGCGCGAGCCTGGTGTGGGCCCCGGCCGCCGTCTACCTCCTTGCCACCGGGGACATCTGGCAGGGCGTCGTGCTGATCGCCTTCGGCGTGCTGGCCATCGGCCTGGTGGACAACATCCTGCGGCCGATCCTGGTCGGCAGGAGCACCCGCATGCCCGATTACCTCGTGCTCATCTCCACGCTGGGCGGCATCGCGGCGCTCGGCATCAGCGGCTTCGTCACGGGCCCGCTGGTCGCGGCGATGTTCCTCGCCGTGTGGGACGTGGTGGCGACCTCGAGGGCCGCCACGCTGGCGAGCGGCCCGCCGGACGGCGCGCCCTAGGCGGCGGCGACCTCCACGCGCGCATCGAAGGTCGACTGGCCCGCGGAGAACGCGAAGCGGTCGGCCGCGGCGTCGGGCAGGACGGGCGCGCCCTCGGTGAGCACGTTGAGGCCGGGCCAGCCGTCGCGCAGCCAGAGCGTGCCTGAAGGAATCTTGTCCGTGACATGCGCGCGCGCGGCGAGCTCGCCGCGCGCGTTGTAGACGCGGATCGCCGCACCGTCCGCGAGCGCGCGCGCCGCGGCGTCCGCGATAGAAATCCATACCTGCGGCTCGCACTCGCGCCTGGCGAGC
>DATFEJ010000318.1:0-8392 GCA_035251235.1 Burkholderiales bacterium
GGCTGGCGCCCGGCCACCGGGCCGAGCAGGGCCGCGGCCCGCTCCTCGTCCCGCCAGGGCGGCGACAGCGTGGCGAGCATCACGGCCAGCCGTACGCGGTTGGCGTCGTCGGGCGCCGCGGCATACTGCTTTTGCGCCCGCGCCAGCCGCCGGCCCTGCTCCTCAGGCGCCGCCCGGGTGGCCTGCGCGGCATCGTCGATGATGCCGCGCACCTGATGCGTTGCGCTGTCCGCCGGTTGCAGCATGGCACAGCCGGAGACCAGCACGGCGAGCAGGACGGCCAAGGCTCTCATGCCGCTTCCTGCATGGTGATCGGCACGGGCTTCTTGGGCAGTGTAATACGAAAGTGGCCGCCCGGACCTTCGGCGACCAGCATGATGCGCCCGCCATGCGCCTCGACGTACTCGCGGGCGATCGCCAGGCCGAGCCCGCTGCCCGCAACGCGCCCGCCGCCTTTCATGCGGCCGCGGAAGAACGACTCGAAAATCGATTCGCGCTCGATGACGGGCACGCCGGGGCCGGAATCGATCACGTCGATCGACACGCCGGCGCCCCCCTCCTGCATGCGCACCGCGATCGTGCCGCGATCCGGAGTGAACTTCACCGCGTTGCCGAGCAGATTGTCGACGATGGAGCGCAGTTTCTCGGCGTCGGCCTCCAGCTGCACGGGCGCGAGCTCCAGCTCGAGGCGCTGGCCCTTGGCGAGCGCCGAGAGCCGGTGCGCGTCGGCGGCTTCGCGCACCAGGTCGTCCAGGCGCACGGTGCTGACATTGAGCAGGGCCGCCGCGTGCAGCGCCCGCTGGTAGTCCAGCAGGTCCTCGATCAGCCTTTGCAGTTTCACGCTGTTGTCGCGCATGATGCCCACCACGGCGCGCTGCGGCGGCGCGAGCGGGCCGGCGACCTGGTCATTGAGCAGCTCGGCGCCCTCGCGCAGCGAAGCAAGCGGGGTTTTCAGCTCGTGAGACAGGTTGCGCAGGAATCGGTTCTTCTGCGCCTCGAGCTCGGCGAGGCGCAAGCGCAGCCAGTCCAGGCGCTTGCCGAGGTCGCGCAGGTCCTGCGGCCCGTCGACGCGCACTGGCACGGAGAAATCCGGCCCGCCCAGCTGGCGAATCGACGCGTCGAGCTGCGCGATCGGCTTGGCGACGGCGCGTGTCAGCGCCAGCGCGGCGACCAGCGCAACGGCGATGGCGATCAGCACCAGCGTCAGCGAGCGCTGCTGCACCTCTTCCGCGCTCGAGCGCAGGCGCTCCACTTCCTGGTCGGAGACGCGCGAACTGATCGCCAGGACCTCGTGCGCGCTCTCGGCCAGCTCGCCGACGCGCGCGCGCACCTCGTCGATGCCCGGTCGCCGCTCGGGGGCGGCGGTCAGCAGCTGGTAGAGCACCCGCTCTTGCGCGACGGTGCGATCGAGTGCGGCCAGCTGCCGGCCATCGAGGGGCAGGCGGCCCAACTCGAAGGTCTGCTGCTCGAAACCCTCGTGCAGCCGGGCGAAGTCCTCCATCAGCCCCGCGTCGGGCAGCACCGCGATCTGCTGCGCCAGGCGCTCGAGCGAGGTGATGCGGTTCACCAGCGCGCGGCTGCCGCGCGCCGCCTGCGCCGCGTTGTACACCGCGCTGCGGCTCTGCTCGGCGAGCATCTGCGTGCTCCCGGCCGAGTACAGCAGCGCGGCCACGAGCGGCAGCGCCACCAGCAGCAGGCCGAACACGAGCAAGCCGAGAAAGGAGCGCGGATACCGCAGGGCCGGCCCCGCGGAGCCCTCCTGAGGTGCCATGTTTCTATAATCTCACGTAAGACAATGTCAGGACGAGCCTTATGTCACACCCCGCCCGACCGCGCGTATACCTAGTCGCTGCCGTGGCCGCGAACGGGGTCATCGGCGCGGGCGGCAAGCTGCCCTGGCGCCTGCCCGAAGACCTGCGGCACTTCAAGGCGCTCACCCTCGGTCACCCCGTCATCATGGGGCGCAAGACCTGGGAGTCCCTTGCCCTGCGGCCACTGCCCGGGCGCGAGAACATCGTGGTGACCCGCTCGCCGGGCTACGACGCGCCGGGCGCGCACGTGGCGGCTTCGCTGGAGGCGGCGCTCGCGTTCTGCGCCGGCGAGCCGGTGGCATTCGTCATCGGCGGCGGCGAGCTGTACGAGGCGGCGTTGCCGCTGGCCGATGGCCTCGTGCTCACGGAGATCGGCCGCGACTACGCGGGCGACGCGCAGTTTCCGCCCTTCGACCGCTCCGCCTGGCGCGAGACGCAGCGCAAGCCCCAGACCGGCGAAGGCGGCCTGCGATTCGACTTCGTACTGTACGAGCGCGCCTAGCCGGCCGCCGGGCGTCAACGCCCGGGCCGGGACTCGAACACGCGCACTTCCGGCAAGGGGAAGCCGTTGAATCCGCTCGCGTAGGCGGTCGTGTAGGCGCCGGCGTTGCGGATGTAGATGAAATCCCCCTCCTGCAGGTCGGAAGGCAGCGGCTCGTCGCGCATGACGACGTCCACCGAATCGCAGGTCGGGCCGGCGACGTTCCACGCGACATCGGGGCCCGAGCGGTCCGTGCGGATCTTGTACTTCAGGCCCTCGGTCGTCTCGATCACGCCGCCGAACAGGCCCGCGTCCCAATGCATCCAGCGCTTGCCGGCGCGGGTCGCGGTGCCGAGCACGCGGCACACGAAGTAGCCGGCGTCCGACACCAGGTACCGTCCCGGCTCGGCGATGACCTGCACGTCCTCGGGGAACGCCTGCAGGGCCTCGTTGATGACCGCGCCGATCACCTCGATCGAGGGAATGGGCTTCACGTGGCGCACCGGGAAGCCGCCGCCGATGTCCAGCAGCCGCGGCCGAAGCCCGGCCTTGGCCATCGCATCGAAGACCGTGCGCGCCTTCTCGATGCCGACGCGCCAGTTCTCCGGGTTGCGGCACTGCGAGCCCGCGTGGAAGGTCACCCCCGCGAGGTCGGCGCCCAGCTTCGCCGCCGTGGCGACGATCTCCCGCACTTCGCCCGCGCCGGCGCCGAACTTGCCCGACAAGGGCCAGTCGCTGCCGATGTTCGGCGTGGCGATGCGCAGGTACAGGCTCGCCGCCGGATCGACGGCGTGCATGCGGCGCAGCTCGTCGACGCTGTCGACGACGAACCAGCGCATGCCCTTCGCCGCCGCGTAGGCGTCGGCCTCCCGGGCGCGCATGGGGTTGGAGAAGAACACCTCGGCCGCGGGCACGCCCAGGCCCATCAGCAGGTCCAGCTCGGCCGTGGAGGCGATCTCGAACCCGGCGCCTTCCTGCGCCAGCACCTTGAGGACGCGCCGGTCCGGATTGGCCTTCACCGCGTAGTGCGGCCGCACCCGCGGCATCGCCGCGCGAAAGCGGCGCAGCTTCTCGCGCACGATGGCGGTGTCGATGATCAGGAAGGGCCGCGTGTACTTCTGTCGCGCGGCCGCGCGGACGATCTCGAAGTCGAGGCTGACTTCGGGGTGCGTGTCGAAGAGCTGTTCCTGCGGTGCTGCGTTCTGCTGCCGGGTGCGGGCCAGACTGCCGGGGCGATCGCCCATCAGGGTTCTCCCAGGATGCGCTAGGTCTCAGGAATGTCGCGTGCCACCAAGTCGTAGTGCGGCTGCGAGTTCCTCTGGCCTGTCATGATGACCTCCCCCAAGTAGTTCGTTGACCCGACAGGGAAAACTTCGGGCCGATTATAGGGATGACCCCCCGCGAGTCAAGGGCTTTGTGTGAGGATTCTTGCGCGCCGCACTGGGGCACGGCGCGCGCCGCGCTTGAGAAACTACTATAGGTGGGGATCCTAAGCGCCCGGGCTACTAAGGATTGCGGCTCAAATGCGAGGCAGCGTGACGCCCTGCTGGCCCTGGTACTTGCCGCCGCGGTCGCGGTACGAGGTCTCGCAGACTTCGTCGGACTCCAGAAAGATCACCTGCGCGCAGCCCTCGCCGGCGTAGATCTTGGCGGGCAGCGGCGTGGTGTTGGAGAACTCGAGCGTCACGTGACCCTGCCATTCCGGCTCGAGCGGCGTCACGTTGACGATGATGCCGCAGCGCGCGTACGTGGACTTGCCCAGGCAGATGGTGAGCACGCTGCGCGGGATGCGGAAGTACTCGACGGTGCGCGCGAGCGCGAAGGAGTTGGGCGGGATGATGCACACCGCGCCCTTGAAGTCGACGAAGGACTTGGCGTCGAAATCCTTGGGGTCGACGATGGTCGAATTGATGTTGGTGAAGATCTTGAATTCCTCCGAGCAGCGGATGTCGTAGCCGTAGCTCGAGGTGCCGTAGGACACCACGCGCCGGCCGGCGATTTCCTTCACCTGCCCCGCCTCGAAGGGCTCGATCATGCCCTCGGCCGCCATGCGGCGGATCCACTTGTCGGACTTGACGCTCATCGCCCCGCCCGTTACGTGTTCTGCACCACGATGTTGGGGAACTTCGAAGTCATGTCCTTCTGCAGCTCGGCGATCCTGACGGCGCAGCGCCGCGCGATGCGACGGTAGATCTCGGCCGCCTTGCCGTCGGGATCGGACACGACGGTGGGCTTGCCGGAATCCGCCTGCTCGCGGATCGACTGGTCCAGGGGCAGCTGCCCGAGCAGCTCGGTGCCGTAGTCCTTGCACATGCGCTCGGCGCCGCCCGTGCCGAAGATGTGGCTCTCGTGGCCGCACTTCGGGCACAGGTGGGTGGACATGTTCTCCACCACGCCGAGGATCGGGATGCCCACCTTCTCGAACATCTTCAGGCCCTTGCGGGCGTCGATGAGCGCGATGTCCTGCGGCGTCGTGACGATGACAACGCCGGTCACCGGCACCTTCTGCGCGAGCGTCAGCTGGATGTCGCCGGTGCCGGGCGGCAGGTCGACCACCAGGTAGTCGAGGTCGCGCCAGCGCGTGTCCTTGAGCAGCTGCTCGAGCGCCTGCGTCACCATCGGCCCACGCCAGACCATCGGCGTATCGACGTCGATGAGAAAGCCGATGGAGATCGCCTGCAGGCCGTGCCCGACCATCGGCTCGAGCGACTTGCCGTCGCTGGACTGCGGGCGGCCGGCAATGCCGAGCATCATCGGCTGCGAAGGACCGTAGATGTCGGCATCGAGGATGCCGACGTTCGCGCCTTCGGCTGCCAGCGCCAGCGCCAGGTTGACGGCGGTCGTGCTCTTGCCGACGCCGCCCTTGCCCGAGGCGACCGCGATGATGTTCTTGATTCCCGGCACGAGCTTCACGCCCCGCTGCACCGAGTGCGACACCACCTTCGAGGCCACCTTGACCACGGTGCCCGCGGCGCCCGCCTTCTTCAGAGCGGCGATCACTTCCCGGCGCAGGGGCTCGAACTGGCTGCGGCCGGGGTAGCCGAGCTCGATGTCCACTTCGACGTCGGCGCCGTTGACCTTGATGCCCTTCACCGCGCGCGTGCTGACGTAATCCTTGCCGGTGTTGGGATCGACGAGCGCGCCGAGCGCGCTCCTGACATCTTGTTCGCTGAGGGCCATGACGGGAATTTGCGGAACTTCGCCCGTAGTTTACCTAAAACACGGATAAAATTGCGTTTTTTCGTGCCCGCCGATGAGCCGACGCCGCATTTTTGTCACCACCGCGCTGCCCTACGCGAACGGGCCTTTCCACATCGGCCACATCATGGAGTACATCCAGGCCGACATCTGGGTCCGCTTCCAGCGCATGCGCGGCCACGAGGTGCATTTCGTCGGCGCCGACGACGCGCATGGGGCGCCCATCATGCTGGCCGCGGAGAAGGCGGGCAAGTCGCCGGAGGCCTTCGTGGCTGGGATTGCCGCGGGCCGCAGGGCCTACCTGGACGGCTTTCACCTGCACTTCGATAACTGGCATTCCACCCATTCTGCCGAGAACACGGCGCTGTCGCAGGACATCTACCTGCGCCTGAAGCGTGCCGGTCTGGTAGACCGCCGGCCGGTCGAGCAGTTCTACGACCCGGTGAAGAACATGTTCCTCGCCGACCGCTACATCAAGGGCGAGTGCCCGAACTGCGGCGCCAGGGACCAGTACGGGGATGCCTGCGAGAACTGCAGCGCCGCGTACGCCGCTACCGACCTGAAGAACCCGTACTCGACCCTGTCCGGGGCGAAGCCGCTCCTGAAGACCTCCGAGCACCATTTCTTCCGGCTCTCGGATCCCCGGTGCAAGGCGTTCCTCAAGCGGTGGCTGGAAGCGCCCGGCCGCCTGCAGCCGCAGGTGGTCAACAAGGCCAGGGAGTGGCTCGAGGGCGAGGGCGACAAGGCGCTCGGCGATTGGGACATCTCGCGCGATCCGCCCTACTTCGGCATCCGCATCCCCGAGCTGGCGGAGGAGAAGTACCTGTACGTGTGGCTGGACGCGCCGATCGGCTACCTCGCCAGCTTCAAGCACTACTGCGAGCGCACCGGCCTGGATTTCGAGGGCTTCCTGCAGGCGCCGGACACCGAGCAGGTGCACTTCATCGGCAAGGACATCATCTACTTCCACACGCTGTTCTGGCCGGCGATGCTGGAATTCGCCGGCAAGCCCTACAAGGTGCCGGACCACGTCTACGTGCACGGCTTCATCACGGTGTCGGGCGACAAGATGTCGAAGTCGCGCGGCACGGGCATCAGCCCGCTGCGCTACCTCGAGCTCGGCATGAACCCGGAATGGCTGCGCTACTACATCGCCGCCAAGCTCAACGCGCACGTCGAGGACATCGACTTCAGTCCGGAGGATTTCGTCGCGCGCGTGAACAGCGACCTGGTGGGCAAGTTCGTCAATATCGCGAGCCGCTGCGTGCCGTTCATCAGCAAGCGCTTCGGCGGCAAGCTGCGCGGCGTGGCGCTGAAGAAGGATGCCGGCGCGGACATCGCCTCGGCGGTCAGGCACGCGGCGCCCGAGATCGCCGCCGCTTACGACGCGCGCGAGTTCGGCAAGGCGATGCGGCGCATCATGGAGCTTGCCGACGAGGTGAACCGCTTCGTGGACACCGAGAAGCCCTGGGAACTCGCGCGGCAGCCGGGCCACGAGGCGCGCCTGCACGTCGTGTGCTCGGAGGCCATCGAGGCATTCCGCTTCCTCGCGATCCTGCTGGCGCCGGTGCTGCCGCGCACGGCGGAATCCGCCGCGCAGCTGCTCGGGGTCAAGCCCTTCCAGTGGCACGACCTCGAGAAATTCCTGGGCGAAGGGCACGAGATCGCCCAGTACCGGCACCTGCTGACGCGCGTCGAGCCGAAGCAGCTCGATCAGCTCTTCGACCTGCAGTCCGTCCCCCAAGCCGCCGCCCCGCAGCGCCACGCCGAAAAGCAGCAGCACGCCACCCAGGAGCACGCCGTGAGCGACACCATCACCATCGACGACTTCAACAAGCTCGACCTGCGCGTGGCGCGCATCGCGCGCGCGGAACGGGTCGAGGGCGCGGACAAGCTGCTCAAGCTCACGCTCGATCTCGGCGGACCGACGCGCACGGTATTCGCCGGCATCAAGTCGGCCTACGATCCCGCGCAGCTCGAAGGCAGGCTGACCGTGGTGGTCGCCAATCTTGCGCCGCGCACCATGAAGTTCGGCGTGTCCGAGGGCATGGTGCTCGCCGCCTCGGGCGACGGCCCCGGCATCTTCCTCGTCGCCCCGGACAGCGGAGCGTCCCCGGGCATGCGCGTAAAATGAACGCCGGGCGCTGCAGCGCCGACCACGGATGATCGAACAGCCCAGCCGCACGCTCGTCTGCAGCATCGTGTTCCTCGACATCGTCGACTATTCGACGAAGCCGGTGGCCGAGCAGCTCATGCTCAAGCAGGCGTTCAACAAGCTGCTCAGCGCCGCGCTCGAGCACGTGCCGCCCCGCGATCGCGTCGTGCTCGACACCGGGGACGGCGCCGGCATCACGTTCCTTGGCGATCCGGAGGACGCGCTGTTCGTCGCCATGTCGCTGCGCGCTTCGGCGCGCGCCGAAGCGACCGGCGCCATCTCGGTGCGCATCGGCATCAACCTCGGCCCGGTGCGGCTGGTGAAGGACATCAACGGCCAGATGAACATCATCGGCGACGGCATCAACGTCGCGCAGCGCGTGATGACCTTCGCGCAATCCGGCCAGCTGCTCGTGTCGCGCTCGTTCTACGAAGTGGTGTCCTGCCTGTCGCTCGACTACGCGAGCCTGTTCAGCTACGTCGGCGCGCGCACCGACAAGCACGTGCGCGAGCACGAGGTGTATTCGGTGGGCATCGGCACGGACGCGGCCCGCCGCGTCCTGGAGACCGGCTCGCAGCGCGTGGCGCCGCGCGACGCGGGGACGCGCTTCATCGGCGAGCTCACCGACGCGCGCCCGTTCGGCATGCACCGCATGGCGCTGGTCGGCGCGCCGCTCGCATTCGCCCTGCTGGTGAGCGGCGGGGTCGCCGTGCGTGCGCAAATGCATCCTGCGCCGGCCGTGCCGAT
>DATFEJ010000116.1:0-2841 GCA_035251235.1 Burkholderiales bacterium
TGGTCACGGGCGCCGAGCGCGCGGCGCGGCTCATCGAGCAGATGCTTACGCTCGCGCGGCTCGAGTCCGGCCAGGGCGCAGGCGCCACGCAGTCCGTGCCGCTGCGCGCCCTCGCGCGCGCCGTGCTCGCCGACGCAGCGCCATTCGCGCACGGCAAGGACATCGACCTGGAGCTCGCGGAGGGCGCCGAGACGGTCGCGCCGGGCCATCCGGGGCTGCTCGGGATTCTCTTGCGCAATCTGGTGGACAACGCCGTGCGCTACACGCCTGCGGGCGGCAAGGTCCGCGTCGCCGTGCGCGCAGACGGCGGCAGCGCGCGGCTCGAAGTGACCGACAACGGGCCCGGCGTGCCGCCGCAGGAGCTCGCGCGCCTCGGCGAGCGCTTCCATCGCCTCGCCGCTGCAGGCGAGAGCGGCAGCGGACTGGGGCTCTCGATCGTGCTGCGCATCGCCGAGCTGCACCGCGGCCGCGTGCGCTTCGCTGCCGGTCCAGGCGACGCGGGTCTGGCGGTCAGCGTGGAGCTGCCGCGCTGAGAAAGAAAAAGGCGGGGGTTTCGCCCCCGCCTTCCTGCCGTTCCCGCCTCGTGAGCGGGCGCGGCTGCTTCAACCCATCTTCAGGATCCAGTCCACCAGCTTCTTGATGTCGGCATCGGGCACCGCCGAGTTGGGCGGCATCGGCACCGGGCCCCACACGCCCTGCCCGCCCTTCTTCACCTTCTCGGCGAGCTTGGCGTCCATGCCGGCCTGGCCCTTGTACTTCTTGGCGATGTCCTTGTAGGCGGGCCCCACCGACTTCTTGTCGATCTGGTGGCAGGCGAGGCAGTTGTGCTTCTTCGCCAGCGCCTCATCGGCCTGCGCCGGGACCGCGACCACCGCCGCCGCGGCGACCAGTAATCCAGCAAATCGCTTCATGCTGCAGTTCTCCTAGTAGATGTCGTAAGTGGTGTTCCAGACGTTGAAGTGGCCGGTCGGGGTGACGATCTCCTTGCCCTTGATCACGGTCTTGAGCTTCCTCGTCTTGTCGTCCACCACCACCAGCGCGGACTCCTGGTTCTTCGCGCTCCAAACTGCGAACCACACTTCGTCGCCGGCCTTATTGTATTCCGGCTGCACGACGCGCTTGGCGCCCTCGCCCACGCCCGCCCACTCGGCGATCGGCAGCACCACCGCCGGCTTGGAGAGGTCGCGGATGTCGAACACCGCGATGGACTGCGCGAGCTTGGCGTCCGGATTGAGCGGCGTGTCCACCCACAGGTTCTTCGACTTGGGGTGGGTCTTGATGAACAGGTTGCCGCCGCCCTGGCCGTCGAGCATCTGCACCACCTTCCAGGCGTGCTGCTTGAACTTCACCGGGTCGGTGCCGATCAGCGCGATCTTCTCGCTGCCCAGGTGCCCTGTCGCCCACACCGGGCCGAATTTCGGGTGCACGAAGTTGGCGCCGCGCCCGGGGTGCGGGATCTTGTCCACGTCCACCAGCGCCGCCAGCTTGCCGATCTTGGTGTCCACCACCGCGATCTTGTTCGACTGGTTGGCCGCCACCAGGAAGTAGCGCTTGCTCGCGTCCCAGCCGCCGTCGTGCAGGAACTTGGCGGCCTCGATCTCGGTGATGTTGAGGTTGCGGATGTCCTTGTAGTTGACGAGCAGGATCTTGCCGGTCTCCTTCACGTTCACCACGAACTCGGGCTTGGTGTGCGTGCCGACGATCGAAGCCACGCGCGGCTCGGGGTGGTACTCCTGGTCGCCCACGGTCATGCCGCGCGTGCCGACGATCTTCAGCGGCTCGAGCGTGTCGCCCTTCATGATGACGAACTGCGGCGGCCAGTAGGCGCCGGCGATCGCCAGCTTGTCCTCATAGCCCTTGGCGCGCGAGGTCTCCACCGAGCGCGCTTCCAGCCCGATCTTGATCTCGGCGACGTTGTCGGGCTTGGCCATCCACAGGTCGATGAGGTTCAGGCGCCCGTCGCGGCCGATGGTGTAGACGTAGCGCTTGGAGCCCGAGGTGCGCGAGATGTGCACCGCGTAGCCGGTCTTGACGATGTTGATGACCTTCTTGGTGTCGCCGTCGATCAGCGCCACTTCGCCCGTGTCGCGCAGCGTGGTGGCGAAGATGTTGTCGATGTTGTAGGCGTTTTCCTTCTTCTTCGGCCGCTGCTCGACCGGCACGATCACCTTCCAGGAGCCCTTCATCTGCGCCATGCCCCACTCCGGCGGCGTCGGCGGCTCCTGCTGGATGTAGCGCGCCATCATGTCGACTTCGGCGTCGTTCAGCTCGCCCGAGGTGCCCCAGTTGGGCATGCCGGCCGGCGAGCCGTACTTGATGAACACCTTGAGGACCTCGGTGCCCTTGGCCATCGTCAGGTCCGTGGTCAGCGGCTTGCCGGTGGCGCCCTTCCTCAGCACGCCGTGGCAGCCGGCGCAGCGCTCGAAGTAGACCTGGCGCGCCTTGTCGAACTCGGCCTTGGTCATCGGCGGCGCCTTGGGATTGATGTTCTGGTGCATCTCCTCCGTCGCCAGCGGCGAGCCGCCCGCCTGGTAGCGGATCTCCGGCTCGGTGACCGGGGCGCGGCCGGGTTGGGTCGGCTGCGCGTAGGCTGCTGCGACCGCGAGCGGCAGCGCGAGCCACGCGGCTGCGCGTACGAGGCGGGATTGGGGGGTTGCCACGGGTACCTCCGTCGTTAAGTGTGTCCGATTGTCGGCAGCCAGCTTGCCCCGACGGGCGGCGGCCCGCTTTGATCCAGGTTAAATGCCGTTCACGAGCGCTCGATGAGCAGCTCGTAGCTGCCGTCGGGGTGCTGGGTGCCGGAATAGCGGAAGCCGCGCTCGCGCAGCAGCGCGTAGAGCG
>DATFEJ010000268.1:0-7976 GCA_035251235.1 Burkholderiales bacterium
CGCCGCCCCGGTGATCATGTTCTTGATGTAGTCCGCGTGCCCCGGGCAGTCCACGTGCGCGTAGTGGCGCTTGGCGGTCTCGTACTCCACGTGCGCCGTGTTGATCGTGATGCCGCGCGCCTTTTCCTCCGGCGCCGCATCAATCTGGTCGTAGTTCTTCGCCTCGCCACCAAACTTCTTCGCCAGCACGTGCGTCATCGCCGCCGTCAGCGTCGTCTTGCCATGATCCACGTGACCAATCGTGCCCACGTTCACGTGCGGTTTGGTACGCTCGAATTTGCCTTTTGCCATGATGCGCTCCTACTTCTTGTCCTTATCGTCTTTCTTGATGATCGAATCGGCGACGCTGCGCGGCGCCTCGGCGTAGTGCTTGAATTCCATCGTGTAGGTGGCGCGGCCCTGGGTGAGCGAGCGCAGCGTGGTGGAGTAGCCGAACATCTCCCCGAGCGGCACCTCCGCCTTGATGGTCTTGCTGCCGGCCAGATCCTCCATGCCCTGGATCACGCCGCGGCGCGACGACAGGTCGCCCATCACGTCGCCCATCTTCTCCTCGGGCGTCTCCACCTCGACGGCCATGATCGGCTCGAGCAGCACCGGCTGCGCGGCGCGCATGCCGTCCTTGAACGCGAAGATGGCCGCCATCTTGAAGGCGTTCTCGTTCGAGTCCACCTCGTGGTACGAGCCGTCGAACAGGGTGGCCTTCACGTCCACCACCGGGTAGCCGGCGAGCACGCCGTCCTGCAGCGCTTCGTCCACGCCCTTCTTGACCGCGGGAATGAATTCGCGCGGCACGCGGCCGCCCTTGATGGCGTCGACGAACTCGTAGCCCGTGCCGGCGGGCTGCGGCTCGAGCTTGAGCCACACGTGGCCGTACTGGCCGCGACCGCCGGATTGCTTGATGAACTTGCCCTCGGACTCGAGCGACTTCTTGAACGTCTCGCGGTAGGCGACCTGCGGCTTGCCGACCGAGGCCTCGACGCCGAATTCGCGCTTCATGCGGTCGACGATGATCTCCAGGTGCAGCTCGCCCATGCCGGAGATGATCGTCTGGCCCGACTCCTCGTCGGTGCGCACGCGGAAGGAAGGATCCTCCTGCGCCAGCCGCCCGAGCGCCACGCCCATTTTCTCCTGGTCTACCTTGGTCTTGGGCTCGACCGCCTGCGAGATCACCGGGTCCGGGAACTCCATGCGCTCGAGCGTGATGACCTTGTTCACGTCGCAGATGGTCTCGCCCGTGACCACGTCCTTCAGGCCGACCACGGCGGCGATGTCGCCGGCGCGCACTTCCTTGATCTCCTGGCGCTCGTTGGCGTGCATCTGCAGCAGGCGCCCGATGCGCTCCTTGCGGCCGCGTACCGAGGTGTAGACCGTGTCGCCGGAGGACAGCACGCCCGAGTACACGCGGATGAACGACAGTTGTCCGACGAACGGGTCGGTCATGATCTTGAAGGCCAGCGCCGCGAACGGCTCGTCATCGCCGGGCTTGCGCACGATCGGCTCGCCCTTTTCGTTTTCGCCCTTGACCGGCGGGATGTCGACGGGCGACGGCAGATAGTCGATGACCGCGTCCAGCATCGCCTGCACGCCCTTGTTCTTGAACGCGGTGCCGCACAGCATCGGCACGATCTCGTTGTTGATCGTGCGGATGCGGATGCCCTTCTTGACCTCCTCGACCGACAGCTCGTTCGACTCGAGGTACTTGTTCATCAGCTCTTCATTGGCCTCGGCCGCGGCCTCGACCATCTTGTCGCGCCACTCCCTGGCCTGCGCCTGCAGCTCGGCGGGGATCTCCTTGCGCTCGAACTTCATCCCCTGGGAGGCTTCGTCCCAGTAGATGGCCTGCATCGTCACCAGGTCCACCACGCCGAGGAAATTCTCCTCCGCGCCGATGGGAATCTGGATCGGCACGGGATTGCCCTTCAGGCGCGTGCGGATGTGGTCGTACGACTTGAAGAAATTCGCGCCGACCCGGTCCATCTTGTTGATGAACGCCAGCCGCGGCACGCGGTACTTGTTCGCCTGGCGCCACACCGTCTCGGACTGCGGCTGCACGCCGGCCACCGCGTCGTACACCATGCAGGCGCCGTCCAGCACGCGCATCGAGCGCTCGACTTCGATGGTGAAGTCCACGTGCCCCGGCGTGTCGATGATGTTGATGCGATGCTCGGGGTAGGACTGGTCCATGCCCTTCCAGAAGCAGGTCGTCGCCGCGGAGGTGATGGTGATGCCGCGCTCCTGCTCCTGCTCCATCCAGTCCATCACGGCGGCGCCGTCGTGCACCTCGCCCATCTTGTGCGACACGCCCGTGTAGAACAGGATGCGCTCGGTGGTCGTCGTCTTGCCGGCGTCGATGTGCGCCGAGATGCCGATGTTGCGGTACCGCTCGATGGGGGTCTTGCGTGCCACGATGCTCACCAGAGTCCCTTCAGAACCTGTAGTGGGCGAACGCCTTGTTGGCGTCCGCCATGCGATGGACTTCCTCGCGCTTCTTCATGGCGCCGCCGCGCCCTTCGGCCGCCTCCTGCAGTTCGCCGGCAAGGCGCACCGTCATCGACTTCTCGCCGCGCTTCTGCGCCGCCTCGCGGATCCAGCGCATGGCGAGGGCCACGCGCCGCACCGGGCGCACTTCGACCGGCACCTGGTAGTTCGCGCCGCCGACCCGGCGGCTCTTCACCTCGACCACCGGCTTCACGTTCTGCACCGCCTGCGTGAACACCTCGATCGGGTCCTTGCCCGACTTGGTCTTGATGACGTCAAAGGCGCGGTAGACGATGCCCTCGGCGACCGACTTCTTGCCGCGCGTCATCAGCACGTTGATGAACTTGGCAACGTCGGGATGGTTGAATTTCGGATCCGGCAGGATCTCGCGCTTGGGAACCTCTCGGCGGCGGGGCATGGGTGCGTCCTTTTCTAGCCTTAGGCCGACTTCGGCGCCTTGGCGCCGTATTTCGAGCGGCTCTGCTTGCGGTCTTTCACGCCTTGCGTGTCGAGCGAGCCGCGCACGATGTGGTAGCGCACGCCGGGCAGGTCCTTCACGCGCCCCCCGCGGATCAGCACCACCGAGTGCTCCTGCAAATTGTGGCCTTCGCCGCCGATATAGCCGATGACCTCGAAACCGTTGGTCAGGCGGACCTTGGCCACCTTGCGCAGCGCCGAATTGGGCTTTTTCGGGGTCGTGGTGTAGACGCGCGTGCACACGCCGCGCTTCTGCGGGGATCCAGCAAGCGCCGGCACCTTGGACTTGGGCGGCTTGGCCGCCCGGATTCCGCGCCTTAACTGGTTGACGGTAGGCATTATTTTCGGTTCCCAGAAACAAACCGGGCGGCCACGTCCAGAGAAGCGGAGCCGCCCAGGCATGAAAAAAGAGGCCGGATTATAAAGAGGAAAGTGGGTCAGCGCAAGGATTCGGAGGGCGCGGCGACAAAGCCGAAGCGACCCGGGACCTCCGCGCGCACCACCCGCGGCAGGGACTGCCAATCCGCGCGCAGGCGGGACTCGAAAATACCGAGGTCGCGGTCGTCCAGGAGGCCGATGCCCCGCGCGCCCCGCAGGAGCACCGAGCCTTCCTCGTCCACGAAGGTCTCGCGCGGCGCGACCGGGCCGTCACACTGGTCGACCAGCGATTCGCCGACGTAGCGCAGCACGAGCGGGGTGTATGCCAGCGTCACGTAGACGCGCTGCGGCCCGTTCTGGAAGTACCAGCAGCCGCGCGTGTCGACGGCGTAATTGCGGGCGATGAACGCTCGCAATGCGGCGTTGCCGACGGGACCGAATGCGCCCTCCGCCGACTGCCTCAGCAGCCAGTTGCCGCGTCGATCGAGCGCCAGCCAGCCGTACACCGCCGGTACCTGCGGCCAGCGCGCCATTGCGCGCAGCACGGCAGGATCCACCGCGTCTCGCGTCAGGCGGCAGGCGCCGCCGGCATCCGGTCGATGGGTGCCGGACGCGCGATGCCGAAGCCCTGGGCAAAGCCCACGCGCAGCTCGCGGAGCTTGGCGAGGATGCCCGCTTCCTCCACGCACTCCGCGACCACCTCGATGCCGATCGTCTCGCCGACGCGCACGACCGCCTTGAGCTTCTGTCGCGCCACCTCGCTGCGCAGCAGCGCCCGCACGATCGCGCCATCGACCTTCACGAAATCCGCCCGCAACTTCTTCAGCGCGATGAACGAAACCGAGCGCCTGCCGAAGCCGTCGATCATGACCCGGCAGCCGCTCTTCTTGACCGCTTGCGCGAAGCGCGCCGCGGCATCGAGCCGCGCCAGGGTGTCGCTCTCGTCGATCTCGAAGATCAGCGCCTGGGGCGGAATCCGCGTGGCAAGCAGCTCGGCGGCCATGAACTTCGGGAACCCGCCTTCCTCCAGCGTCTGCGCGGACACGTTGATGCTGAACCGCCGGATTGCCCCTGTGGAGGACCGCGCGATCCAGCGCAGCACGTTGCGCAGCACCCAGCGGTCGAACTCGGCCATCATCTTGTAGTGCTCGAACACCGGCAGGAAGTCTCCCGGGGGCAGCATGAGCGCCTCCTCCTCGCGCAGGCGCACCAGCACTTCCGCCATGGGAAATCCCGCCGGCGGCCGCAGCAGGAGAATCGGCTGGCCGTACAGCAGCAGCTCGTCCTGATCGAGCGCCTGACGCAGCCGCGGGACCGGATCGCTCCAGCCCGCGAGCTCGCGGTTCATCTGCTCGAGGAACTGATCCTCGGCCTCTGCCGATGATGACTTCGGGTCCTTGGAATTCATGCGCCGATCGCCTTCGTCATTCTAGCGATCGCCGCCGAGCCGCCGCGATAACATTGCGCTATTTATCCGGGAGACCGATTCGATGCCTCAAGAGGACTTCTCCTGCCGCCACCGACTGCGCGTGCGCTGGGCCGAGGTGGACATGCAGAAGATCGTGTTCAACGGCCACTACCTGACGTACATCGACACTGCGATCGCGGACTACTGGCGCGCCATCGGGCTCGCCTACCCGGACGGGTACGTGGAGAAATACGCGAGCGACGTGTTCCTGCGCAAGGCCACGCTCGAGTACCTCGGCTCCGCGCGCTACGAGGACGAGCTGGAGGTGTTCTGCCGCGCCTCCCGGCTTGGGCGCAGCAGCATGACCTTCCAGTTCGAGATCTGGCGCGGCACCGCCGACCTGCTGATCACCGCGGAGCTGGTCTACGTGAACGCGCATCCGCAGTCCAAGACCGCGGTGCCCCTGCCCGAGGAGTTCCGCCGGCGCGTGCTGGCGTTCGAAAGGACGGCGCCCGCGCAATGACGCTCTACTGGGAAGACTTCAAGGTCGGCGAAACCATCGAGATGGGCCAGCACACGTTCACCGAGGCCGAGATCATCGAGTTCGCCCGGCAATTCGACCCGCAGCCGTTCCACGTCGATCCGGTCGCCGCGAAGGCTTCGGCCTTTGGCGGCCTCATCGCGAGCGGCTGGCATACCTGCGCGGTGTGCATGCGCCTCAACTGCGAGTCCTACATCAATCGCACGGTGAGCCTGGGCTCGCCGGGACTGGACAACATCCGCTGGCTCAAGCCCGTGCGGCCCGGCGACACCATTACCTATCGCCGCACCGTGCTCGAGTCGCGCGCCTCGCAGAGCCGGCCGGGCGTCGGCCTGCTGCGCTCGCGCACCGAGGCGCTGAACCAGCACGGCGAAGTGGTGATGTCGATGGAAGGCTGGGGCATGTTCGGCAGGCGGCCGGCGCGATGAGCGCCAGGATCGAGCTCAACCACCGCGTTCACGTCCTCACGCGCAAGGAGGAGCTCGACGGGGTGCGCGTGCCCGGAAAAGTGGTGGTGGTGCTCGATATTCTCTTTGCCACCACCACCATGGTGACGGCGCTCGCGCATGGTGCGACGGAAGTGGTTCCCGTCGCCGACGAGCGCGCGGCGCGTGCCGCCGGCGCGGGCCGCAGCGAGGGCAGCTACGTGCTCTCGGGCGAGTTGCTCGCCGAGACGCTGCCCGGCTTCGCGCACCCGGCGCCGCTGGCGCTTTTGCAGCACGGCGTGCGCGGCAAGGCACTCATCTATTCGACCACCAACGGCACCGTGGCAATGACGCTGGCCGCGGGCGCCAAGCGCGTGTACTGCGGCTCGCTGCTCAATGCCGGCGCAGTGGCGTCGCACATCGCCGCGCAGCATCCGGGCGACACCGTGCTCATCCTCTGCTCGGGCTCGGGCGGCAACTTCAACCTCGAAGACTTCTATGGCGCGGGCTGCATGGTCGATCGCCTCGCGCTCGCGCTGGGCACAGGCGCGGATTTCTCGGACGCCGCGCGCACCGCGCTCGCGTTCTTCCGCCATGCGCAGGCGCCGCAGACGCTGCTCGAGTGCCGCGTCGGCCGCATGATGGCGGCACGCGGCCTGGCGCACGAGGTCGAATTCGCCTGCCGCATCGATTCCCTTCCCGTGGTGCCGGTCATGCGCGAGGGCAGCCTGCGGTGCGCGTGAGCGCGCTCGCGATCTACCCCGTCAAGGGCGGCGCCGCGACCGCGCTCGACGCGGGCGACGTCGACGCGCTCGGCCTGTCAGGGGATCGCCGCTATTGCCTCGCGCGCCCCGCGGGCCGCGTGTTCACGCAGCGCGACGATGCCGCGCTGGCACGCTTGCAGGCATCGCTGGAGGATGCCGGCGTGACGCTCGGCTTGGACGGCGAGACGCTGCGGGTGGCACCGCAGGACTTCGGCGCGGCGGCGCAGGTCCGCGTATGGAGCCGCAGCGCAGCGGCGCGCGTTGCCGCGGACGCGGTCAATGCGACGCTGACGCGCTGGTTCGGCACGCCGCTCGAGCTCGCCCGGCTCGAGCGGCCGGTGCTGCGCGAAGGCGCAGCGCTCGCCTTTGGCGACGCCGCGGCGCTGCTCGTCACCAGCGCCGCCTCCCTCGACGCCCTCAACGCGGCGTTGCTGGCGCCCGTACCGATGGACCGCTTCCGCCCGAACATCGTGGTGAGCGGCGCGGCCGCCTTTGCCGAGGATGGATGGTCGCGCCTGCGCATCGGCGATGCGGTCCTCGCCCCGGTGCACGCCTGCGGGCGCTGCGAAGTCACGACCATCGACCAGGGGCTGGGCGCCAGGCTCGGCGACGAGCCGCTGCGCACGCTCTCGCGCACACGCATGCGCGACGGCGAACCGGTGTTCGGCGTGCGCTACTCGGTGCAGCGGCCGGGCCGCATCCGGGTCGGCGACCGCGTCGAGCCGCTGGGCTAGTGATAGCGCTCGTAGGAGGCGAAGCTGATCAGCAGACGGCCGATGCCGTAGGCAATCCAGTTCCACGCGCGGCGCCATAGCGGCCTGCGCCGCCAGGCCTGCGGCGGCAGCGTGCGCGCGCCCGTGCGGATCGCGTCCTCCAGGCTGGCGCGCAGCCCGGCTGCGAAGGCGGCGTCGTCCACGAACACGTTCGCTTCGCGCGCCAGCAGCAGGCTGAACGGATCGATGTTGGAGGAGCCGACGCTCGCCCGGCAGCAATCGAACACCGCCACCTTGGCGTGCAGGAAGCTGTGGTGATACTCCTCGATGCGGATGCCGGCCTCGAGGAGCGAGCCGTAGAGCGCGCGCGACGCGTAGTGCGGCAGGACGTACTCGACCAGGCCCTGCACCAGCAGCACGACGCGCACGCCCCGCTGCGCCGCGCTCACCAGGGCGTGGCGGAACCGCCGCCCCGGGAAGAAGTACGCGCTGGCGATGAGGACCTCCTCGCGCGCGGCGTCGATCAGATCGAGATACGCGTCCTCGATGTCGCGCCGGTGCCGCAGGCTGTCCCGGATCACCAGCGCCGCCCGCTGGCCTGGCGCCATCGGCGCGCTCGCCGGCGGCGCGGCGAGCAGCACGCGGCCGTGGCCTGCGGTCCGCGCCACGCGCGACCAGAGCTGTGCCGCGACCGCGCGCACCTGGGCGGCGAGCGGGCCTTCGGCGCGCACCGCGTAGTCTTGGCGCGGCGTCGTGTCGTCCGGCGCGTCGAAATCGTCGATCACGTTGATG
>DATFEJ010000285.1:0-3421 GCA_035251235.1 Burkholderiales bacterium
CGTTCGACACCAGCCCGTGCACGCTGCCGATCATGTCCATCGGGTGCTTGTAGTAGGGCAGGACCTTGGTGAACTGGCTCTTGCAGATGGCGCAGATGGCGGCGAGGTAGTTGACGCCGTGCTCGTCCACCACCTGCTGCAGCGCCTGCATCCTCGGCAGCGCGCCCTTGACGCGCAGCTCCACGAGGTCGTCGGTCAGGAGCCCCCCGCCGCCGCCGCAGCAAAACGTCGTTTCGCCGATGGTCTCGGGCGCCATGTCGACGAACTTCTCCACGCAGGCGCGGATGATCTCGCGCGGGATGGTGAACTGCCCGCCCGGCATGTTCCCCATCCTCGAGGCGCGCGACACGTTGCAGGAGTCGTGGAAGGTCACCACCTTGCCGGCGTTGCCGCTCTTGTCGAGCGTCAGCGCGCCGCGCTGCATGAGGTCGTACGTCACCTCGCAGATGTGCTGCGGCGCCGGGTAGCGTGGATCGAGGAAGTCGAACGGGCCGATGAGCGTGTTCCAGAAGCTGTAGGCGACGCGCCAGGCGTGGCCGCACTCGCCCACCACGATGCGCTTCACGCCCAGATCGAGCGCCGCCTCGCGGATGCGCTCGGCCACCTTCTGCAGGTTGTCGTGGTTGCCGATGAAGAGCGAAAAATTCGCCGCTTCCGAGGCGTGCGTGGAGAGCGTCCACGAGATCCCGGCGGCGTGGAACACCTTGGCGTAGCCGATCAGGCCGTCGATGTGCGGCTCGGCGAAGAAATCGGCGCTCGGCGTGATGAGCAGCACCTCCGCGCCCTTCTCGTCGAGCGGGAAGCGCACGTCCACCCCGGTCGCCTCCTTCACGTCCTCTTCCAAGCCGTCGAGCGTGTCGCGCAGCGCCGGGCCCGGCAGCCCCAGGTTGTTGCCGATCTTGTGCACCTTGCCGATGATCTCGTTGGAGTACTTCTGCCCGAGGCCGACGGCGTCCATCAAGTCGCGCGCCGCCATCGAGACCTCGGCGGTGTCGATGCCGTAGGGGCAGAACACCGAGCAGCGCCGGCACTGCGAGCACTGGTGGAAGTAGCTGTACCAGTCGTCCAGCACCTCCTTCGTCATGTCGCGCGCGCCTACGAGCTTCGGAAAGAGCTTCCCGGGGAGCGTGTAGTAGCGCCGGTAGACCGAGCGCAGCAGGTCCTGGCGCGCCACCGGCATGTTCTTGGGATCCCCGGTGCCGAGGTAGTAGTGGCACTTGTCGGTGCAGGCGCCGCACTTCACGCAGGAATCCAGGAACACCTGCAGCGCGCGCGACTGCGAGACCAGCTCGCCGAGCTTGGTGACCGCGACCTTCTCCCAGCCGGGCGCGAGCTCGCCGGGGAAGCCGAGCGGCTTCTGGTGCTCGGCCTTGGCGACGAAGGGCTTCGAATGCGCCATCGCCCCCTCGCGCACCAGCGGGATGACGGGGTATTCGCCGAGCGCGGGCGTCTCGAAGGCGGCGGCCATCAGCGGCCCCGGACGATCTGCGCAGACCAGCCGGCCGCGTGCCGGCGCTCGCGCGCGTCGTCCACCTGGTTGAGGCTCGGGCTGAAGAACACGCCCGGCGCGTGCAGCAGCTTGCTGATCGGAAACACGATCATCAGCAGCGCGACCAGCGTGAGGTGCACGAGCAGCGCCGGGTCGGCGGGCAGCGGCTGCCAGTCGAACGCCATCAGCCCGAGGAAGAAGGCCTTGAGCGCCACGATGTCGGTGTGCGCGACGTACTTCATCGCGAGGCCGCTCGCGGCAATTGCCGCCAGCAGCGCGAGCATCAGGTGGTCCGAGGGGCTGGTGATGTAGCGCACGCGATCGACCAGCACGCGCCGCGCCCACAGGCCCGCCAGCCCGGCGAGCATGGCGAAGGCCGCGTACAGGCCGAAGGGCTGCACCAGGTCCACCCAGAACCACACCGGCTCGGTGAAGTAGCGCAGGTGCCGGAGCAGCACGAGCAGCAGCGCGACGTGGAACATCCAGCCGAAGAGCCACGTCCACTTGCTCGAGCGGAACAGCTGCCGGAACAGCGTCACCTCCACGAGCATGCGCAGCGCGACCCCGCCGCGCGTCGTGGGCGCCGGCGGGATCGGGATCTTGAGCGGCTGCGGCGTGCGCGCGTACACCCAGCACTTCCGGGCCACGCCGAGCACGAGGATGCCTGCCGCCGCGTAGAACAGCAGCGCGTAGAGGATGGTCAGCGCGGACATGTGAAAATGGGGTCAGACCCCTTTTTCTCGCTCCATCCTCGGCCAGCTCATGTGAATACGGGGTCAGACCCCATGTTTCACACGCAGCCGGTCGGCTTGGGCAGCCCCGCGTACTTGCAGGCCTGCTTGGCCGGGCCGTAGGGGAACAGCTCGTACAAGTACTTGCTGTTGCCCTTGTCGGCGCCGAGCTTCTTGCCGATGGCCTTGGTCAGCACGCGCACGGCCGGGGCGATCTGGTACTCCTCGTAGTACTCGCGCAGGAAGTTGATCACTTCCCAGTGGTTCTCGGAGAGCTCGCAGCTGTCGACGCGCGCCATCTCCTTCGCCACGTCCTCGTTCCAGTCGGTGCGGTTGGCGAGATAGCCTTCCTCGTCGGTCTCGATGGTCTTGCCGCTTACTTCGATAGGCATATCGTTCTTCCTCTAGTAATCAAAGCCAGGATTGCACGGCGTCGTGCTCGACCACGAGGTCCACGAACCCCCCGTAGTCCACCAGGCGAACGCCGTCCATCACCCGGTTCTGCAGGCCTCGCGCCTCGACATCGGGCTTGAGGGCGTAGATCGTCACGGTCTTCAGCGCTTCCTGCACCTTGGGCGACACGGCCGTGTCCTTTGCCGCCGCGTACACGCCGTCCTCGATGAGCAGCACGGCGCTGCCCTGCCGCGCGAACCTGAGGCAGGTGTCCAGGGCCTTGTGCTCGAACGGCGATTTGTTGACGGTATGCAGCATCAGAAGCTCAGGATCACGTCCTGCTCCTCCATGATCTCGGCCATGCGCTCGGTGCTCACCACTTCCACGGGCACCACGAGGTCCGCCTCGGTGAGGCCGCGCGCTTCCAGCGCCTCCTTCTCGACGTACAGCTTGGTGACGTCGTAGTCCTCGAGCGCGCGGAAGGTGGGCGAGAAGTTCTTCACTTCCAGGCCCTTGGTGTCCTGGCCCTTGGTGAGCTGGTACACGCCGTCGCCGAGGAACGCGAGGCTCACGTCCTGTTCGAACGCCGCGCCGATCAGCACCACCTCCAGCGACTCGAGCGCGTAGATCGAGCCGTAGGGCGCCCTGCGGTTCACGTACAGGAATCTCTTGGCGACGCCGCCGGCGTTTTCTTCAGTCACCGAACACCACCAGTCGGTCGGCCTGGATGCCCGCTTCGATCAGTTGCCCGAGGCCCGAGATGCGAAAACCCGGCGCGATGTTGTCCGCGTCCTTGCCGTTCCTCTTC
>DATFEJ010000179.1:0-2727 GCA_035251235.1 Burkholderiales bacterium
GAAGACCGGCGCACCACCGCGACGCAGATGGAGGACCGCGGCATCCAGCTGCGCGCGCTCGGCCGGCCGGGCGACGTCCTGCTGGCGATCTCCACCTCGGGCAACTCGCCGAGCGTGGTGGCCGCCGTGCGCGCCGCGCGCGAGCTGGGGTTGCGCACCGTGGCGCTGACCGGGCGCGGCGGCGGCAAGACCGGCGCGGCGCTGGGCGCGGACGACGTGCACGTCTGCGTGCCGCACGAGCGCACCATGCGCATCCAGGAGGTGCACCTGCTCGTGCTGCACTGCCTGTGCGACGGCATCGACTTCCAGTTGTTCGGAGCGAACCCATGAATTCCTGGCGAAACGTACTCGCGGGCGCGGCCCTGGCGCTGCCCCTGCTGCAAGGTTGCGTGGAGTTGGCGATCATCGGCGGCGCCGGCATGGCCGTGGCCACGGCGGAAGACCGGCGCACCACCGCGACGCAGATGGAGGACCGCGGCATCCAGCTGCGCGCGGCGAACCGCATCGACGACCGCTACGGCGATCGCGTGCACGTCAACGTGACCGTCTTCAACCGCCACCTCCTGCTGACCGGCGAGGTGGGCGACGAAAAGACGCGCGCGGACATCGAGGCCATCGCGCGCAGCGTGCCCAACGTGACCGGCGTGGTGAACGACGTGCAGATCGCCGGCGTGTCCTCGACCGCCTCGCGCTCCAACGACGCGCTGATCACCTCCGCCGTGAAGACGCGCCTGACGGACACCGACAAGGTCAACATGTTCCATGTCAAGGTGGTCACCGAGGCGGCCGTCGTCTACCTGCTCGGCGTCGTCACCCAGCAGGAGGCCGACGCCGCGGTGGAGATCGCGCGCACCACCAGCGGCGTGCGCAAGGTGGTCAAGGTGTTCGAGTACTGCAAGCCCGACGACGAAGTGTGCCAGCTGCGCAAGTAGCGCCCGGCGCGCCCGCGTTCGAGCGCAAGATCCTTCGCCCGGACGACGCGCTGCGCTGGGCGTCGAGCGCCCCGCGGCCGCTGGTGTTCACCAACGGCGTGTTCGACCTGCTGCATCGCGGCCACGTCACCTATCTCGCCCGCGCGCGTGCGCTGGGCGCCTCGCTGCTCGTGGCGCTGAACGGCGACGCGTCCGTGCGGCGCCTGGGCAAGGGGCCGGGCCGTCCGGTCAACGCGCTGGCCGACCGCATGGCCCTGGTGGCGGCACTGGAACCGGTGGACGCGGTGACCTGGTTCGACGAGGACACGCCGGGGCGCCTGATCGAGGCCTGCCGTCCCGAGGTTCTGGTGAAGGGCGGCGACTGGCCCGTGGAGCGCATCGTCGGCGCCGCCGGGGTGCTGGCGCGCGGCGGCGCCGTGCACGCCATCCCCTTCGAGCACCAGCGCTCTACGACGGCGCTGCTCGCGCGCGTCGCCGCGCTCGCTACAGGCGAAGCTCGAAGAATCGCGCCCCGGGCGTCGGGTGGCGCGCGTAAGGCCCGCGCGGCGCAAAGCCGAGGGCGGCGTAAAGCGCCAGCGCGGAAGTCATCTTCGGCAGGGAATCGAGGCGCAGCGCGCCGTAGTCGCCCGCGCGCGCCGCGGCGATGACCGCTTCGATCAGCTGCCGCCCCAGGCCGCGGCCCCGATACGCCGGGCGGACGTAGAGCCGCTTCAATTCCGCCGCGCCGTCCTCCAGCCGCCGCAGGGCGGCGCAGCCGGCCGGCGCCCCGGCCTCGAGCGCGAGCAGCAGCAGACCGCCGGGCGGGCCATATTCCCCCGGCAATTCAGCCAGTTCCCGTTCGAAGCCCGCGAAGCAGCAGGGCTCCGCGACCCACGCCTGGTACTCGCGGAACAGCGCGCGCACGGCGTCCAGGTCGCCCATCGTTCGCGCCGCGCGGATCTCGCTCATGGATTGCTATCATGCACCGGTGAAGTTGCAGCAGCTCAAGGTCGACTACAACGCCGAGCAGGACCGCCTGCTGATGCTGATCGCGGCAAGCGACGGCGTCGAGCTGCGGCTGTGGCTCACGCGCCGCTACGTGAAGCTGCTCTGGCCGCTGCTGGTCAAGCTCGCCGAGGAGGCGAGCCCGCGCATCCGCACGCAGGCCAACCCCGAGGCGCGCAAGGCCCTGCTCGGCATCGAGCACGAGCAGGCGGTCAGCAAGGCGGATTTCAGCAAAGCCTACGACAAGGCGTCGCGCAGCACGCCGCTGGGCGAGGATCCGCTGCTCCTTGGGCGCATCCAGACCGGCCACGACCGCAAGGGCCGGCCCGTGCTCGCCCTGCACCCGGCGACCGGGCAGGGCATCACCCTGACGCTCGATTCGGTGCTCCTGCATTCGCTGTGCCGCCTGCTGCAGGCCGCAGTGAAGAAGAGCGGCTGGGACGTGGAGCTCAAGCTTCCCGGCGCCGAGCCGCAGGCGGCGGAAGAGCCGCGCACGGGACGCACGATCAACTAGGAGCAGGGGGCGCTGCGGCGCCACTTGCGCCCCCCGCACCCCCCTAGACGCCCTCCCCAGGGCTGTCCTGGAGCTCGGCGCGCGCCGCCTCGATGCGCGCCGAGGCGTGCAGCCAGTCCTCCTCGGCGTGCGCCAGCGCCTCGGCGAGCCGCGCCTCGGCCTTCGACAGTTCCGCCACCTTGTCCTTGTCCGGGCTCGCGTACAGCGCCGGATCGGCGAGCGCGCCGCGGATCGACCCGATCTCCTTCGCCAGCGTCGCGAGCTGCGCCTCGATCGCGGCGAGCCGCTTCTCCAGCG
>DATFEJ010000298.1:0-2374 GCA_035251235.1 Burkholderiales bacterium
CCTGCAGGTGAGCCCGCCCTACGAAAGCGAGCTCGGGCTCGTCGGCCGCGCGTGGATGAAGCTCGTCGCGCCGCGCCTGGCGCGCGGCGCGCTGCTCGTCGTCGACTACGGCTTTGCCGAGCGCGAGTACTACCACCCGCAGCGCGCCATGGGCACGCTCATGTGCCACTACCGCCACCGCGCGCACGGCGACCCGTTCTTCCACCCGGGGCTGCAGGACGTCACCGCGCACGTGGACTTCACGGCGCTGGCGCGCGCCGCGCGCGAGGCAGGACTCGAGGTGCTCGGCTACTGCAACCAGGCGCAGTTCCTGGTGAACTGCGGCATCACCGAGGTGCTGGAGCGCGAGAACCCGGAAGACGTGGCCCGCTACGCGCCGCGCGCCTCCGAAGCGCACAAGCTCCTCTCGCCCGCCGAGATGGGCGAGATCTTCAAGGTGCTGGCGGTCGGCCGGGGCGTACCGCGCCCGCTGCTCGGCTTTGCCGACGGCGAGCGTTCGCATACCCTTTAGGCCCATGCGCCGCCTGGCCGCGCTGCTCCTCTTTCTGCCGCTCGCCGCGGCCGCCGACGACATTGCCGAGGCGAAGCGCCGCTGGGCGGAAAGCCCGCACGGCCCGATGCTCGAGCGCATCCTGCCGCCGACCTTCGACGCGGCGAAGCTCCCCGAGCACAAGTCTGCGGGCGCGCGGCTGACGATGCAGTACTGCGTGCAATGCCACAACCTGCCCAACCCGGCGATGCACCACGCCGCCAAGTGGCCGAGCATCGTCGAGCGCATGGTGCTGAGGATGGAAGGCAAGGGCAACTACGGGCAGCTCATGTTCGAGATGATGGCCGGCGTGAAAGCGCCGGGGGCCGAGGAAGCGAAGACGCTGGTCGCCTACCTGCAAAAGCACGGCCAGAAGCCGCTCGACGCGCGCAAGTACCCGGAAGCCTTTACCGCCGCCGGCGAGCCGTTCCGGCTCGCCTGCAACCAGTGCCACGTGCTGCCCGACCCACAGCGCTACACCGCGCGCGAGTGGCCGGCAGTGGTGGCGCGCATGCAGGAGAACATGCAGTGGATGAACCGCGTGGTCGGCACGCGGCCCGTTCCCGGCGAGCCGCAGCTCAGGATCGACGCCATCAACGCGTTCCTGGCGAAGTACGCGCGAAAGAAATAGGGACAGACCCCATTTTTCTCATTTGCGACACTGTCGCAAATGAGAAAAATGGGGTCTGTCCCTATTTACGGCGGTGTCGGGACCGCCATGCCCTTGGGCACCGCCGGCCGCTTGCCGATGGTGTCGAACCAGCGCTTCACCGCCGGGAAGTCGTTCAGGTCCACCTTGTGCCACTCGTGGCGCGCCACCCAGGGGTAGGTGGCGATGTCGGCGATGGTGTACTCGGTGCCGGCGAGGTACTCGGCCTCCGAGAGGCGCTTCTGCATCACCCCGTACAGGCGCCGCGTCTCGTCGGTGTAGCGCTTGATGCCGTAGGGCACCTGCTCCTTTGCGTTGCGGATGAAGTGGTGCGCCTGGCCGAACATCGGGCCGACGTTGCCCATCTGGAACATGAGCCACTGGAGCGTGATGATGCGGGTGCGCGCATCCTGCGGCAGGAGGCGCCCCATCTTCTCCGCGAGGTAGATGAGGATCGCGCCCGACTCGAACAGCCTGAGCGGGCCGCCCGGCCCGTCGGGATCGACGATCGCCGGGATGCGGTTGTTCGGGTTGACGGCGAGGAACTCGGGCGTGAACTGCTCGCCCTTGCCGATGTTGATGGGGTGCACCTTGTACGGCAGGCCGCACTCTTCCAGCATGATGGAGACCTTGCGGCCGTTGGGGGTGCTCCAGGTGTAGAGATCGATCATGGCCGCGCGAGTGTATCCTCGCGGCACCGATGTTCAAGTGGCTGTTCACGATCCTGCTCGCGCTCGCGGTGCTCGCCGCGGCGACGCCGTGGCTGGAGCGCCTCGGCGTGGGACGGCTTCCCGGGGACTTCCGCTTCAGCGTGCGCGGCCGCGCCTACGTGATTCCGTTCGCCAGCACGCTGCTGTTCTGCCTCGTCGCCTGGGCGATCGGCCGGCTGCTCTAGGCGCGCGGCGCCGCGCCGCGCTGCAGGACCTCGAGCAGCCGCGCGATTTCCTTGCCGTCGTCCCAGGCGAGGCCCGGCGCGACCTGCGTGCGCGCGAGGAGGTAGCCGAGCGCGAGCGAGAGCACCATGCGCGCGAGCGATTCGGCCTCGAGGTCGGCACGCAATTCGCTGCGCGCCTGGAAGCGCGCGACCGAGCGCACGAGCGCCGACCACAGATCGCGCTTCCACAGCGGGGCGAAGCGCCGGCGCGCCGCGGCGCTGGTGAGCAGCTCGACCAGCACGAGCCGCAAAGCGTGCGGCC
>DATFEJ010000280.1:0-10730 GCA_035251235.1 Burkholderiales bacterium
ACACCGGCAGGCGCACCAGCGCCGGCGCCGCCGCACTCATCGTCCCTCGGCCAGGTTCACCACGCGCACGCGGCGCGCATCGGGCGCGCGCATGCCGAGCGTGCCGGTGGCGACGCGCTCGACGCGCGCATGCAGGCCCCAGGTGCCCGCCTCGAGCTGCAGCTTGCCGTACTCGACGTCGAGCTCGCGCGCGCGCGCCTCGGCGCGCTCCAGCTCGGAGAACAGCTTGCGCGCCTTGTGCTGCGAGGTGACGAGCCCGAGCGCGCAGACGACGAGAACCAGGAGGAGGAGGAGGTTCAGCTTCGCCACGCGTCGGGCTCGGTTCGGTGTATCCGTGGGTCAAAGGGGGCGCCGGTGCGCTCGGCGACGCGCAGCACGGCGCTGCGCGCGCGCGGGTTGGCCGCGGTCTCGGCGCTCGTCGGGCGGACCGGCTTGCCGACGATTCTGAGCAGCGCTTCTGGCATCTCGCTGGCGCGCAGCGGCAAATCCCGGGGCACCGTGGGGCGCGCGCAGGCCTGCAGGAAGCGCTTGACGATCCGGTCCTCCAGCGAGTGGAAGGCGATCACCGCCAGCCGCCCGCCGGGGGCGAGGCGCGCCACCGCCTGCGGCAGCATCAGCGACACTTCCTCAAGCTCCCGATTGACGAAAATCCGTAGAGCTTGAAAGGTGCGCGTCGCCGGATCCTGGCCCGGCTCCCGTGTGCGGACCGCCGCACCCACGAGATCGGTAAGTTGGCGGGTCGTGCGGACGGGCGCGACCCGGCGAGCAGCAACAATCGCCGCTGCAATCTGTTTAGCAAACCGTTCTTCCCCATATCCCCCGATGACCTCCCGGATCTGGTTTTCTTCTGCGCGCGCCAGCCAGTCGGCGGCGCTCGTCCCCTGCGAGGGGTCCATGCGCATGTCGAGCGGGCCGTCCGACCGGAAGGAGAAGCCGCGCTGCGGCTCGTCGATCTGCGGCGAGGACACGCCGAGGTCGAACAGCATTCCCTGGACGCCCGCCGCGCCCCGCGCATCGAGGACCTGCGACAGGGCGCTGAAGGCGGCGTGCGTGATGCAAAAGCGCGCATCCGCGATCTCGCGCGCGGCATCCACGGCCTGCGGGTCGCGGTCGAGCGCGATGAGCCGGCCGCGCGGCCCGAGCCGCTCGAGGATCAGCCGGCTGTGCCCGCCGCGCCCGAAGGTGCCGTCGACGTACGTGCCCTGCGGCGCGATCGACAGCGCCTCGATCGCCTCGGCGGCCAGGACCGGGCGGTGCATCGCGGCCCTCGCGCTCATCGGCGCTCACAGCGAAAAGTCCTCCATGCCCGTGGGCGGGCTGGCCGGCCCGGCCAGCGCCTGCGCGAGCTTCGCGTTCCACAGGCCCGAATCCCACAGCTCGAAGTAGCCGCCCTGCCCGACGAGCATGGCGTCGTGCGCGAGCTGCGCGTGCTGGCGCAGCGCGCCCGAGACCAGGAGGCGGCCCGAGCCGTCGGGCACGACGTGCTCCTCGAAGCCGAGCAGCAGCCGCTTCCACCAGCTCGCCTGCGGGTGAAAGCTCGGGAACGTCTCGGCGCGCGCGCGCACCGGTTCCCAGGCGGCCGGCGGATAGATGAGCACGCAACCCTCCGGGTGCGCGGTAAGCACGACGTGCTTCGCGCCGCCCAGCAGGCCCTCGCGGTGGCGCGTGGGCACGGCCAGGCGCCCCTTCGCGTCCAGCGTGACCACTGCCGCGCCGTGAAACGTTCCACCCATGCCCCGTTTTCTCCACGGCGGACCGGGCAGGGCTCAGGCCTCCCTTGGTCCGCCACTTTTTTCTACCTTTTCCCACTCTAGGAGAAAGGCGAAGCAAGGTCAAGCCAAATATTCAGGCCTGACAAAGACTTAGCGACGTTTTGAGAGGGAGATTCTAGAAATAAAATTGCAATATACTTCAATAGGTTACAAAACCTACTGAAAGTACAGTCTTAGAACATGCGAGGCCGGGGTCGCCGCCCGGCGACGGCTCACTCAGCCTTGTGCGAGCCGGTCTACGGCTTGCGCGCTGACGCCGACTTTCGCGCCCGCGGCATGGATCTCGAGCCAGGTGTTCGCATCGACCGCGATGCCGTCCTTCTCGCGCCTGGCGCGCGTCTCGCGCTCCGGGTCGCCCGCGATGCGCACGCGGTCCGTGCCCGGCGCGGGCGGCGATTGCTTCACCCAGGCGATGAACTCGCGCGCTTCGCGCTCGAAGGGCGCCGCCGTGCCGAGGCGCTTCGGGTCGATGAGGATCGAGAGCATGCCGTTCAGCACGCGCTTCTTCGAGCGGTCTTCGGTGTGCCAGGTGCCACCGCCGGTGAGCGCGCCGCCCAGCAACTCGCACACCACGGCGAGCCCGTAGCCCTTGTGCAGACCGAACGTGGTGAGCGCGCCGAAAGGCTCGATGACGCCGAACCTCGCGTCGACGGTGGGATTGCCCTTGTCGTCGAGCAGGAGCCCCGGCGGCAGCTTCTCGCCCTTGTTGTGCGCGACGCGCACCTTGCCCTGCGCCACGCCGCTGGTCGCCATGTCGAGGATGAAAGGCGCCTGGCCCGCGAGCGGGATGCCGATGGTGCACGGATTGGTGCCGAAGCGCGCGTCGCTGCCGCCGAAGGGCGCGACGATCGAGCGCGAGATCACGTTGACGAAGCTGATCGACACCAGCCCCTCGGCCACCGCCTGCTCGGCCCATTGGCCGATGCGGCACAGATGGTGCGAGTTGGCGAGCGCCATCACGCACACGCCGTGCTGCTTTGCGCGCGTGATCGCAATGTCGGTCGCCTCCATGCCGATCACCTGCCCGTAGCCCGCCTGGCCGTCGAGGGCGACCAGCGCGCCGCCGTCGAACTTCACCACCGGATGGCGATTGGGCTGCAAGCCGCCCTCCTTCAGCGATTCGACGTAGCGCGGGATCATGCCGATGCCGTGCGAGTCGTGGCCGGTGAGGTTGGCGGTGACGAGGTTCTCGGCGACGAGCTGCGCCTCGCGCGCGTCGCTGCCGCCCGCGGCGACAATTGCTTCGATGGCGCGTGCGAGCGGACCTGCCTGGAATACGTGAGAGGTGGACATAGGGGGCGAAGTTTATAATGCCTCATGATCGACAAGTTCGTCGCGACCGCGCAGGAAGCGCTTGCCGACGTCCCGGACGGCGCCACCGTGATGATCGGCGGCTTCGGCAACGCCGGCATGCCCGCCGAGCTGATCGACGCGCTCATCGCGCAGGGAGCGAAGGGCCTCACCGTGGTGAACAACAACGCTGGCAACGCGGACGCGGGGCTCGCCGCCCTGATCGGCGCCGGGCGCGTGCAGAAGATCATCTGCTCGTTTCCGCGCCAGACCGATTCCTGGCACTTCGACAAGGCCTACCGCGAGGGGCGCATCGAGCTCGAGCTCGTGCCGCAGGGCACGCTCGCCGAGCGCATCCGCGCCGCGGGCGCGGGCATCGGCGCCTTCTACACGCCGACCGCCTTCGGCACGAAGCTCGCCGAGGGCAAGGAAACGCGGCGCATCGGCGAGCGGGACTACGTGCTCGAGTACCCGATCCACGCCGACTACGCGCTCATCAAGGCCGAGCGCGCCGACCGCTGGGGCAACCTCACCTACCGCATGACGGCGCGCAATTTCTGCCCGATCATGGCGGCCGCGGCGCGGTGCACCGTGGCGCAGGTGCGCGAGACCGTGGAGCTGGGCGCGCTCGACCCGGAGTCGGTCGTCACGCCCGGCATCCATGTGAAGCGCGTCGTGCGCATCGCACCGTTGAGGAGGGCCGCATGAAGAAGCTCGACCGCAAGCAGATGGCCGCGCGCCTGGCGCGCGACATCCCCGACGGCGCCTACGTCAACCTCGGTATCGGCCTGCCGACGCTGGTCGCCGACTACCTGCCGAAGGACCGCGAGATCGTCCTGCACAGCGAGAACGGCGTGCTCGGCATCGGACCGCGTCCCGCGCCGGGAGAGGAAGACTGGGACCTGATCAACGCCGGCAAGGAGCCCGTGACGCTCCTCAAGGGCGGCTCCTTCTTCCACCACGCCGACTCCTTCGGCATGATCCGCGGCCGGCATCTCGACTACTGCGTGCTCGGCGCCTTCCAGGTCTCCGCGCAGGGCGACCTCGCCAACTGGCACACTGGCGCGCCCGATGCGATTCCCGCCGTGGGCGGCGCGATGGATTTGGCCGTCGGCGCGAAGAACGTCCTGGTGATGATGGAGCACCTCACCAAGGAAGGGCAATCGAAGATCGTCGAGCGCTGCAGCTATCCGCTCACCGGCGCGCGCTGCGTGAACCGCATCTACACCGACCTGGCGGTGATCGACGTGAAGGCCGACGGCCTGCACCTCGTCGAGATCCTCGGGGATCTCCCGTTCGACGAATTGCAGCGCCTCACGGGAGTCCCGCTCAGACGTGCGGCGACCGCGAAGGCCGCCTAGATTTTTCTGAAAGTAAGGCGTTGCAGCGCGGCACGTAGTGACGCGCTGCAACGCGTTGTGGTTCTACTGCGGCTTGATGCCCGCGGCCTGCAGGATCTTCTTCGTCTCGTCGATCTCCTTGCGGATGAAGTCGTCGAACTGGGCGATGCTCAGCTTGCCCGGCACGGTGCCGAGCTTCGTCAGGCGCCCACGCAGGTCCTCGCTCGCCAGCGCCGCGTTCACGTCCTTGTTGATCTTGGCGGCGATGTCCGCTGGCATGCCCGCTGGCCCCCACAGCCCGACCCAGAGCGTGTAGTCGAAGCCCGGGTAGCCCTGCTCCGCGACCGTCGGCACGCTCGGCAGCAGCGGCGAGCGTTGCGCGCTCGACACGGCGAGCGCCTGCGCTTTGCCGCCGTTCACGTGCGGCAGCGAGGCATTGAGCGGCGCCCAGTAGCAGCAGGTTCGCCCGGCGATCGTGTCGCCGATCGCCTCCGGCGTGCCCTTGTAGGGCACGTGCACCACGTCAATGCCGGTCGCGATCTTGAGCTTCTCCAGGTTGAAGTGCGTGCCGCTGCCCACGCCGGCGGAGGCGAAGTTGAACTTGCCCGGATTCGCCTTGGCCGCCTTGACGAAGTCGCCGACCGACTTCCAGCCGGTCTCGGGCGAGACCATGAGCACGTTGGGACCGCCGCCCAGCAGGGCCAGATTGGTGAAGTCCTTCAGCGTGTCGTAGGGCATGTTGGCGTAGATGCCCGGGTTGGCAACGTGCGCCGAGGAATTGGCGAGCAGCGTATAGCCGTCCGGCGCCGCCTTGGCGACCACCGCCGAGCCGACGGTGCCGCCGGCGCCGACGCGGTTCTCCGCCACCACCGGCTGGCCCCACACTTCCTGCAGTTTCGCCGCCACGGCGCGGCCGATGATGTCGGTCGAGCTGCCGGGGGTGAACGAGATCACCAGGCGTACCGGCTTGGTGGGAAAGGTCTGCGCGTAGGCCGGTGCGACGGCCAGCGCGAGCGCAGCGAACAACAGCTTACGAAAGCCCATCTTTGACCTCCACGTTCTCAGGTTGTAGTCGGATGCCGGAGGCCTCGGCCTGCTGCACGAGCAGCGTGGCGAAATCCTCCTCCCTCATGCCGCGGCCCATCATAGACTGAATGAGGTCGCGCGTGGCCGACGCCAGCGGCATCGGCACCTCGAAGCGGCGCCCGGCGTCCAGGCCGAGATCCATGTCCTTCCTCAGCAGCTCCGGCGTGAAGGTCACCTTGAAGTCGAGGTTGACGAACGCCGGCGTCTTGTAGCGCGAGAAGGTCGAGCCCATGACGCTCTGGTTGAGGAAGTCCAGAAAGGCGTGCCGCGGCACGCCGGCCTTCTCGGCCAGCACCGTGACCTCGGCGAGCGACTGCGCGACCACGCCGAGGAACACGTTGTGGCAGATCTTGACGATGCGCGCGAGCTCGCCTTCGCCCACGTAGCTCGCCGACGGGCCGATCATCCTCAGGTAGGGCAGCGCCTCGTCGAACGACGCGCGCGGCCCGGAGCACACGAACGTCAGCTTGCCCGCCTTGATCACCTTGGCGTTGCCCGAGACGGGCGCGGCGAGATAGGCGACGCCGCGCCGGGCGAGCAGCGCGCGCAGCTCCGCGGAGCCTTCGAGCGAGATCGACGAGCACTCGACCACCATGCGCGGCTGCGCCTTGCCCGAGAGCAGCTCGCCGACGACCTGCTGCACGTCCTTCCATGCGGCGACCATGCAGAACACGATGTCGCGCGCCGCAAGCTCGGGCAGCGCCGACGCCACTTTCGCCCCGTACTGGGCGAGCGGCTCGGCCTTGGCGCGCGTGCGGTTCCACACCAGCACGTCGGCGCCGCCTTTCGCCAGGCGCGCGGCCATCTCGTAGCCCATGCGCCCGGCGCCGATCCAGCCGATCGAGGGCTTAGTAGGGGTTGGCAATCGGCAGCTCCTCGGCGGGATAGAGCGAGATTACCTGCGCGCCCTTGTCGGTGAGGATCACCTCCTCCTCGATGCGCGCCGCGGAAATCCCGTCCGTCGCCGGGCAATAGGTCTCGACCGCGAACACCATGCCGGCCTTCAGCTCGATCGGCTCGCGGAACGAGGTGAGCCGCGAGATGAGCGGACGCTCGTGCAGGCCGAGCCCGAGGCCGTGGCAGAAGTTCAGGCCGAAGGCGTCCATCTCGCCCGCGAAGCCGATCTCCTTCGCCTCCGGAAACGCGGTGGCGATCTTGTCGCTCGACATGCCGGGCCGCAGCAGCTCGATGGCGCGGTCCATCCACTCGCGCGCCTTGCGGTACGCGGTGCGCTGCGGCCCGGTGGCGCGCCCGACGTTGAAGGTGCGGTAGTAGCAGGTGCGATAGCCCATGAACGACTGGATGATGTCGAAGAACGCCTGGTCGCCCGGGCGGATGAGGCGGTCGGTGAAATTGTGCGGGTGCGGCGAGCAGCGCTCGCCGGCGATCGAGTTGATCGCCTCGACGCAGTCCGAGCCCATCTCGTACAGGCGCTTGGTGGCGAGCGCCACGATCTGCGACTCCGAGATCCCGGGCTTGAGCGCCTCGGCGATGTCCTGGTAGACGCCATCCACCATGGCGGCGGCCATGTTGAGCAGCGTCAGCTCGTCGATGTTCTTCACTTCGCGCGCCTGCAGCATCACCTGCTGCCCGTCGCGCACCTCGATGCCTTCCTTTTGCAGCGCGAAGAGCATCGGCGGCTCGACCACGTCGATGCCCAGCGGCATGTCCGCCACGCCCTCGGCCTTGAGGATCGACTTGATCTCCTTCGCCGCATCGCGAAACAGCGTGAGGTCGGCGCCGGTCGCGCCGCGCATGCCGAGCAGCCCCGCGCGGCAATGATCCGCGTGCAGCCAGGGCGCGTGCAGCTTGTGGTGCTTGGCGGCGCTGCCGAAATCCCAGATGTACGGGTCGCCCGTGCCGGTGAGCAGCGAGTAGCGCGTGAGCTTGTCGCGCGCCCACTCGCCGATCACGGTGCTCGTGGTGTAGCGGATGTTGTGCTGGTCGAAGCACAGCAGCGCCCCCAGCCCCGACTGCGCCAGCGCCGCGCGCGTGCGCGCCAGGCGATAATCGTGCAGCCGGCGGAAGTTGACGCGCTCCTCGAAGTCGACCTGCGTGTGCCCCGGCGCCTGCAGCGGCCGCTTCCAGTCGTGATGCGGGTTGATGTCGTCCGGGCGGACGATCCTCGGCTCCGCGCGCTTGCGCTTCATGGTCTTCCTCCCGCGCGGAGTATATACAATCGCATCATGAAAAAACGCCCGCAAGATCTGCGTTCGCACCGCTGGTTCGGCGTGCAGGACCTGCGCTCCTTCGGCCACCGCTCGCGCACCGCGCAGATGGGCTACGACCGCGCCGATTACGCGGGCAAGCCGGTGATCGCGATCATCAACACCTGGTCGGACATCAACCACTGCCACACGCACTTCCGCCAGCGCGCCGAAGAGGTGAAGCGCGGCGTGTGGCAGGCGGGCGGCTTTCCGCTGGAGATGCCGGCCATGGCGCTCGCCGAGACCATGCAGAAGCCGACCACGATGCTCTATCGCAACTTCCTCGCCATGGAGACCGAGGAGCTGCTGCGCTCCTACCCCGTGGACGGCTGCGTGCTGATGGGCGGCTGCGACAAGACCACGCCCGCGCTCATCATGGGCGCCACCAGCATGAATGTCCCGGCGATCTACCTGCCCGCCGGGCCGATGCTGAACAGCCACTGGCGCGACCAGACGCTGGGGTCGGGCTCGGACACCTGGAAGTACTGGGACGAGCTGCGCGCCGGCCGCATCACCGAGGGCGACTGGAAGGAGATCGAGGACTCGATCGCGCGCTCGCCCGGCACCTGCATGACCATGGGCACGGCGGCGACCATGATGTCCTTGGCGGAAGCGCTCGGCTTCACCCTGCCCGGCTATTCCTCGATTCCCGCGCCGGATTCCAACCACGCGCGCATGGCGACGCTCACCGGCAAGCGCATCGTAGAGATGGTGTGGGAGGATCTCAAGCCGCGCGATTTCCTGTCCAAGGGCTCGTTCGACAACGCGATCACCACGCTGATGGCGATGGGCGGCTCGACCAATGCGATCGTGCACCTGGTCGCCATGGCGGGGCGCGCGGGCCTTCCCTTCCCGCTCGAGCGCTACAACGAGATCAGCGCGAAGACGCCGGTCATCGCCAACGTGCGGCCCTCGGGCAAGCAGTACCTGATGGAGGACTTCTACTACGCGGGCGGCCTGCGTGCGCTGCTCTGGCAGCTGCGCGATCTGCTCGATCTATCGGCGAAAACCGTGAACGGCAGGACGCTGGGCGAGAACATCGAGGGCGCGAAGGTGTGGAACGCGGAGGTCATCCTGCCGCGCGACCGGGCGCTGCAGGCGGCCGGCGGCATCGTCATGCTGCGCGGCTCGCTCGCCCCTGACGGCGCGGTGATCAAGACGAGCGCCGCGGACCCGAAGCTCCTGAAGCACACCGGCCGCGCGGTCGTGTTCGAGGACTACAACGACATGGCGGCGCGCATCGACCGCGACGACCTCGACGTCGACCCCTCCTGCGTCCTGGTGCTGAAGAACGCGGGGCCGCTGGGCGGTCCGGGCTTTCCCGAGTGGGGCATGCTCCCCATCCCGAAGAAGCTCGTGCGGCAGGGCGTGAAGGACATGGTGCGGCTCTCGGATGGCCGCATGAGCGGCACGAGCTACGGCGCCTGCATCCTGCACGTCGCGCCCGAGGCCTACGTTGGCGGGCCGCTCGCCTTCGTGAGGAACGGCGACCTGATCGAGCTCGACGTCGGCAAGAAGGCGCTCAACCTCAAGGTGAGCGACGAGGAGCTCGCCAGGCGCAAGGCCGCCTGGCAGCGGCCCGCGCCCCGCTACGAGCGCAGCTACGGCGCCATCTTCTCGCGCCACGTGAAGCAGGCGAACGAAGGCTGCGACTTCGACTTCCTCGAGGGCACCGCGCCGACCGCGGAGCCCGAGATCCACTAGCCTACTTTCGCTCCACGACGACCTCGAGGTACTCGCACGGCAGCACCATCGTGCCGTCGCCCGAGCGGTTGCCGTGCTCGATGAGCGCGAGGATGTCGCGCGTGAGCTCGGCCTGCCTGCCCGCGTCGAGCGCCGCGTAAGTCTTGTTCACCGGGCCGTAGTAGGTGCGGAACACCTCCAGCCAGTGCTCGGGCGAGCGATAGCGGAAGACGAAGTGCCGGCTCGTCGCGCGGATGTCCTTCGCCGTCCGGCCGAAGAGCTCCTCCAGCCGTGCCTTCGTGCCCCAGAGCGCGGGCGACTTCAGCCCGGGCGCGGGCGGCACGTACTTGCCGATGGTCTTGAACAACTGCCCGATGAAGCTCTCGGGCGTCCAGTTCGCCAGGCCGATCCTGCCGCCGGGCCGGCACACGCGCGCGAGCTCCGCGGCGGCCTTGTCCTGGTCGGGGGTGAACATCACGCCGAAAGTCGAGAGCACCGCGTCGAAGGACGCTTCGGCGAACGGCAGGTTCTCGGCGTCGGCTTCCTGGAAGCGGATCGAGTGGCCCTCGGCCTGCGCGCGCGCGCGGCCGGCTTCCAGGAGCGAAGACACGTAGTCGGTCGAGGTCACGTCGGCGAAGCGGCGCGCGGCGGCGAGCGTGGCGTTGCCGTTGCCGGCGGCGACGTCGAGCACGCGGCTGCGGGGGCGCAGGTCGAGCGCCTCGCACAGGCTTTCGCCTACGATCTGCAGGGTGGTGCCGACCACGGCGTAGTTGCCGGTCGCCCACGTGGCCTGCTGGCGGGTCTTCACGGCGGCCAGGTCGGCCGCCGGCGCGGTAGGGGTAAGGACTGCGGACATTTGCTGCCTCCTCTTGATGGGTAAGCGTCGAAGCGGGTGCTAGTATTTCCGCCCCTGCCCGTCGGCACTTGCCCGATCCGCCGGAATTCTTGATGGACGCTCTTTCCGACCTTCTGCAGGTGGTGAAGCTCAACGGGGCGCTGTTCCTCGATTCGCGCTTTACCGCGCCCTGGTGCGCCGAGTCGCGCCCGGCGCGCGAGTCGGGCGGCATCTTCGCGGGTCTGCAGCACATCGTGTTCTTTCATGCCCTCACGCACGGCCACTGCCAGGTGCGGCTGAAGAGCGGCGGCGAGGCGATGCGCGTGCAGGCCGGCGACCTGCTGCTCCTGCCGCACGACGATGCGCACTATCTCGGCAGCGACCTGCAGCTCGCCCCGATCACGTCGGACAAGCTCGTGCAGCCCGCGCCGCCCGGCGGCCTGATGCGCATCGAGCACGGCGGCGGCGGCGCGGAGACGCGCTTCATCTGCGGCTTCCTCGCCTGCGACCCGCAGCT
>DATFEJ010000307.1:0-7739 GCA_035251235.1 Burkholderiales bacterium
GGCTGGGCTGGAAGCCCGGGGACATGCATGTGTTCGACGCCGCCAGCGGGCGGCGTCAGCAAATTGAGATGCCAGTGGCTTAACCTGAAGGTTCCAACGGAGGAAACCATGAGAACGCTCATCGCCGTACTGCTCGCAGGCTTGCTGGCGGCCGCCGCCCCGGCGCGCGCCGACACCGAGCTCACCTTCTACTACCCGATCGCCGTGGGCGGCCCGCTCACCAAGGTGATCGACGGCTACGCCCGCGACTTCGAGAAGGAGAACCCGGGCATCAGGATCAACCCGATCTACGCCGGCAACTACGACGACGCGCGCATCAAGGCGCTCGCGGCGCTGAAGGCCGGCCAGCCGGCGCAGATCTCGGTGCTGTATTCCATCGACCTGTACGAGCTGATCGAGCAGGACGTGATCGTGCCCTGGGACGACGTCGCCACCACCGCCGACGAGAAGGCCTGGCTGAAGGCGTTCTACCCGTCGCTCATGATGAACGGCACCTACAAGGGCAAGGTCTACGGCATCCCGTTCCAGCGCTCGACCATCGTGCTGTACTGGAACAAGGAGGCCTTCAAGGAGGCCGGGCTCGACCCCGAGAAGGCGCCCGCCAACTGGAAGGAGATGGCGGCGATGGCGGCGAAGCTGGTAAAGAAGGACGCGTCCGGCAACGTGCAGCGCTGGGGGGTGATGGTGCCCTCGACCGGCTACCCGTACTGGATGTTCCAGGCCTTCGCGCGGCAGAACGGCCACGACCTGATGAACAAGGACGGCAACCGCACCAACTACGGGCATGCGGACGTGATCGCCGCGCTGCAGTACTGGCGCGACCTGGGCGCGAAGCACAAGGTGATGCCCGAGGGCACCGTGGAGTGGGGGACGCTGCGCCAGCAGTTCACCGAGGGCAAGACGGCGATGATGTGGCACACCACGGGCAACCTGACCGCCGTAAAGAACAGCGCCAAGTTCCCGTTCGGCGTCGCCATGCTCCCGGCCTCCAAGCAGCGCGGCTCGCCCACCGGTGGCGGCAACTTCTACATGTTCAAGAAGACCACGCCCGCGGAGAGGAAGGCGGCGCTCACCTTCGTCAAGTGGCTGACCACGCCCGAGCGCGCCGCCGACTGGAGCATCGCCACCGGCTACGTCGCCGTGCGGCCCGAGGCCTACGAGACGGCGAAGCTGAAGGAGTACGCGGCGGGCTTCCCGCAGGCGGTGGTGGCGCGCGACCAGTTCAAGTACGCCACCGCCGAGCTTGCCACCTTCCAGACGGGGCGCGTGAGGAAGCTGCTGGACGACGCGATCCAGGCGGCGCTCACCGGCCAGAAGCCGCCGGCCGCGGCGCTGAAGGCGGCGCAAGGCGAGGCCGACAGGCTGCTCAAGCCCTACCGCTAGCGCGATGAAGCACGTCTACGGCTGGCTGCTGCTCACGCCGGCCGCGATCCTGCTCGTCGGGTTCACCCACTACCCGGCGGCGGCGACGCTCTGGGACAGCCTGTTCTCGACCGGGACGGTGGTGCGTCCGTCCCGGTTCGTCGGCCTGGAGAACTACGCGTCGCTCGCCGACGACCCCATCTTCTGGCAGGTGCTGGGCAACAACCTGTGGTTCGCGCTCGGCACCATCCCCACCTCGATGGCGATCGCCATGCTGATGGCCATCTGGGTGAACGACCGGCTGCCGGCGCGCGCGCTGGTGCGCATGGCCTACTTCACGCCCACCGTGCTGCCGATGATCGCGGTGGCCAACCTGTGGCTGTTCTTCTACACGCCGCAGATCGGGCTGCTCGACCAGCTGAGCGCGTGGCTTCTCGGCGCGCCGAGCCACAACTGGCTCGGCGACCCGACCACCGTGCTCGCCTGCACGATGGTCATGGTCGTCTGGAAGGAAGCGGGCTTTTTCATGATCTTCTACCTCGCGGCGCTGCAGTCCCTCGCGCCCGAGCTGGAGGAGGCGGCGAAGATGGAAGGCGCCTCGCGCTGGTACTTCTTCCGCCGCGTCACCTTTCCGCTGCTCATGCCGACGACGCTGTTCGTGCTGGTGAACGCGACCATCAACTCCTTCAAGCTGGTGGACCACCTCTTCATCCTCACCAAGGGCGGGCCGGACAACGCTTCCAGCCTGCTGCTGTACTACATCTACCAGGTGGCCTTCAGCTTCTTCGACACGACCTACGCCTCGACGCTGACGGTGGTGCTGCTCCTGCTGCTCGCGGGCCTGGCGGTGGTGCAGTTCCAGCTGGTCGAGAAGCGGGTGCACTACCGGTGAGCCCCGCCGGCCGCCGCGCGCCGACCCTGGAAACCGCCGCGGCGTGGCTGCTCGCGCTGCTGTGGCTCTCGCCGCTGCTGTACGCCTTCTGGGCGGCGTTCCACCCGGTCGAGTACGCCACGCATTTCGACCCGCTCGCGCCGCTGACGCTCGCCAACTTCGCCAAGGCCTGGACCTACGCGCCGTTCCCGCGCCACTTCCTCAATACGGTAATGCTGGTGACGATGATCCTCGCCGCGCAGCTGGTGCTTTGCACGCTGGCGGGCTACGCCTTCGCGCGCTTCGAGTTCGCGGGGCGCGACATCACCTTCGGGCTGGTGCTGGTGCAGCTCCTGATCATGCCCGAGGTGCTGATCGTCGAGAACTACCGCATCATGAGCCGCCTGGGGCTGGTGGACACGCTGCTCGGCATCGGCCTGCCGTACATGGCGAGCGCCTTCGGCATCTTCCTCCTGCGCCAGACCTTCAAGACGGTGCCAAGGGAGCTCGAGGACGCCGCGCGCGTCGAGGGCTGCTCGTTCCTCGGCGTGCTGTGGCGCGTGTACGTGCCGCTCGCGCGGCCCACCTACCTCGCCTACGGCCTCGTGTCGGTGAGCTACCACTGGAACAACTTCCTCTGGCCGCTCATCGTCACCAATTCCATCCAGACGCGCCCGCTCACCGTCGGCCTCGCCATCTTCGGCGCGCCCGAGTCGGGCGTGGACTGGGGCGTGATCAGCGCGGGCACGCTGATGGCGGTGGCGCCGCTGCTGGTCGCGTTTCTCCTCTTCCAGCGCCAGTTCATGCAGTCGTTCATGCAGGCCGGCATCAAATAGGGACAGTCCCCATTTACCTCAAGTGACCGCGATCGTCAGCTGGAACATTCAGAACGGGCGAGGCTGCGATGGGGCAATTGACCTCGCACGAATCGCACGCGTCGTGCGCTCGATGGGCGACGCGGACGTCGTCTGCCTGCAGGAGATCGCGCGCCATGACCCGGCGTTCGGCAACGGCGCCGACCAGGTCGCGCAGCTCGCGGCGCTCTTTCCGGGCTTTCAGCCGATCTTCGGTCCCGCGCTGGTGCGCGGCGAGCGCCAGTACGGCAACCTGATCCTCAGCCGTCTGCCCGTGCTGCAGGTCTTCAATCACCTGCTGCCGCACCCGGCCGAAGGCGGTATCAAGCACATGCAACGCCAGGCGATCGAGGCGGTGGTCGCGGCGCCTTTCGGTCCCTTGCGCGTGATGACCACGCACCTCGAGTACTACTCGGCTGCGCATCGCGCGGCGCAGGTGGCGCGCCTGCGCACGATCCAGGAAGAGGTGGTCGCGAACGAGGCGGCGCCGACGAAGGATGCGCCGAGCCCCTACGATCCGGTGCCGCGGCCCGCCTCGCTCGTGCTCTGCGGCGACTACAACATCGGGCCGGAGGACGCGGAATACCGCGCGCTCTTCGCGCCGCCGCTCGTCGATGCATGGAAGCATGTGCGTCCCGGTGAGCCGCACCCGCCGACGACCGGCCTGTTCGACCGCAGGCAGTGGCCGATGGGCGGGCACTGCCGCGACTACTTTGCGGTGACGCCGGATGTCGCCGCGCGCATCGCGCGGGTCGAGTGCGAGACGGCGAGCGATGCTTCGGATCATCAGGCGCTCGCACTTGAGCTGCGCTAGCGCGCAGGTGCGGCGGTGCTCGTGGCCCGCGCCCGGCGCACGGACAATCTGAACACACTGCGGTCTCCCTAAAAATTGGACGATGGCTACTCGATCACCACGAACGCCTTTTCCACGTCCTTGCGGCTCGCGCCTGCCGCGAGCAGCGCCCGCACGATGAGGTCGAGCGAAACACTGGCATCGCCCGCCTCGATCTTGGCGACACGGGACTGGCTGGAGCGCAGACGCTGCGCGAGATCGGTCTGCGACAGCCCGCGCTTCTGGCGCGTCGCACGCACCGCGGCGACCAGAGCGAGCTTGAGATCGACCAGCGCCGCCTCGGCCTCGCTCAGGCCGAGGAACTCGGCCGTGCTGCCCGCTTTCCATCCGGCGGCACGCAGGCGCTTCATCTTGGTAGGCTTCATCGCTTCGACTCCTTTCCTCGTGCGGCCGATTCGTAGGCCGCTAGGCGACGGCGACAGTGCCGCAGGACCTGGGCGGGCGTCGTGCGCGTGGTCTTCGAGAACACCTCGAGGATCACGATTGCATCGGACCGGACCGCGTACATAATCCGCCATGCTCGCGCCTCATCCACGATCCGCAGCTCGTGGCACCCCTTGCCGACATCCGGCATGGGCCGGCTGTGAGGCAGACCCAGCTTCTCGCCGCGCTGCAGCCGGCGCAGCAGCACGCCGGCTTCGATGCGCGCGGAGGCCGAGAAGGGCGGCGACTTCACCTCGCCATGCAACCAGAGCAAGGGCTTGTCGGCAAGGCGCACGACCTGAGTATATGTCGGATGTGACATACATGGCAAGCCCGTCTAGGCACCGGCCACTCGGCGGTCAGTCTCGCCCGGATGAGACGAAGCATCTGAACACACCACGGCTCGCCAGCGTCCCCGGCGACTAGCCCCCGAACGCCGCCGTCAGCCGCTCCACCGTCGCCTCTAGGCCCGCGCCGTGATTGAGCAGCGCATCGATCGCCGCGGAGATCGGCACTGCGACCTCGAGCCGCCGCGCGAGCTTGACCACCGCCTGCGCCGAGAACGCGCCCTCGAACACCTGCTTGCGCCCGGAGAGCACCTCGGCGAGCGTCTTGCCCTCGCCCAGCGCGAAGCCGAGCGAGGTGTTGCGCGACTGCATGCTGTTCGCCGTCAGCATCATGTCGCCGATGCCGGCCAGGCCGTCGAAGGTCTTGCGCTTTGCGCCCTTGGCGAGGCCGAAGCGGATCGCCTCCGCTAGGCCCATGGTGACGAGGGTCGCGCGCGCGTTCTCGCCGAGCTTTCGGCCGGCGAGCGCGCCGCTGGCGATCGCCACCACGTTCTTCATCACCCCGCCGATCGCCGTGCCCACGAGGTCGGCATTCGGGTGCACGCCGAAGCGCGGGCTGGCGATTGCCTCCGCGAGGCGCCGGCCGAGCGCGGCGCTCGCGCAGGCGAGCGCGACGCCGCACGGCTGGTCGAGCGCGATCTCGCGCGCGAACGACGGGCCGGAGAGCACCGCGATCCTCGAGCCGGGCAGCTCTTCGGCGAGCACCTCGGGCATCAGCGCGAGGCTGCCTTGCTCGAGCCCCTTGGAGCAGCTCACCACGGGCGTGCCGTGCGCGAGGACCTCGCGCAGCCGCGCCGCGATCTCGCGCATGCGCTGCGCGGGCGGCGCGAGCAGCAGGAACTCCGCGCCGGCAGCGGCCCCGGCCATGTCGTTGGTCGCGCGGATGCCTGCGGGCAGCAGCACGCCGGCGAGGAAGTGCTCGTTCCGGCGGCGCACGTTGATGTCCTCGACGACTTCGGGCTCGAGCGCCCAGATCGTCACTTCGTGTCCCGACCTGCGCACGACGCAGGCCATGGCGGTGCCGAAGGCCCCGCCGCCGATCACGCCGATTCTCGCCATAGGGTTAGCATCTTAGTATGAGTCTCGCGCTCGCCATCGACCAGGGCACGCACGCCAGCCGCGCGCTGCTGGTGGACGCGAGCGGCCGCGTGCTCGCGAGCGGCGCGCGCGAGATCGCGCTCGCCAGGCCGCAACCCGACTGGGCCGAGCAGGACGGCGAGGAGATCGTCGCCTCGATCTTCGGCGCCATCGGCGAGGCGCTCGGCGGCCGCAAGGGCGGGATCGCCTGCGCGGGCCTCGCCAGCCAGCGCTCCACCGTCGTGTGCTGGGACCGCCTCAGCGGCCGGACGCTGTCGCCGGTCTACTCGTGGCAGGACCGCCGCGCGCACGCCTGGATCTCGAGCCTCGAGGCGGCGCACGGGGAGGCGGTGCACGCGAAGACCGGGCTCTACCTCTCGCCGCACTACGGCGCGAGCAAGCTGCGCTGGGCGCTCGAGCACCTGAGCGCGGTGCGCGATGCGCGCGAGGCGGGCACGCTCGCCTGGGGGCCGATGGCGAGCTTCCTCGTCTTTCGCCTGGTGAAAGAGCGCACGTTCGCCGCCGAGCCGCAGTGCGCGGCGCGCACGCAGCTGTGGAACCTCCAGGCGCGCGACTGGGATCCCGCGCTGCTCGAGCTCTTCGGCCTGCCGGCGGGCTTCCTGCCCGCCAGCGTGCCGACCATCCAGGCCTGGGGCACCCTCGAGGCCGCAGGCCTGCAGGTGCCGCTCACCGCGGTGAACGGCGACCAGTCGGCCGCGGTGTTCGCCTTCGGCTGGCCGGAGGAGGACTGCGCCTACGTCAACATCGGCACCAGCGCCTTCGTGCAGCGCGCGCTCGCGCAGCCGCCGGTCCATGTGCCGCGCCAGCTCACCGGCATCATCCTCGCCGACGGGGACGTCACGGTGTCCATGGTCGAAGGCAACGTCAATGGCGCGGGCACGGCGCTCGAATGGCTCGAGAAGGAGCTCGGCATCGAGAACGTCGCGAGCCGGCTGCCGGCCTGGCTCGAGCGCGCAGGGGAAGCGCCGCTGTTTCTCAACGGCATCGCCGGCCTCGGGGGGCCGTTCTGGCAGGCGGACTTCGCCTCGCGCTTCGTGGGCGAAGGCGAGCCCTGGCAGCAGGCCGTGGCGGTGGTCGAGAGCATGGCGTTCCTGCTGCAGGCGAACATCGACCACATGGAGAGTTACGTGGCGCCGGCGCGCCGCATGCGCGTCTCCGGCGGCGTGTCGCGCCTGGACGGCCTGTGCCGGCGCCTCGCGGCCTTGAGCGGGCTGCCCGTGCACCGGCGCGAGGATCCCGAGGCGAGCGCGCGCGGCATCGCCTATCTGGCGCTTGGCCGGCCCGCGGCCTGGAACACGGCGGCGAGCGAGGACGTGTTTGCTCCCTTGCCGGACGATCGGCTGCGCGAGCGCTACCGGCGCTGGCGCGCCCTGATGCGCGAGGCGACCGGGGTTTGATCTGGCGCAAGCCGCCGGGTTGCGCGGTTGACGCAGATCAACCCGCCGGGCATCGCGTCCAGCATCATGCAAGAAAACATGGAGATCCACATGTCCTACAAGACCATCCTCGTGCACCTCGACCATCGTCCGCGCAGCAACGTGCGCCTGGAGCTCGCGTTCCGCCTCGCGGAGCGTTTCGACGCCCACCTGATCGGACTGTTCGCGCCGGGCTCGGCGCGCCTGCCGTCCTACGCGCAGGCCGAGGGCGGACCCCTGCTGCGCGACCTGCTGCAGCAGCGGCGCGCCGAGATCGCGGGCGAAGCGCGCAAGCGCTTCCAGGAATTCGCCGGGCGCAACGGCGCGGGCCGCGCCGAATGGCGCGCGTCGGAGGCGGAGCCCGACGTGGCCGTGCGCCTGTCGGCGCGCTACGCCGACCTGGTGGTCGCTGGGCAGCCGGAAGCCGACGACGAGGGCGAGCTGCGCGGGCTGGCCAACGAGCTGGCGCTCTCGGCCGGGCGGCCGGTGCTGTTCGTGCCCTATGCCGGCAAGTTC
>DATFEJ010000309.1:0-4598 GCA_035251235.1 Burkholderiales bacterium
GAACGATCGGCACCAGGGCGAGCGCGCTCGCCGGGACCGCGGCGCGCGCCATGTCCAGGCGCTGCCCGCCGGTCGTGCCGCTGCTCTGCGTGCGCACGACCAGGGCGTTCCCGGCGCGCTCGCCCTCGACGCGCAGCGTGCTGCCGTCGAGCAGGTACTCGTAGCGGAAGCGTTCCAGCGTGAGGTCGCCGCGCACGCGGTCCAGCGCGCGCAGGCTGACCCGCTTGTCCACGCCGAGGAAGCGCAGCCGCAGCGCCGACTCCGTTTCGATCTCCCAGCGCCCCGGGGCGTCCGCCGCCGGCCGCAGCGCGAGGCGCGAGAATCCCACCTTGTGGCCGCGGAAGACGACGCCCGTCCAGATCTCGTCCCAGGGCCAGGCCTCGAGCGCGCGCGGCGCGAGCGGCGGCGGGGTGCCCGCATCCTGGAAGTATTCGCCCCGGCCGGCGCAGCCGCACAGCGCGGCGAGCGCCAGCGCGCAGGCGAGCGCCTTCATTTCCAGCCGCCGACCGCCTTCTTCGCCGCGTCGTTCAGGGGCCGGATGAGGAGCCCGGTGGTCGAAACGCTGACCACGTACTGCGCGCCGTCGGCCATGGGCACGTAGGCGGCGCTGCCGTACATGGCATCGGCGAGCGGCATGTACTTGTGGTACTTCTTCAACAGCTGCCAGAAATCGAGCGCCCCGTCCTGCGACAGGGCGTGCACGGTGCGCGGCCCCTTGCGCTCCTGGTCGTGGTTGGCGTAGCGGCCCGCCAGGCGCTCGAAGCGATAGACGGTGTCCAGGCCGACCAGGTTGCCCATCGCGCCCCATTTCATCACCCGCGCATCGATCTGCCACTCGTCGCCCTGCAGCTCGTAGCGCTGCGACGGGCTGCCGGCGCGCACCAGCAGCAGCTCGTAGCGCTGCGGGCCGAGTGAGCGCAGGATGACGCGCGCCGCCTCTTCCTCGTGCGTCAGCCGGGAGTAGGTGTGCAGGCTCGCGGCCAGCATGCCGCCGATCACGCCGAGCGTGGCCACCAGCGCCGCGCCGACGAGGTAGACGGAGCCCTTGCGGAACTGCCAGTCGCGCATCAGGCGCACCGCGCCGACCAGGAGCAGCAGCGCGACGATCCCGCCCGTGGCGGCGATGGCCACGAGGAGGGTTTCCGGACTGAGCGCGGAGAACCAGGCCGGCATGGACTAGCGCGTGAGGCCCCGCTTCTTGTGCCAATCGATGATCGACTCGCGCGAGAACGCGCGGAAGCGCTTCTCGCGCGGGCCGCTCGGGACGCGCACCCAGGGCGCCTTCCAGGCCAGCCCCACGTGAAAGCGCTCCTTGGGCGCCGGCAGGGGCGTGTCGATCGCCGAGGCGAAGGGGTAGATCCAGTCGGCCCAGCGCCGGTCCCAGAGCCACAGCGCGCTGCCGCACTTGGGGCAGAAGTGGCGTTGCGGTCCGCCGCGCGTCGCGCGATAGATGCGCGTACGGCCCTTCGACTTGAAGGTCGCGGTGTTGCCCATGATGTTGATGGCGTAGCCGCCGCCCCCCGCCGTCTTGCGGCAGATCGAGCAGTAGCAGCGCTGGTAGGGGTAGGGCGTCTCCGAGTCGAGCGAGAAGCGCACTGCCCCGCAATGGCAGGAGCCCTTGAGCCGCATCGGACTAATATACCGGGGATCGGAGGGAGGACAAGGTGGCACTCGTCACATTGATCGAATATGCGGATGCGGGCCCCGAGGTGCGGTCGGTCTACGACGACATCATGACGACCCGCAAGGTGGACTGGGTGAACAATTTCTGGAAGGCGCTCGCCCACGATCCGGCGCTCCTGCGACGCACCTGGGAACAGGTGAAGGCGGTCATGGCGCCGGGCGCGCTCGATGCGCTCGTCAAGGAGATGGTCTACATCGCGGTGAGCGCCACCAACGGCTGCGAGTACTGCACGTACTCGCACACCGCGTCGGCGCGCAAGCAGGGCATGAGCGACGCGATGCTCATGGAGCTGATGGCGGTGGTGGGGCTGGCGAATGCCACCAACCGCCTCACCAATGGGCTGCGCGTAGAGGTGGACGAGCGGTTCAGGACCTGAGGGCCGGCCGCCGCGGCCCGGCGCTCAGCGCGCCGACTTGCGCCACTCTTCCAGCGGCACGAGCTTGCCCTCGCCCATGACGACCAGCACGTGGTCGCCGCGCGGCGTGGCGAAGAATCGGTGCCACAGCTGCTCGCCGGTGCGCGCCTCGATCGGCCAGTAGCAGCGGCCCTCTCTCTCGATCGGCTCGTAGAGCGACAGCACGTAGTACACGGGCGCGGTCTTGCGCGCCTGCAGCTCCCACAGCTCGGTCTCGGGCAGGTACTTCACCCTGAGGAGCGCGCGGCGCAGCGACGTGCCGTCGCCCGGCACGTCGCACGCGCCCGCCGTACCCACGGCGAGGGCGAGGCTTAGGGCCGCGAATCCCGGGAGCGGTCCCACAGGTTCGGAGTGGTGGCGTTGGTGTAGCCGGAGACGAACTCGCGCGTCGCGCCGGTCTGCGGATCGAACACGTGCCGGCGCACCGCGCCGATGTTCGCGCCGTAGACGTGGATGCTGACCGCGGTCTGCGTGCCGGCATTGGAGACGACGTGCACGTCGCCGATGCGCGGCGACACGCGGTCGATGTCACCCGGCTTGACCGGGTGGCGGCCGAGAGGCTTGGCCTGCGGCGAGTACTCCTCGCACAGCTCTTCGCCGCGCATCACGCCCACCAGCCCCCACACCGTGTGGTCGTGGATGGGTGTCTTCTGGCCGGGCATCCATACGAAGCTCACCACGGAGAAGCGCTCCAGCGGGTCGCAGTGCAGCAGGTACTGACGGTAGCCTTCGGGCGAAGGCGCGGCGAACTCCTCTGGCAGCCAGTCGTCGTGCGTGACGAGCGCGCGCAGCAGCCGCTCGCCTTCCTCCAGCATGCGCGGCTCGTCCGCGCCGTGGCGCTCGACGAGCTGCGTCATCTCCTGGATGAAACTCCTGAAGCGCGCGGTGTTCTTCATGCCTTAAGCTGCCGGCCCATGAGCGCCATTCTATCGCCGCGCCTGGGCGTGCCGCTGCTGATGCTTCTCGCCAGCGTGTTCGCCGCCAACCATATCGCGGCGCGCCTGGCCTTCGACCATGGCGCAAGCGTTCCCCTGGCGGTCGCGGTGCGCTCCGGCGCCACCGCGCTCGTCATGGTGGCGCTGCTGCGCCTGCAGGGCATCTCCATGGCGCTGCCGGGCACGACGCTCGCGCGCGGCCTGGGCATCGGCCTGCTGGTCGCGATGCAGAGCTATTGCCTCTATTCCGCGGTGGCCATCATTCCGGTGGCGCTGGCGCTGCTCGCCTTCAACACCTTCCCGATGCTGCTCGTGCTGCTCACCTGGGTGGTGGACGGCGTGCATCCCGGCCGGCGCGCCCTGGTGGCGATGCCGCTCGCGCTCTTCGGGCTCGTGCTCGCGCTCGACATCCTCGGCACCCTGGAGGCGATGGCGGGGCGCTGGGCCGAGATTGGCGCGGGCGTGGGCTGGGCGCTGGGCGCGGCGACCACGTTCGCGCTGACGCTGTTCTTCACCACGCGGCACCTGAAGGACGTGGACGGCCGCATGCGCACTTTGCTCACCATGGGAACGACGGCGGTGGTCGTGGGCCTGGCGGGCGCGGTGGGGGGGAACCTCGTGCCGCCGTCGGACGGGACGGGATGGCTCGGGCTGGCGCTGCTCACCGTGCTCTACGGCAGCGCCATCACCGCCATCTTCACCGTCGTGCCGCGCCTCGGCGCGGCGAGCAACACCGCGGCGCTCAACTTCGAGCCGATCGCCGCGCTGGCGCTCGCCTGGGTCTTCCTGGGCCAGTCCGTGGCCCCCCGGCAGCTCGTCGGGGCGCTGATCGTGGTGGCGGCGGTGATCCTGATCGGCACCAGGCGGCACTGAGCCGGAAGTGTCAGGGCCACCTCACGGCCCACCCCGGATATTTGTCCTAATCCCATGATTTCCATGGGACTTCCTCTTGGACAAATTGAATTATCAGTACGTCCGTTTTGTAAATTATCACATGGTCCGATCAACCACCTGACGACATCTGACTAATCATTTACTATACTTGACTTATATCCAATGCTTGAGAAATTACTTGAGGTTAGGATTCAGGCGTCGTAAACCTGACTTCTAATCGAAAGGGATGGGTCATGAAAAAGCTTCTGATGGTGGCGGCGCTGAGCGCCGCGGGGATGGTGAGCACGGGTGCGCAGGCGGCGACGGCGAGCGACACGTTCGACGTCGACATCAACCTGACCGCAGCGTGCTCGGTCGCCGTTACTTCCAACCCGGTGTTCGCCTACACGTCCGGCGGCGGCGCCATCGGCGTAACCGGCGGTACCGGTGGAGTAAGCGTGACATGCACTGGCGGTGTGCCCTATACGTTCTCGTTCATCCACACCACCACGGGTGTCGCGCCAGTGTTTCCCGTGACGGACGACGCGGTCCAGCTCGACTACACGCTGACCGCTCCCGCTGGCAACACGGGTAACGGTGCAGCGCAACTCACCTCGATCACCGGCAATATGGGCGCTGGTCAGGCGGGTACCTGCCCGGGCGGCGTCTGCAACAACGGCACTGCGACCAA
>DATFEJ010000118.1:0-9047 GCA_035251235.1 Burkholderiales bacterium
CGCCGCGAGCCCGCAGCGCCGGCTGGCCGTGCTGCGCGCCATGCACGGCGCGGGCGTGCCCTGCGGCGTGCTGGTCGGGGCGCTCGTTCCCGCGCTGAACGACAAGACCCTCGAGCACGTGCTGGAAGAGGCGGCCGCCGCCGGCGCGCGGGAAGCCGCCTACGTGATCCTGCGGTTGCCGAACGAGCTGAAGGACATCTTCAAGGAGTGGCTGGCGGCGCACTACCCCGAGCGCGCCGCGCACGTGATCAGCATCGTGCGCCAGATGCGCGGCGGCAAGGACAACGACCCGCGCTTCCACGAGCGCATGCGCGGCACGGGCAACTACGCCGAGCTGATCTCGAAGCGCTTCGCCATCGCCTGCAAGCGCTTCGGCCTGAACGAACGCGGAACGCCCGAGCTCGACTGCTCGAGATTCGTTCCCCCTTCGCCCGCCGGCCAGATGAAGCTCTTCTGATGCGCCCGCTGCTGCTCGCCGGCGGCTGGCTGTACGCCGGCGCGATCGTCTGGCTGTCGCTCACGCCCTCGCCCCCGGATCCCGGCATCGAGTACGGCGACAAGCTCGGCCATTTCCTCGCCTATGCGCTGCTCATGCTCTGGTTCGCGTGGCTGCATCGCGGCCGCGGCGCGCGCCTCGCGTACGCCGCGCTCTGGATCGGCATGGGCGTGGCGCTCGAGTTCGCGCAGGGGCAGACGGCCGTGCGCAGCTTCGAGCTCGCCGACATGGCCGCCAACGCCCTGGGCGTCGCCGCCGGCGCGGCCGCCGCGCTCATCCTCCCCAGAGCTTCAGCAGCAGGGGAAACAGGAACGCGGTGAGCAGGCCGTTCAGGCCCTTCGCCAGCCCGGCGAAGGCGCCCATGATCTCCGAGACCTGGGAGGCGCGCGCCGTGCCGATGCCGTGCGCCGCCACGCCCACGGCGCAGCCACGCACCGCGTGGTCGTGGATGCCGAGCGCGTTGAGCGCGCCGCGCGCCACCAGAGTCACGAACAGCAGCAGCATGCCCACCACCGGTCCCGGCACCGGCAGCCCGGTGAGGTACACCAGCAGCTCGCCGATCAGCTGGTAGACGAGCAGCAATGTGAACGCGCCGATCATGCCGGGAGAATCTTACGATAGGCTCGCCGCGTGAGCACCGCGCGCGCGCAGCGCCTCCTGGAAGGACCCATCCTGCCCACGCTCGCGCGGCTGGCCGCGCCCGGCGCGCTGCTCGCGCTCTTCCAGACCGCGGTGTCGATCGCCGACACCGCGTTCGTCGGGCGCCTGGGCACCGAGGCGCTCGCCGGACTCGCGCTCGTCTTTCCGCTGGTCATGCTCCTGCAGATGACCTCGGCCGGCGCCATGGGCGGCGGCGTCGCCTCCGCCGTGGCGCGCGCGCTGGGCGGCGCACGTGAGGACGCCGCGCGTCGGCTCGTCGCGCACGCCCTGGTCATCGCGCTGTGCGCGGGACTCGCGTTCACGGCGCTGCTGCTCGGCCTGGGCGATGCGCTCTACGCGCTGCTGGGCGGCAAGGGCACGGCGCTCGCGCAGGCGCTTGCCTATTCCCATGTGCTGTTCGCGGGCGCGGTCGGCGTGTGGCTCGCCAACACCCTGGCGAGCATCCTGCGCGGCAGCGGCAACACGCTCGCGCCCGCACTGGCGCTCGCCGCGGCCGCGCTCGTGCACATCCCGCTGTCGGGCGCGCTGACGCTCGGCTGGGGACCATTCCCGCGCCTGGGCATCGTCGGCGCGGCGCTCGCCTACGTGACCGCGTTTCTCGTGGCCTCGCTCCTCATGGCTGCCCTGCTCTGGCGCGGGCCGCTGCGGCCGCGCGGCGCGGACTGGCGGCTCGAGGGCCGCGTGTTCCACGAGATCCTGCGCGTGGGCGCGGTGTCGGTGCTCGGCGCGCTGCAGACGGTGCTCACCGCGGTGGTCCTCACGGGCTTCGTCGGCAGCTTCGGCACCGCGGCGCTCGCCGGCTACGGCGTGGGCGTGCGCCTGGAGCTCCTGCAGATCCCGCTCGTCTTCGCCATCGGCCAGGCGCTGGTCGTCATGGTGGGCACCAACATCGGCGCCGGGCACGGGCGGCGCGCCAAGCACATCGCCTGGATCGGCGCGGGGCTGGCGGCGGGCATCTCGCTCGCCGTGGGCGGGCTAGTCGCGGTATTCCCGGCCCTGTGGATCCGCATCTTCAGCGACGACCCGGTGGTGCTGGCGGCAGGGAGCACCTACCTGCACGTGGTGGCGCCGTTCTATGCTTTCTTCGGGGCCGGCATGGCGCTCTACTTCTCCTCGCAGGGCGCCGGGCGCATGGTGCTGCCGGTGCTGGCGGGCACGGTGCGGCTGGTGCTGGTGGTCGCCGGCGGGGCGCTGGTCGTCGCCGCGGCCTGGCCGCTCGCGGCCCTGTTCGCCGTCATCGCCGCCGGCATCGTGGTCTTCGGCTCGCTCATCGCCGCGGCCGTGCGCGCCGGGCGCTGGGAAGGCTAGGCGAGGAACGCCCCGAGCGCGCCCAGCACCTCGTCCGGATCCTCGGTCATCACCGTGTGGCCGGAGGCGCCGAGCTGCACGGTCTTCGCCTGCGGCAACAGCTTCGCGAACTCCAGGCCCTGGCGCAGCGGCGTCATCTGGTCGCGACGCGCAAGGATGAAGAGCACCGGGCAGCGCACCTTCGCCGCCGCCGCCTCGCCGCCGGCATAGGTGTGGCAGGCCAGGAGGTCGCTGTACAGCACGCCCGGCGCGAGCCGCTCGAGGCGCGCGAGCGTGTCGCCGTACATCCACATGCCGGGATTGGGGTTGGCGCCGAGCGGCACCTGCGGCGCGTGCCCCCAGATGTTCTCCATGTCATAGGCGTCGTGCCGGTTTTCCTTCGCCGCGTCGAGGAACGCGTCCGTCACCTTCATCGGATAGCCGATGGCGAGCAGCGCGATGCGCTCGACGCGTGCCGGGTGGCGCGCGGCGCACTCCAGCGCCACGAGCGCGCCCATCGAATGCCCGACGACGCTCGCGCGCTCCAGCTGCGCGGCGTCGAGCAGCCGCATCGTCCAGTCGGCCATCTCCGGCACGCTGCCGATGGCCGGGCCCGCCGAGCGACCGTGCGCCGGGAAGTCCAGTGCCAGGACGTTCCTGCCGTGATAGCCGAAGTAGCGGCTCTGCAGGCCAAAGAGAGAATGGTCGAGCCCCGCGCCATGTGCGAACACCACTGTGGGCTTCGCCGGATCGAGCGCGTGCGCCGCCGTGTAGGCGAAGGCCTGCCGGCCGTCGACGGTGAAGTTCACTTCTGCGCCGCGCGCAAGGCGCGGGAGAGGTCCTCGACCAGGTCTTCGGGGTCTTCCAGGCCGACCGACAGGCGCACCGTCCCCGGCCCGATGCCCGCGCGCTTCAGGTCCTCGTCCGACATGCGGTAGTGCGTCGTGCTCGCGGGGTGGATGACGAGCGACTTGGCGTCGCCGACGTTGGCCAGGTGCGAGAACACGCGCAGCGACTCGATGAAGCGCGCGCCGGCCCGCCTTGCATCGTTGTCTGTCCCGCCCTTCAGGTCGAACGAGAACACCGCCCCGCAGCCCTTGGGCAGGAGCTTCTTCGCCAGTGCGTGGTCGGGATGGTCGGGCAGCTCGGGATAGAGCACCTGCGCGACGGCGGAGTTCGAGTGCAGGAAATTGACGATCTTCCTCGTGCTCGCCACGTGGCGCGGCATGCGCAGGTGCAGCGTCTCGATGCCCTGCAGGATGTGGAACGCCGTCATCGGCGCCATGCAGGCGCCGAAGTCGCGCAGGCCCTCGCGCCGCGCGCGCAGCAGGAACGCGCGCGTGCCCGACTCCTCCTCGAAGTCCATGTGGTGGAAGCCCGCGTAGGGCGCGGTGAGCTGCGGAAACTTGCCGCTTTTTTCCCAGTCGAAGCGGCCCGAATCCACCAGCACGCCGCCGATCGCCACGCCGTGGCCGCCGAGGAACTTGGTGGCCGAGTGGTACAGCAGGTCCGCGCCGAGCGCGAAGGGCTGCAGGAGATACGGCGTGGTGAAGGTCGCATCCACCAGCAGCGGCAGCCCCGCCGCGTGCGCGATCTTCGCCACCTCCGGGATGTCGAGCACGTCCAGGCCCGGGTTGCCGAGCGTCTCGCCGAACAGCAGCCGCGTGTTCGGCCGGATCGAGGACCGCCAGGCGCCGAGGTCGCGCGGATCGATGAAGGACGTCTCGATGCCGAAGCGCTTCATCGTGTAGCCGAGCAGGTTGTGCGAGCCGCCGTACAGCGAGTTCGAGGCGACGATGTGACTGCCGGCGTCCATGAGCGTCGCCACCGCGAGGTGCAGCGCCGCCTGCCCCGAGGCAGTGGCGATGGCGCCGACGCCGCCCTCCAGCGCCGCCATGCGCTCCTCCAGCACCGCCACGGTCGGGTTGGAGATGCGCGAGTACACGTGCCCGGCGCGCTCCATGTTGAACAGCGACGCCGCGTGCTCGCTGTCGCGGAAGACGTACGACGTGGTGGCGTAGATCGGCACGGCGCGCGCGCCGTGCTGCGCGTCGGGCGATTGCCCGGCATGCAGCGCGAGCGTGTCGAAGCCGGGATATTTCGGTGCCGCCACCTAGCCCGGCTAGTGCAGGTTCTTGCGCGAGGGCCGCGTGGCCGTCTCGAAGGCGCGCTCGGGCTTCTTCGCGCCGGAGGACTTCTCCTTCCAGTCCCGGTCGAAGAGCTGGTTGACGAGCGTGGTGACCTCGGCGGTCCTTTCCTTGTCGAACTGGCGCTCGAGGAGCGCGCTCACGTCCTCGATCATGCAGCGGCGCTGCGCCTCGTGGATGGACTGCGCCGTGGGGCCGACGAACAGCAGCCGCGACTCCTGCTCGCCGTTCTCCTGGTACAGCGTGACGTCGACCTCGACCGCCTCGTAGCAGTACGGGCCCAGGTTCTCGAGCGAGGCGTCGAGCGCGGCGTGAAAGCTGCGCCCGATCTCTCCGGTCCAGCATACCTGCAGCATCAGTTCCTTCTCGTCGAAGCGCAGGCCCGGCTCCTCGGCCTCCAGGCTCTTCACGTCGGCGAGCGTGTCGCAGTCCAGGTACTCGAGCCAGGGCGCGAGCGCCTGCTCGATCTGCTTGCGGGAGACCCCTTCGAGGATGGGGATGTCGGCGTGGACGTGGACTTCGAGCCGCATGGGACGAAACCTCACAATACGGGTGTGCAGTTTATCACGCAAGGGGCTCTACTTCGGCCCTGAAGAGGCGTTCAATACGCGCATGGCCCTCGTCAACGTCCTGTACGACAGCGACAACTTCTGCGTGGCGGAATTCGCCGCCGGCGGCGGCATCGAGCTGGTGGACAAGCACGCCTGCCGCAGCGGCTACCTCGAGGGCCAGGTGGCGGCGCGGCTGCGCGCCTGCATGGCGCGCCTGCGCTCGGACGAGCAGGACGAGGACACGGTGGACGAGTTTCTCTGCACCTACGAGGCGCTGCTCACCAACGCGGTGCGACTGCACTGAGCCGTTAGAATCCGCCGCATGGTGCGGCCGGATTACGCGGGCGGCGGTTTCCTCAACCTGATCGCTTCGATCGTCGCCGGCTGCGGCGGCCAGCCGCGCCATCCCGCGCTGGACGCATTGCCCGCGGCCGAGATCTCCGCGGCGCGCAACATCATTTTCCTGCTGATCGACGGCCTGGGCGACGGCTACCTGCGGCGCGCGGGCCGCGGCGGTGCCCTCCTCGAGCATCGGCGCGGCGCGCTCACTTCGGTCTTTCCGCCCACCACCGCGAGCTCGGTCACCACCTCCTTCACCGGCTGGTCGCCGCTCGAGCACGGGCTGACCGGCTGGTTCACGCTGTTCGGCGAGGCGGGCTGCGTCGGCGCGCCGCTCCCCTTCCAGCGCCGCGGCGAGAAAGCGACGCTCGGCGTGCCGGCCGCGCGGCTATTTCGCGCCGGGCCGCTGTTCGACGGGCTCGCGCGCCGCAGCATCGTCGTCACCTACCGACCGATCGTCGACTCGGTCTACAGCCTGCACCATGGCGGGCGCGCCGAGCGCCTCGCGTACGACAACCTGGCGGGCCTCGTCGAGCAAGCCGCGGCGGCGGTGCGTTCCGGCCCGGAGCCCAAGCTGGTGTACGCCTACTGGCCGGAGTTCGATGCGCTCTCGCACCACCACGGCAATTCGAGCGCCGAGGTGCACGCGCATTTCCGCGAGCTGGACGCCGCGTTCGGGCGCCTGATGGCGGAGTTGGCGGGCACGGGCACGCTCGTCGTGGCCACTGCCGACCACGGCTTCATCGACAGCGAGGGTGCGGACGCGCTCGATTTCGCAGACGCGCCCGGCCTGGCCGCGCTGCTGCGCTATCCTCTGTGCGGCGAGAGCCGCGCCGTGTTCTGCCACGTGCAGGAGGGCCGCGTGGGCGAGTTCATCGAGCGCGCGCAGGGCTGGCTGGGAGACCGCGCCCGGGTATGCCCGAGCGGCGAGCTCGCCGCCGAAGGCTGGTTCGGGCCGGGCGAGGCGCATCCGCGGCTCGCCGAGCGCATCGGCGACGTCGCGCTGCTCATGCATGGGCGAACCACGGTCAAGGACTGGACGCCGGGGGAGCGGCGCCACCGGCTGATCGGGCACCACGGCGGCGCGAGCGAAGAGGAAATGATGATTCCACTCATCTTGGGGAGCGCATGAAAACGAAGACCAACGGCATCGACACCAACTACGAGCTGCACGGCAAGGAAGGCGCGCCCTGGCTCGTGCTCAGCCACTCGCTCGCCTGCAGCGTGCGCATGTGGGATCCGCAGATCGCGGCGCTGAAGCACAGCTACCGCATCCTCGCCTACGACACGCGAGGGCATGGCGCCTCAGAGGCGCCCAAGGGAGCGTACACGCTCGAGATGCTGGCCGACGACCTGAAGGCGCTGCTCGACGCGCTCGGCGTGCAGAACCCGCACTACTGCGGGCTGTCCATGGGCGGCATGATCGGCCAGACCTTCGCGCTCAAGTACCCGGGCGTGTTCAGGACGCTCATGCTCGCCGACACCACCAGCGGCTTTCCGGCGCAAGCCGGGCCGCTGTGGCTGGAGCGCATCAAGATCGCCGAGGAAAAGGGCATGCAGCCGCTGGTGCAGCCGACGCTCGAGCGCTGGTTCACGGAAGCCTTCCGCAAGTCGCAGCCCGCGCCGGTGGCGGGGATCGCGCAGCTGATCGCCTCCACGCCGGTCCCGGGCTACGTCGGCTGCTGCCACGCCATCCCCAAGATCAACCTGACGGCGCGCCTGAAGGAGATCAAGGCGCCGATCCTCGTCATCTGCGGTGACATGGACCCGGGCACGCCGCCGGCGATGTCGGAGGCGATTCGCGACAACGCGCCGGGCTCGAAGCTGGTCATGATCCCGCAGGCGGCGCACTTGTCGAATCTGGAGCAGCCCGCGCTGTTCACACGGGCGATGCAGGAGTTCATGGCCGCGCACTGATGGATCGCGAAGCATGAAGGCCACCGCCCATCCGCAGATCGAGAATGAGCGCGTCATCGTCACCGAGTGGCGCTTCGCGCCGGGCGCCGAGACCGGCCACCACGTGCATGCGCACGACTACGTGATCGTGCCGCTCCTGACGGGGAAGCTCAGGCTCGAAGAGCCCGAAGGCGTGCGCGAAGTCGAGCTGCAGGCAGGCGTGTCTTACGCGCGCCCCAAGGGCGTCGCGCACAACGTCATCAACGCGAACGACTTCGAGTACCGCTTCGTCGAGATCGAGCTGAAGTGAGCCACCCATGACGGACATCCGCAGCATCGAAACGCTCAGGTCGCTTTACCGCGAGCCCTCGGAGCGCGCGGTGCGCAAGCAGCTCGACCGGCTGGACGCCCACTGCCGCAAGTTCATCTCGCTCTCGCCGTTCCTGGTGATGGCCAGCACCGACGCCGACGACCGCGTCGACGCATCGCCGCGCGGCGGCGACCCCGGATTCGTGAAAGTCTTGGACGAGCGCACCGTCCTCATCCCGGACTCGCCCGGCAACAACCGCCTGGATTCGCTGCAGAACCTGATAGACCGGCCTGGCGTCGGCCTGCTCTTCATGGTCCCCGGCGTAGACGAGACGCTGCGCATCAACGGCAAGGCAACGCTGCGCACCGACGAGGCGCTGATCGACCTATGCGCGAGCGAGCGCCGCCGCCCACCCCTCGTCATCGCTGTCGAGGTGCGGGAGGCCTACCTGCACTGCGCCAAGGCCCTGATGCGCTCGAAGCTCTGGGACCCGGCCGCGAAGCAGGAGCGCAGCGTGCTGCCCTCGATGGGGCAGATGCTGAAAGACCAGATCGGGCTCGAAGGCGAGCCCGAGAGCGACGCCACGATGCGCGCGCGCTACGTGAAAGACCTCTAGCGGCCGATGCCCGCGATGCCCCGATCGAGGATCTCTTTGGACTGCTCGAGCACCGCCGCCCGCCACGCCGGGTCGCCGGGGTAGAACGCCTCGCAGAAGTCGGCGTGCACCTTGCGCGCGAGCGCCGGCTGGTGCGCGCCGTGATACCGCAGCCACCGCCCCGCCATGTTGGCGCGCTGCACTTCCTTCCTCGGCAGCGTGCCGAACTCGACCACCACGCACGTCACCTCGGCCTTGGGCAGCATGGCCGCGAAAGCGTCGATCAGCACGCCCTGGTAGTCGGCGAGCGCCTTGTGCGTCACGCCGGCGAGGTTCACCGCGCGCTCGCCCCACCAGTCGCGCGCGCGCTTGCGCGCCGCCGAGCCCTCGGGGTGGAAGCACAGGTAAATGTGCTCCATCCACGGCCCGATGCCGGTGTGCAAATCGATGATCGCCGCGTGCCTGGCGTGCGCGACGTGCTTCACCACCGCCTCGCGAAACGCGTAGTTCGCCCATTGCTCGCGATGCCCGCCGAAGTAGATGCCGTCGGCGTGCGAGTACTGCCCGCCGTTGAATGCGGTCGAGAAGGCCTTCTCGCCGATCCTCTCGCGCAGCTGATCGAGCTGCCGGAAGACCTCCGCCTGCGTGGCGTCGTTCCAGTCCGCGGGCGTGACGATCGGATGCACCTCGGCGTAGCCCGGGTTCGGCGGATAGGGCTGCGCGTGATCGAGGAAATTGCGGTTGAGGTCCACGTTCTCCTCGGTGC
>DATFEJ010000100.1:0-4270 GCA_035251235.1 Burkholderiales bacterium
CCTGCCACCTCGCCGGCACGCTGCCCGCCGTGGCGAGCGCGCTCGCCCACGCCAAGGGCGACGCCGCGCGCCGCCGCCTCGCCATTTTCACCGCCGGACGCAGTCCGCGGCCGGTTCCCGCTGATCCAAAGGAGGCCTGTCCATGAGAACGCTCATTGCCGCCAGCACGATCGCCGTCGTGCTGCTCACCGCTCCCGCTGCAGCGCAGACGCTGCGCATCGGACTGCAGGAGGATCCCGACATCCTCGATCCGCACGAGGCGCGCACCTTCGTCGGCCGCATCGCCTTCGCTTCGCTGTGCGACAAGCTGGTCGACACCTCGCCGCAGCTCGAATTCATCCCGCGCCTCGCGCTCTCCTGGAGCTTTTCCGGCGACGGCAAGACCATGACCATGAAGCTGCGCCCCGGCGTGAAGTTTCACGACGGCACGGCCTTCGACGCCGCCGCCGTCAAGGCGAACATCGAGCGCGCGATCAACTTGAAGACCAGCCGGCGCAAGAGCGAGCTCGCCTCGGTCGCAACAGTGGAGGCGCTCGACAGCCTCACCGTGGCCTTCAAGCTGAAGGCGCCGGATGCGCCGCTGATGGCGCAGCTCTCGGACCGCGCCGGCATGATGCTGTCGCCGGCGAGCTTCGGCCAGCCGGTCGGCCCGAAGCCGGTGTGCTCGGGCCCGTACAGGTTCGTCGAGCGGGTGCAGAACGACCGCATCGTGCTCGAGCGCTTCGCCGATCACTGGGAGAAGGCCGAGTACGCCTTCGACCGGGTGGTCTTCCGCATCATCCCGGACACCACCGTGCGCCTTGCGAACCTGCGCTCGGGCCAGCTCGACATGCTCGAGCGGCTCGCGCCGAGCGACGTGAAATCGGCCAAGGCCGACGCCTCGCTCAAGGTCATGTCGGCGGTGGGCCTCGGCTACCAGGGCATGACCGTCAACATCGGCAACGGCGAGCGCGGCAAGACCCCCCTCGGGCAGGATCGCCGCATCCGCCAGGCGCTATCGCTTTCGATCGATCGCGACGCGCTGAACACGGTGGTGTTCGAAGGTCTGTATCCGCCCGGCATCCAGCCCTTCCCGCCGGCCAGCCCGTACGTCGATCGCGGCTACGCGGTGCCAAAGCGCGACCTCGCCAGGGCCAGGGCGCTGCTCAAGGAGGCCGGCCACCCGCGCTACGCCTTCGAGATGCAGGTGGCGAACAACCCGGTGCAGCAGCAGCTCGCGCAGGTGATCCAGGCAATGGCCGCCGAGGCCGGCTTCGAGGTGAAGATCAAGGCCACCGAGTTCGCGTCGCTGCTGAAGGACCAGAGCGCCGGCAACTACGACGTGAGCCAGATCGGCTGGTCGGGACGCGTCGATCCGGACGGCAACCTGCACCAGTTCGTCACCACCGGCGGCGGCATCAACGACTCGAAGTACTCCAACCCGAAGGTCGACGAGGCGTTGAACGCGGCGCGCGCGGTGTACGACGTTGCGAGCCGCAAGAAGCACTACGACGCGGCGATGAGCGCCTTGCGCGAGGACCTGCCGATCATCTACCTGTACCACCAGCCGTGGATCTGGGCAGCGACGGCGAAGCTGCAGGGCTTCGTGCCGCATCCGGACGGCATGATCCGCCTGCCGGGCGTGAAGCTGGCGAAGTAAGCCGATGTGGACGCTCATCGCGCGGCGCGTCGCGGTCGCGCTGCCCACCCTGTTCCTGGTGATGCTGTTCGTGTTCGTCCTGCAGCGGCTGCTGCCGGGCGATCCGCTGCTCGTCATGGCCGGGGAGGAGCGGGACCCGAAGGTGCTCGAGGAGCTGCGCGAGCTGTACCGGATGAACGACCCGATTGCGCTGCAGTTCCTCGCGTGGCTGCGCGAAGTGCTGGGCGGCAACTTCGGCGTTTCGATGCGCACCGGCGAGCCGGTCATCCGGCTCGTCGCGCAGACTCTGCCGGTGACGATCCAGATCGCGATCGCCTCGATCGTGATCGCGATCGCGATCGGCATCCCGATGGGCGTGCTCTCGGCGGTGCGCAAAGGTACCGCGCTCGATTACTTCGCCAACATGGTTTCGCTCTCGGGCCTGTCGATCCCCAACTTCTGGCTCGGCATCATCCTGATCCTGCTGGTGTCGGTGGAGCTGAAGTGGCTGCCCGCCTCGGGTTACGTCTCGGTATTCGACGATCCGTGGCAGGCGTTTCGCACCACCGTCATGCCGGCCTTCGTGCTCGGCAGCGGGCTCGCCGCGACGCTCATGCGCCACACGCGCTCGGCGATGCTCGAGGTGCTGCGCCTGGATTACATCCGCACCGCCTACGCCAAGGGTCTGCTGCCCGGGACGGTGATCCACAAGCACGCGCTGCGCAATGCGCTGGTGCCGATCGTGACGCTTTCGGCGCTGCTCTTCGGCCAGCTGCTGGCCGGCGCGGTGCTCACCGAGCAGGTGTTCACCATCCCCGGCTTCGGCAAGCTGATCGTCGACGCGGTGTTCAACCGCGATTACGGCGTGGTGCAAGGCGTGGTGCTGTGCACCGCCATCGCCTTCATCCTGATGAACCTGGTGGCCGACGTGCTCTACGTGCTGATCAACCCGCGGCTGCGCACCGCATGAGCAGCGTCGCGACCGCCTACGCCGAAGCCGAGGCCGCCGCGGGGCCCGGACGCAGCCGCGCGCTCGGCAAATTCCTGCGCAACCGCAGCGCGGTCGCCGGCGCGGCGCTGGTGCTGCTGTTCGTGGGCCTGGCGCTGCTCGCGCCGCTGCTCGCACCCTTTGATCCGGTCAAGACCAATTTTTCCGCGCTGCGCCAGGCGCCCTCGGCCGCCTACTGGCTCGGCACCGACGAGATCGGGCGCGACATCCTGTCGCGCGTGATGCACGGCGGCGTCGCCTCGCTCTATGCCGGCGTGGTCTCGGTGCTGATCGCGGTGCTGATCGGCGTGCCGATCGGGCTCGTCGCCGGCTGGTACGGCGGCTGGGCCGACGCCGCCATCTCGCGTGCCACCGACGCGCTGCTCGCGGTGCCGTTCCTGATCCTCGCCATCGCGCTCGCCGCGGCGCTCGGGCCGTCGCTCGTGAACGCGATGATCGCCATCGGCCTGTCGCAGGTACCGATCTTCGTGCGCCTGGCGCGCGGCCAGGCGCTGGTGGTGAAAAGCGAGGACTTCGTCGAGGGCGCACGCGCGGTCGGCGTGGCCGACGCGATGATCCTGGTGCGCCACGTCGCGCCCAATACCCTGCCGCCGATCCTGGTGCAGGCCACCCTCACCGTCGCCACCGCTATCATCGCCGAGGCCTCGCTTTCCTTCCTCGGCCTCGGCCAGCAGCCGCCGGCGCCCTCGTGGGGCTCGATGCTGAATACCGCGAAGAACTACCTCGAGCAGGCGCCGTGGATGTCGCTGTCGCCGGGCGCGGCGATCTTCCTGGTGGTGCTCGGCTTCAACCTGCTCGGCGACGGCCTGCGCGACGCGCTCGATCCGCGCGACACCGGATGACCTTCTCGATCCTCGCGCGCGATCCGCGGAACGGCCATCTCGGCGCGGCGATCGCGAGCCGCTTCTTCGCGGTCGGCGCGCTCTGCCCCCACGTGCGCGGCGGCGTTGGCGCATTCTCCACGCAGGCGCTTCTCAATCCGCTCTACGGCGAGCGCGGGCTGCGCTACCTCGGCGAGGGCAGAGACGCGGCGGCTGCGATCGCACTACTGGTGGCGGATGATGCCGGACGCGATCATCGCCAGGTGCACGCGGTCGACGTCGCGGGTCGCGCCGCGGCGCACACCGGCTCGGCCTGCGTGCCCTGGTGCGGCTGGCGCTCGGGCGAGGGCGTTTCGGTGGCGGGCAACATGCTCGCCGGGCCGCAGGTGCTCGAAGCGATGCTGCGCACCTTCGACGCGCTCGAGGGCGTCGCGCTCGGGCTGCGACTGCTCAAGGCGCTCAAGGCGGGCGAAGAGGCGGGCGGCGACAAGCGCGGCAAGCAGTCGGCGGCGCTGCGCGTGCATCGCGCCGAGCGGTATCCCGCGCTCGATATCCGCGCCGACGACCATGCCGAGCCGATCGACGAGCTGTTCAGGCTCTACGAGGTCGCGCACCAGCGCTTCCTCGCGTTCGCGCAGGCGTTCCCGACGCGAGAGGACCCGGTCGGGACCACCGACCGCGCCAGGATCGAGGCGAACATCGAGCGCTGGCTCAAGGCGCGCGCCGACGCGGGGGGGCCCGGCCGGATCTGATCGCGTCCGCGCGCCTCAGGTCTTCTGGTAGATCTCGGCGCCCTTCCTCACGAACTCCACCGACTTCTCC
>DATFEJ010000181.1:0-2310 GCA_035251235.1 Burkholderiales bacterium
AAGGTGCCGACGGTTGCGTACGTGAACCGGCGCGCCATCTCGGCGGGCGCGCTGATCTCGCTCGCAGCGCAGCACCTGGTCATGGCGCCAGGGGCGACGATCGGGGCCGCGGCGCCGGTGCTGGCAGGCCAGCCCGGTGCCGGCAGCCAGGCGGTCTCGGAAAAGACCGTGTCCTACGTGCGCAAGGAATTCCGCGCCACCGCCGAGAGCCGCAAGCGCCCGCCGCTCATCGCCGAGGCGATGGTCGACGCGGATGTCGTGATTCGCGGCGTAATCGAGAAGGGAAAGCTTCTCACCCTGACGACCGACGAGGCGCTGAAGCACAAGGTCGCCGAGTTCCAGGCCGACAGCCTGGAGGCGGCGCTGGAGCGCCTGGGAATCAAGGGGGCCGAGCTCAGGCGCGCCGCGCCCAACTGGGCGGAGAACGTGGTGCGGTTCCTTACGCATCCGCTGCTGAGCTCGCTGCTCGTCACGATCGGCATGCTCGGCATCATCATCGAGCTGCGCACCCCCGGCTTCGGCGTCGCCGGCGCCATCGGCGTGGGCAGCCTGGCGGCCTTCTTCTGGGGCCATTGGCTGGTGCAGCTCGCCGGGTGGGGGGAGCTGCTGCTCGCGCTGGGCGGCGTCGCGCTGCTGCTCGTCGAGTTCTTCCTCATCCCGGGCTTCGGCTTCGCCGGCATCCTCGGCATCCTCGCCCTGCTGGCGGCGCTCGTCATGAGCGTGGTCGGCTCGGGCGCGACGCCGGAATATTTCATGCTGGCCGCCGGGCGGATCATCTTCTCGCTGCTCGCCGCGCTGGTGGCGAGCTTCCTGCTGCTACGCTTCATGCCGCGCACGCGGTTCGGCCGCCAGCTCATCCTGGAGACCGGCCTCGCCAGCGAGCCCGAGGGCGACCTGCGCTGGCTCGGCAAGCGCGGGCATGCGAGCTCGCCGCTGCGCCCGGCGGGCATCGCCGACATCGAAGGCGCGCGCGTGGACGTGGTGTCGGAGGGCGAGCTGATCGAACCCGGCACGCCGGTCGAGGTCCTACGCGTGGACGGCAACCGCATCGTGGTGCGGCCAATAACGAATACCAACGAGAAGGAGGAGACATGAACGCGCTTGGCACGGGCATCACCGGGGGGGTGGGCCTCCTCATCGTCGTCGTCGTAGCGGTTTTCCTGCTGCTGTATCTGGTGCCGATCCCGCTGTGGATCGCGGCCTGGGCCTCGGGCGCGTATGTGGGTCTGTTCACCCTCGTCGGGATGCGCCTGCGCCGCATTCCGCCGAACACCGTGGTCACGGCGCGCATCAGCGCGGTGAAGGCGGGCCTCGAGCTCTCGGTCAACGACCTGGAGGCGCATTTCCTCGCCGGCGGCAACGTGGTGCGCGTGGTGAACGCCATGATCTCGGCCGACAAGGCGAACATCCCGTTGCCCTTCCAGCGCGCCGCGGCCATCGACCTTGCCGGGCGCAACGTGCTCGAGGCGGTGCAGATGTCGGTGCTGCCCAAGGTGATCGAGACGCCGAAGATCGCCGCGGTGGCGAAGGACGGCATCCAGCTCATCGTGGTGTCGCGCGTCACGGTGCGCACCAACATCGACCGCCTGGTGGGCGGCGCGGGCGAGGAGACCATCATCGCGCGCGTCGGCGAGGGGATGGTGAGCACCATCGGCTCGGCGGTGAACCACAAGAGCGTGCTCGAGAATCCCGACCACATCTCCAAGCACATCCTCTCGAAGGGCCTGGATGCGGGCACCGCCTACGAGATCCTGTCGATCGACATCGCCGACGTGGACGTCGGCGAGAACATCGGCGCCAAGTTGCAGATCGACCAGGCCAACGCCGACAAGCAGATCGCCCAGGCGAAAGCCGAGGAGCGCCGCGCCATGGCGGTTGCGCTCGAGCAGGAGATGCGCGCGCGCGTCGTCGAAGCCGAGGCCGAAGTGCCACGCGCCATGGCCGAGGCCTTCCGCAGCGGCAACATGGGAATCATGGACTACTACCGCATGAAGAACGTGCAGGCCGACACCGACATGCGCAGCGCCATCGCGAGCGGCGAAGAGCCCTCGGGCCCGCGCAGGCCGTAGCCATGGAGCGCTTTCCCGCGTGGCTGATCATCCTCGTCTTCCTGGGCATCATTGTCTTCAACTTCTTGATGCAGCGCGCCGCGCGGCGCCGCCAGCAGGAAGAGCAAGCCCAGGCGCAGCCCGCGCCGCCGCCAGTGGAAGAAGAGGTTCTCGAAGACATCTGGGGCCGCACCCCGACGCCGGCACTGGCGCCGACACCGCCGCCACCGGTGCTCGCCGCGCGCCCGGCAGTGCCCCCCAT
>DATFEJ010000269.1:0-5185 GCA_035251235.1 Burkholderiales bacterium
CGACATGCGCGCCACCGCGCCGGAGAGCCACGGCGCTTCGAGCTTGCCGCCCGCTTCCAGGTCGGCCGCCATCGAGGCGCGCATCTCCGCGGGCAGGCCGTCGACGAACTTCAGGGTCTGCGCGACGAGCTCGTCGGCGAGCTGCACGCCCTTCTTGCGGCCGAGCGCCCAGGTCTCGCGCATGACCGTCTCCAGCAGCCAGCGCAGGTCCGCGTCGCCGCGCACCGTGCCGACGTTCGTGCGCGCCACGGTGGTGGTGGCGGAGATCGCCACCAGCAGCACGAACTTCTCCCACAGGACCTTGACGATGTCGTCGGCGAGCTCGGCGTCGATCTTCGCGTCCTGGCAGGCGGCGAGGAGCGTCTCCGCGATCTTGCGTTGCGCGGGCAGCACCGGCCCGAAGCGCAGGCGCGCCATCGTCCCGGTCTGCACGATGACGCCGGGCTCGCCGATCCGGCCGGCGATGTAGGCCGCGCCGCCCAGCACGCGCTCGGGCCCGAGCACCTTGCCCACGCGCTCGATCGACTCGACGCCGTTCTGGAACGGGATGACGAACGCGCCGCCCTGCACGAGCGCTCGCAGCTGCTCGGCGGCGGCCTCGGTGTCCCAGAGCTTCACCGCGAAGAGGATGACATCGGCCGGCCAGAGCTCGGCGGGGTCCTGCGCCGCGCGCACGCGCACCGTCGCATCGCCGAGCGGACTCTTCAACGTGAGGCCGTGCGCGCGGATGGCCTCCAGGTGCTTGCCGCGCGCGACGAACGACACCTCGTGCCCGGCCTGCGCGAGGCGAGCGCCGAAGTACCCGCCGACGCCTCCCGCGCCCATCACTGCAATTCGCATGGCAGTCTCCCAAATGGGGACAGTCCCCATTTACAGAAAGCAAAAGCGTAAATGGGGACAGTCCCCTAGTAGCGGTACTGGTCGGACTTGTACGGCCCGCTCTTCGGCACGCCGATGTAGGCCGCCTGCGCGTCCGTCAGCTCGGAGAGCTGCGCGTTGAGCTTCTTCAGCTGCAGGCGCGCCACCTTCTCGTCCAGGTGCTTGGGCAGGGTGTACACGCCCACCGGGTACTTGGCCGTGTTGGTGAAGAGCTCGATCTGCGCGATGGTCTGGTTGGCGAACGACGAGCTCATCACGTAGGACGGATGGCCGGTGCCGCAGCCGAGGTTCACCAGGCGCCCCTTGGCGAGCAGGATGATGCGCTTGCCGTCGGGAAAGATGACGTGGTCGACCTGGGGCTTGATTTCCTCCCACTTGTATCTCGAGAGCGCCGCGACCTCGATCTCGTTGTCGAAGTGGCCGATGTTGCACACGATCGCCTGGTCCTTCATCTTCTTCATGTGATCGTGGGTGATCACGTGGTAGTTGCCGGTGGCGGTGACGAAGATGTCGGCCTTGTCCGCGGCGTAGTCCATGGTCACCACGCGATAGCCTTCCATCGCCGCCTGCAGCGCGCAGATGGGATCGATCTCGGTCACCCACACCTGCGCCGAGAGCGCGCGCAGCGCCTGCGCCGAGCCCTTGCCGACGTCGCCGTAGCCGCACACCAGCGCCACCTTGCCCGCCACCATGACGTCGGTCGCGCGCTTGATGCCGTCCACCAGCGACTCGCGGCAGCCGTACAGGTTGTCGAACTTGGATTTCGTCACCGAGTCGTTGACGTTGATGGCGGGGAACAGCAGGCGCTTTTCCTTCGCCATCTCGTACAGGCGGTGCACGCCCGTGGTCGTCTCTTCCGTGACGCCCTTGATCTCTTTCCCGACCCTCGTGTACCAGCCGGGCTCCTTGGCGAGCTTCGCCTTGATGGCCTTGAAGAGCGCGGTCTCCTCCTCGCTCGAGGGCTTGGCGATGACGGATGCGTCTTTCTCCGCGCGCTTGCCCAGGTGCACGAGCAGCGTCGCGTCGCCGCCGTCGTCGAGAATCATGTTCGGGCCTTGGCCGTCCCCGAACTCGAAGATGCGGTGCGTGTAGTCCCAGTACTCGTCGAGCGACTCGCCTTTGTAGGCGAACACCGGCGTGCCGCCCGCGGCCACCGCGGCCGCCGCGTGGTCCTGCGTGGAGAAGATGTTGCACGAGGCCCAGCGCACGTCGGCGCCGAGCGCCTTGAGCGTCTCGATCAGCACCGCGGTCTGGATCGTCATGTGCAAGCTGCCGCTGATGCGCGCGCCCTTCAGGGGCTTGGCCTTCGCGTACTCCTCGCGGATCGCCATCAGCGCCGGCATCTCGGATTCGGCGATGGCGATTTCCTTGCGGCCCCAGTCGGCGAGCGCGAGGTCCGCGACCTTGTAGTCGGTGAATTTGGGGTTGGGGGCGTTCATGCTGGGCTCCTTTCGTCGTGGTACGGGGCCCAGAATGACAAAGCGCCCGCACCGGTTGTCGATGCGAGCGCCGTTGATTTTGCTGAGCCTGACTCCCTGAACCAACGGGGGACGCAGCGCTCCTCAGCAGGGGGCGGATTATAGCCAATAAAATAGGGACAGTCCCCATTTGCCATGTCCGCCCCGCAGCGCCTCGCACTGAGCCACGCCTTCGCCGCCTACGCGGCCTGGACGGCGGCGACCTACCTCCTCGAAGGACTGCCGGGCACGCTCCTGCGGCCCGAGGCCGTGGGCCTGCGGCTCGCCTACGCGGGGGTGGCGAGCCTGCTACTCGGCATCCTGCTGCCGATGTGGCTGCTGGGCCGCTGGGCGCGAGCGGGGCTCGCCACGCGAGAGCAGCTCGGCTTCAGCGGCGCGCAGCGCGTCGCGGTCGGCGTCGTGCTCGGCGCAGCGGCCGGCTACGCGCTCTTCGCGATGAACTTCGAGGGGACGGCGCACCCCATGGCGGTGGCGAACGCCTTCGCGCAGGTGTGGGTGGTGTCGGTCGCCGAGGTGCTGGTGTGCTGGGGACTCGTCGGCTCGGCCGTGGAGGCCGCGCTGCGGCCTCGCAGCCGCGTGGCGGCGCCGGTGGTCGCGGCGCTCGTGGCGAGCGTGCTGTTCGGCGCCTACCACTTCGCGCACAGCGCGCCGTTCAACGAGCCGCGCATGGTGGCGTTCCTCACCGGCATCGGCCTCGTGACGAGTCTGTGGTGGTTCGCGAGCCGCGACGTCTACGGCACCGCGGTGTTCCACAATTTCTTCGCGGTGACGGGCGTCCTTGCCGCGCTGCAGGCGGGCGGACTGGTGGCCGAGCGCCCTGAGCCCGCGATCCCGCTGTGGATCACCGCGCTGGTGGGTACGATCGCGCTCGCCGTGCCCGCCGTGCGCTGGGTGCGCCGTCAGTAAAAATGGGGCCTGTCCCCATTTTTCAATACAACGCGCGCGCGAGCTTCTTGCGGTACTCCGAGACCAGCTCCGCGTCGCCGGCGAGGCTGAAGAGCGCGAGGATCTGGCGCTGGGCTTCGCCGTCCTTCCAGTCCTTGGCGCGCGCAAGGATCTCGAGCAGCTCGTCCATCGCCGCGCGGTAGTTCTTCTTCGCGCCGTAGAGCGCGGCGAGCGCGGCGCGCGTCTCGTGGTCGGCGGGATCGGCGGCGAGCTTTTCCTTCAGCTCGGCTTCGCCCGGGCCGGACTTGCCCGCGCGCGCGTAGGCGATGCCCTGCTTGAGCGCCTCGATCCGCGCTTCCCGGTCGGGGTCGAACCTGACCTCGGCGAGCGCTGCCTCGGCCTCGTCGAGCTTGCCCTGCGCGAACAGGCCTTCGGCGCGCGCGAGCGCGAGCTCGGACGCGCTCGGCAGGAGCTTGTCGAAGAAGGCGCGCACCTGCGGCTCGGGCACCGCGCCCATGAACTGCGACACCGCCTTGCCGTCCTTGAAGGCGATGACGTTCGGAATCGAGCGGATGTTGAAGGCCGCCGACAGGTCCTGGTTCTCGTCCGAATTGACCTTGACCAGCTTCACGCGGCCTGCGTAGTCCTTCGCCACCTTCTCCAGGATGGGCGTGAGCGAGCGGCACGGTCCGCACCACGGCGCCCAGAAGTCGACGACGACGGGAGTGCTTTTCGAAGCCTCGAGGACTTCGCGCTCGAAATCCGGTGTGGATACGTCCATTTGCAGAGAGTGAGGGCAAACCCGCGCAAGATCAACCCTTCGATCTGCGCGGGCCGCGCGTTTGATCCAGGGCAAACGGTTACATTTTTTTCGTTGACGTCCCGCGCACGAGTGCTATCTTGGAATCGGGCCAGCGAGGGTGACCGGAGCGTGGAAAGGCTCCGGCGGCAGGAGCGAGATTCCCGGCGACCAGTCGGGATAGCGCCCCTCGGAAGGCCAAGGCGCGGAAGTCTCCCGCGCATCACAGAGCGCCCATAAAAGCGCTGCCCGTGAACTCGGGCCACAGGCCCCGCCCCGACGGCGGGGCCTTTCTTTTTCAGCGCACCGGGGGCGCGAAATGCGCGGGCGGCGTGCCGGTGAGCGAGCCGAGGAAGGCGGCGATGTCCGCGGCGGTGGTTTCGTCCATGTCGCTGCCGAGCTGGGTGGCGGCCATCACCTGCACCGCGCGCTCGAGGCTCTCGACCGAGCCGTCGTGGAAGTACGGCGCGGTCTTGGCGACGTTGCGCAGCATCGGCACGCGGAAGCGGTAACGGTCTTCCTCCTTCTTCGTGACGGCGAACAGTCCCGGGTCGATGGTCTTCGAGCCGGTCATGGTCCAGTAGTCGCGCGCCAGGCCGAATTTCTGCACCGAGGTGCCGCCGAGCAGCGGCCCGCTGTGGCAGCCGGCGCAGCCGGCGGCGATGAACTTGCGCAGGCCCGCCTGCTCGCGCGGCGTGAGCGCGCCCGCATCGCCGGCGAGGAAGCGGTCGAAGGGGGCGGGCGTCGCCAGCGTGGCCTGGTAGGCCTCGAGCGCGCGCGCGTAGTTGGCGGCGCTCACCGGCTGCGCATCCTCCGGGAAGACGGTGCGGAACTGCTTCTCGTAGCCGAGCTCGTGCAGGCGCTGCACCGCGTCGGGCTTCGCGGCGAAGCCGAGCGGCCCGGTGATCAGCCCTTCGGCGAGCTCGGCGCCGCTCTTGCGGTCGGCGAGCCAGCGCAGCGCGGGCTGGCTGAGCGCGTTGAAAACGGTGGGCGAGTTGCGCGGCATGGGCTTGCCGCGGGCGTCTACCGGGACGCGGCGGCTGTCGCCGCCCCAGTCGGCATTCGAGTGGCAGCTCGCGCAAGCGGTCTTGCCGTCGGCCGACACGCGTGCGTCCCAGAAAAGCGCGCGGCCGAGCTCGGGGGC
>DATFEJ010000125.1:0-2322 GCA_035251235.1 Burkholderiales bacterium
CGGGGACCACCCCGCCGTAGGCCTCGTGCATCTCGACCTGAGAGTGCAGGGCCTGGGCGAGCAGCCGCCCGGCGGCGCCGTCATACAGGGCGACGCCGGTCTCGTCGCAAGAGGTTTCGATGCCCAGGACCAGCACGCGGGCATTGTGAGGCATCTGCTACAATGCCGCCCTTTTACGCAATCCGGGGTAGGGAATGCCGACCGTCCGCGTCAAGGAAAACGAGCCCTTCGAGGTGGCGATGCGCCGCTTCAAGCGCACCGTCGAGAAGACGGGCCTGCTGACCGAGCTGCGCGCGCGCGAGTTCTACGAGAAGCCGACCTCCGAGCGCAAGAGAAAGCTCGCGGCGGCCGTGAAGCGCCACCACAAGCGCCTGCGCAGCCAGATGCTGCCGGCGAAGCTGTACTAGGACCTGATCTCACGATTTCAGCCAGCGCCCCGGTGCTTCCCACCGGGGCGTTTGCGTTTCTGGAGCTCCCCATGACCCTCAAGGAACGGATCAGCGAAGACATGAAGGCGGCGATGCGCGCCAAGGACGCCGCGCGCCTGTCCGCGGTGCGGCTGCTGCTCGCCGCCCTGAAGCAGAAGGAGGTCGACGAGCGCGTCGAGCTCACCGACGCCGACGTGCTCGGCGTCATCGAGAAGATGGTGAAGCAGCGCCGCGAGTCCATCGCCCAGTACGAGAAGGCGACGCGCCAGGACCTCGCCGACCAGGAGAAGTTCGAGATCGGCGTGCTGCAGGCCTATCTGCCGCAGCAGATGGGGGAGGCCGAGGTTGCGCAGGCGGTGGCCGCGGCGCTCGCCGAGGCGGGCGCAACGAGCGTCAAGGACATGGGCAAGGTGATGGCGCTGCTCAAGCCGCGCCTCGCCGGCCGCGCGGACATGGGCAAGGTGTCCGCCCTCGTCAGGGCAAGGCTCGCGGGCTGAAAAAGGGGGACTGTCCCCATTTAAACTGCGAAATGGGGACAGTCCCCATTTTCACGTGATCCCCGACTCGTTCAAGCAGGACCTGCTCAACCGCGTCGACATCGTCGACGTGGTGGGCAGGTACGTGCAGCTGAAGAAGGCGGGGGCGAACTACTCGGGGCTGTGCCCGTTCCACGACGAGAAGACGCCCTCGTTCACGGTCAGCCCCGCCAAGCAGTTCTACCACTGCTTCGGCTGCCAGAAGCACGGCAACGCCATCGGCTTTCTCATGGATTACGGCGGCATGGGCTACGTCGACGCGGTGAAGGAGCTCGCCGCGACCGTCGGCATGCAGGTGCCCGCCTGGCAGCCGCGCACGCCCGAGGAGGCGAAGCGCCAGGAGCGCGAGACCGACCTCGCCGCGCTGATGCAAAAGGCGATGGAGTTCTACCGGGCGCAGCTGAAGCACGCGCCGCGCGCCATCGAGTACCTGAAGCGCCGCGGCCTCGCCGGCGAGACCGCGGCGCGCTTCGGCGTCGGCTATGCGCCCGACGACTGGCAGGGCCTGAAGGGCGCGTTTCCCGACTACGACAACGCCGCGCTGGTGGAGTGCGGGCTGGTGATCGAGGGCGAGGGAAAGCGCTACGACCGCTTCCGCGACCGGGTGATGTTCCCGATCTTCAACCGCCGCGACGTGGTCGTCGGCTTCGGCGGGCGCGTGCTCGGCGAGGGCGAGCCGAAGTACCTGAACTCGCCGGAGACGCCGCTGTTCCAGAAGGGGCAGGAGATCTACGGCCTGGGGCACGCGCGCGATGCGATCCGCGAGGCGAAGCGCGCGCTGGTGGTCGAGGGCTACATGGACGTGCTGGCGCTCGCCCAGCACGGCCTGCGCTATGCCGTGGCGACGCTCGGCACCGCGACCACGCCGGTGCACGTCACGCGGCTGCTGCGCGAGCTGCGCGAGAACGGCGCCGAGCTGGTGTTCTGCTTCGACGGCGACGCGGCGGGCCGCAAGGCGGCCTGGCGCGCGCTGGAGGTCTGCCTGCCGCTCGCCACCGACACCAACCCGGTGCGCTTCCTGCTGCTGCCCGAAGGCGAGGATCCCGATACGCTGGTGCGCGCACGTGGGCGCGAGGATTTCGAGCGCCGCATCGGCGAGGCGCAGACCCTGTCGTCCTATCTGCTCGGCGAGCTGCGCGCGCAGGCCGATCTTTCCAGCGCCGAGGGCCGCTCGCGCTTCCTGGTGAGCGCCAAGGAGCTGGTGCAGCGATTGAGCGCCCCCGTCCTCAGGATGCAGGTGATGCACGCCATCGCGCCGCTCGCGCAGGTCTCGCCGGAAGACGTCGAGCGGCTGTTCGCGCCGCAGGAAGGTGCCCGGCCCCGGCCGGCGGCGCCGGCCAGGGCGCGCGCGCCGCTCG
>DATFEJ010000036.1:0-22225 GCA_035251235.1 Burkholderiales bacterium
CGAGCACCTGCAGCTTCGTGTGTCCGGCGGACTCTACGATCGCCAGCGGCCCCGTGCCATAGGCCGCGAGCGGGGCCGGCACGTGGAACACCTGGCGCCGGCCCTCGCGCTGCACCGATTCGGTGACGCCGGTGACGTTGAGCAACAGACGTCCGGCCCGCTCCACCGTCGCGGCGGCCGCCATGGTCGCCGCGCTGCCCAGCGGCCCGAGGAGCAGGTCCGCCTGCTCCGACTCGATCAGCCGCTCGTAGAGCTTGAGCGAGGCCGAGGCCTCCGAGCCGTCGTCGAGCAGCCGCAGCACCACCGCCCGGCCGAGCAGCCCGCCTTCGGCGTTGCAGCGCTCCTGCCACAGCACGAGCGCCTTGCGCATGTCCTCGCCGAGGTCGGCGAGCTGCCCCGAGGCCGGCAGGACCGCGCCGACGACGATGGCCGGCGCCTGCGCGAAGGCGGGAGCCGCCACCAGCCAGAGCGCGAGCAGCCAGCGCCGCCTCACAGGCCGAAGAACCGCGCGAAGCGCGCCACCGGCTCGCGCACGGTGACCAGGGTGTTCTCCGGCGCGTCGGCCCGCGCATGGCCGAGCGCCATGCCGCAGACGACGATCTCCGTCTCCGGGATCAGCAGCTCGCGGCGCACGAAGGCATGCGCGTTGGCGATCGCCGCCTCCGGGCAGGTGTCCAGCCCGAGCCCGCGCGCCGCGAGCATCACGTTCTGCAGGAACATGCCCGTGTCGAGCCACGCGCCCACCGGCAGGTCGCGGTCCAGGGTAATCACCATGCCGACCGGTGCGTCGAAGAAGAGGTAGTTTCGTGCGTGCTGCAGCCGGGTCTTGTCGCGGTCCCCCTTGCCGATGCCCAGCAGCCCGTACAGGTCCCAGCCGATCTTGCGGCGCCGCGCGAGATAGGGCTCGCGCCACTGCGGCGGGTAGTAGTCGTACTCGCGCTTCCAGCTGTCTCCGCGCTGCAGGCATTCCTCGTGCATCGCGCGAGTCAGCCGGTCGCGCACCTCTCCGGCGACGACGTACACCTTCCAGGGCTGGATGTTGGAGCCCGAGGGCGCGCGGCTCGCCGTGGCGAGGATGCGCTCGACGGTCTCGCGCGGCACCGGATCGGGTCTGAAGGCGCGCAGGCTGCGGCGCGACAGGATCGCCTCCTCGACCGTTTGCGCCACGCTGCCCGCGGCGAACGGCAGCGCGCCGGCCGCCGGATCGAAGCTCGCGGTTTTCATCGGGCGATAATACCGAACATGGACAAGCGCCTGCAGGCCGCGTTCGCAGCCATCGTCGGCGAGCGCAATGTGCTCACCGCCGCGGCCGACACGGCGCCCTACACCCGCGACTGGCGCCGCCAGTACGGCGCGAGCGCCGAGGCCGTGCTGCGCCCGGGGAGCACGGCCGAGGTCGCCGCGCTCGTCGGCCTGTGCGCGCGCGAGGGCATCGCCGTCGTGCCTCAGGGCGGCAACACCGGCCTGTGCGGCGGCTCGGTGCCGACGGGGAAGCGCCGCGAGATCGTGCTGTCGCTCGGCAGGCTGAACCGCATCCGCAGCGTGGACGCGCTCAATGACACGCTGACCGCCGAAGCCGGTTGCGTGCTCGCCGACGTGCAGCAGGCCGCCGAGCAGGCGGACCGCCTGTTCGCGCTGTCGCTCGCCGCCGAGGGCAGCTGCCAGATCGGCGGCACCCTGTCGACCAACGCCGGCGGCGTCAACGTCCTGCGCTACGGCAACGCGCGCGAGCAGGTCCTGGGGCTGGAGGTGGTGCTGCCCGACGGCCGCGTGTGGGGCGGCCTGCGCGCGCTGCGTAAGGACAACACCGGCTACGACCTTAAGCAGCTCTTCATCGGCGCCGAAGGCACGCTCGGCGTGATCACCGCCGCGGTTCTGAAGCTCCATCCCCGGCCGAGCGCGCAGGCGACGGCGTGGATCGGCGTGCAGGCTCCGGATCGCGCCGTGGCGCTGCTCGCGCGGCTGCACGCGCGCCTGGGCGAGCGCATCAGCGCCTTCGAGCTTGCCTCGCGCGCCTGCCTCGAGGCGGTGCTCGCGCACGACCCCTCCGCGCGCGACCCGCTTCCCGCGCCGCACGCGTGGTACGTGCTCGCCGAATTCGCCGATGCGGGCACGCAGCAGGCGCTCGCCGCGCAGGTGGAGCAGGCGCTGGCCGACGCGGCCGAGCTCGACGATGCGGTGCTCGCGACGAGCACCGCGCAGGCGCGCGCGCTGTGGAAGCTGCGCGAGACGATACCGGAGGCGCAGTTCGCCAACGTCAAGCACGACATTTCGGTGCCGGTGTCCAGGGTGCCCGAGTTCATCGCGCGCGCCGCCGACGCGCTGCAGGCCGCCTTTCCGGGGGTTGCCCTGTATGCATTCGGCCACATCGGCGACGGCAACATCCACTACAACGTCGGCGACGCCGACCTGATGGCGCGGCGCGACGAGGTCAATGCCGTGGTCTACGCGGCCGTCGAGGCATTCGGCGGCTCGATCTCCGCCGAGCACGGCCTGGGGCAACTCAAGCGCGAGGCGATCCGCGCGCACAAGGACCCGCTCGAGCTCGAGCTGATGGCGGCGATGAAGCGCACCCTGGATCCGCAGGGGCTGATGAATCCCGGCAAGCTGCTCTAGCGGGCGCGCTCGAATGCGAGCCTGCCGGCGCCGGCGAGCTCGCCTTCGATGCGCTCCGGCGCCACGCGGCCCGAGAACGAGAACCCCGGTCCCGCGAGCTGGATGCGGTCCGCGCGCAGCTGTGCGACGCGCAGCGTCACCGGCTGGCCACCCCGAGATGCGTCGACGTCGATCCTCTGCCGGTCCTGCCAGATGACCAGCTGCCAGCCGCCCGGCGCGCGCCAGGTGCCGCGCGCCTGCGCCGGCACGACGTAGGAATAGAGCGTGCTGGTATCGCCCTGGCCCGTGTGGCGCTGCGACAGGCGCACCTCCTGCACTTCGTCGGCAAGCCAGCCCGGGAGGGGAAACCTGTGGGTGACGACGCGCACCCCGGGGCGCAACTGCGCCAGCAGGCGCGGCTCCAGCTGCTCGAGGAGAAAAGGCAACAGGTAGGCGGTGACGACGGTCGCGTCGGAGAGATCGGTGCGCAGCGCATCGCCCACCACGAAGCGCGCGCGCCCGGCAACCCCCGCGCGCTCGGCGTTCCGGGTCGCTTCGGCCACGAGGCGCTCGTCCAGATCCACCCCCAGGCCGCGCGCGCCGTGCGCCGCCGCGGCGTGGATGACGATGCGCCCGTCGCCCGAGCCCAGGTCGATGACGAAATCCTCGGCTCCCGTGCGCGCCAGCTCCAGCATGCGCGCCACCACTTCGGGCGGCGTGGTGATGAAGGGCGCCTGCACCGGGGCCTCCTGCGCCGGGGCCGTGCTCGCGACCAGCAGCGCCGCCAGGACCGCGAGCCGCCGGCTCACTGCAGCGACGCGCTCGCCCCCAGCAGGGCCTCGCGGAACCGGTTCTTGAGCAGCGTGCCTTCGCGCGGCGGCAGCACGATCTCCTCCTTTTCCGCGGCGACCTTCACCTGCGCGAAATAGGGACCCGCGCCCTGGTGGATGGCCTGGCGCAGACCTTCGATCGCGGAGGCTTCGCGCACCAGCACTGCGGAGGCGAACCCGGCAGCGCGCGCCATCGCGGCGAGATCGACGCCATGCGCCGTGTGCGTCTTCTGCATGCCGGTCTCGCCATAGCGCTCGTTGTCGATGACCACGATGCTCAGGTTCGCGGGACGCTGCACGCCGATGGTGGCGAGCGATCCGAGGCCCATCAGCATCTCCCCGTCCCCGGTCACGACCAGCACGCGCCGCGCCGGCTGCGCGAGCGCGAGCCCCAGCCCGGTGACAGCGGCGCAACCCATCCCGCCCCACAGGGGGAAGGTCAGCGGGTGGTCGCCCGCCGCGGTGCAATCCCACGCGGTCGATCCAAGACCGGCGACCACGAGCAGGTCCCCGCGGTTGGCGAGCAGGGCCTTGACGACTTCCCGGCGGCGCAGGACGCTCATTGGGCCGACTGCTCCTGGAAGCTCTTGATGCCGATCACGCGCTGGGAGACGAGCACGGCCGCCGCCGCGTAGCCACCGAAGGCGATGCGCGCCGCCGCGTCGACGTGGGCGGCAACCTGCCCTGCTTCCTCCGCCTTGTGCACCGCCACGCCCATGGCGCGCAGGACTTCGGCCGTCGCCTGCCCCATCGGCACCTGCCAGGGATTGAACTCGCCGTACTCCCCGCGCATGGTGACGATCAGCAGCAGCGGAATGCGGCACTCGCGCACCATGCCGAGCGCGTTGATGATGTTGCCCACGCCGCTCGATTGCATGAGCAGCGCCGTCTTCGCGCCCCCCAGCCACGCGCCGGTGGCCAGGCCGATGCCTTCCTCCTCGGTGGTCAGCGCCACCGTGCGCAGGCGCGCGTCGCCGTGGCAGAGCTCGATCAGGCGCTTGTGCCCCGCGTCGGGCACGTAGCCGACCATGCCAAAGCCCAGGCGCGTGAGCACCTGGTGCACGGCGAGCGGCCAGTCGACGGCGGCGGGCAGCGGAGCGTTCAAGCGGCCGATTCTAAACCACGCGCACGGCGACTCTTTGCACCGCGTTGTTGCCGAAACCGCTCGCGTCCCACGGCGGCTCCAGGGGCTGGACGTTGCCCGCCGCGTCCGTCGCGCGGCAAGCGAGCTCGTGCTCGCCGGGCAGCGCGTCCCAGATGGCGTGCCACGCCTGCCAGGCGCATGGAGACGGCGCCGGACGCAGCGTGCCTTCGCGCCACTCGCCATCCACGGCGAGCTCCACTCGCGCGATGCCCGCTTCGCCCGACCAGGCGCGGCCGCGGATCTCCACGCGCCCCGCGTGCTGCACGCGCGCGCGCGTATAGAAGTCGGGAATGCCCGGCGGCACGAGCAGCGAGTTGACCCGCATGTGCCTGCAGGGCACGCCGCGCTCACCCGCCGCCCGGCGGAAATGGTAGCTGTGCGCCTGCTGCACGCCGTCGAAGGCCCGGTCGATCGCCTCGATGCGCTCGAGCCACTTCACGCTCGCCATGCCGTACCAGCGCGGCACCACGAGCCGCAGCGGGTAGCCGTGCTGCGGCGGCAGCGGCGCCCCGTTCATGGCGTAGGCGAGGAGCACGTCCTCGTGCCCCGCCTCGGCCGGTGCAAGGCTGCGCGCGAACGCGTGCTCGACGCCGCGGTCGATGCCGCGGTCGGCGCCCCAGAAGACGATCTCCCTGGCCGCCGAGCCGAGGCCCGCCGCGCGTAGCACCGCCGCGAGCGGCACGCCCGTCCAGTCCGCCGTGGAAACCGCTTCCTCCACCCAGGGAATGGACGGGTAGCGGGGAGACACCTGCGCGCGCCCGTTGCCGGCGCATTCCATCGTGACGCGCACCGTGCGCGCCGGCATGGCGCGCAGCGCCTCCAGCGAGAGCTGCAGCGGCTGGTCCACGAGCCCGTCCACCGCGAGCCGCCAGGCCGGCGCCGCGAGCGCCGGAATGTCGAAATGGATGAGGCAGTAGTGCAGCCCCGCGGGCGTCACGTCCTCGCGCAGCGCTTCGAGCGGCATGCCGCTGTTGCGCGCCGCCAGGGCGACCTCCTCGGCCGTGAACCTGCCGACGATGGCGGGGCGCCGCGTGAAGCCGGTCATCGCTTCTCCTCCCGCGTGGATTCTATAATGCGGCGCGCAACCGCCATGCCCACCCGGACCCGGTGATGGATCTCGCAGCGTTCCGCGCCATGCTCCCGCGCGGCGACCTCTGGGTGTTCGGCTACGGCTCGCTCATGTGGTCGCCGGGCTTCTTCTTTCGCGAGCGCTCGGTGGCGCTGCTGCGCGGCTACCACCGGTCGCTGTGCATACTGTCCACGCGCTATCGCGGCACGGACCACCAGCCCGGGCTGGTGATGGGGCTGTGCCGCGGCGGCTCGTGCTGGGGCATGGCGTTCCGCATCCCCGCCGCGCACGTGCACTTCGCCCTCAGCCGGCTATGGCACCGGGAGATGCGCCGGCGCGTGTACTACGCGCGGCAGGTGCCGGTGCGCATCTCGCGCGGGCGCCGCGTCCGGGCCCTGGCGTTCATCGCCGACCCGGACCACGCCCAGTACTGCCGCGAGCTAGACCTGCGCAGCCGCGCCCAGCTCGTCGCCCAGGGCGTCGGCGAGCGCGGCCGCTGCACCGACTACATCCGGCACACGCTCGAGCACATGTACGCGCTCGGCGTCACCGACCCTCACCTTGCGCGGGTGCTGGAGACCGCGGAGGCCATGCGCGCCAGGGCCGCGTCCAGGCGCGCGCGCTGAGTGCCGAAGTTCAGGCGCACGAAGCCGGGTGCGCCGAACTGCTCGCCGGGCGAGAGCGCGACGCCATGCGCGAGGAACAGCGTGTGCGCGTCGGCCACGCCCAGCGCGCGCGCGTCGATCCACGCGAGGTAGGTCGCCTCCACGTGGGCCATCGACATACCCGGCATGCCGGACACGGCGCGCTCCACCGCGTCGCGATTGGCGCGCAGGTAGTCGAGTTGCGCAGCCAACCAGTCGTCCCCTCCCTGGTAGGCGGCGAGCGACGCCACGTAGCCAAAGAGCGAGGCGTCGTGGACGGTGGCGTGGTGATCGCTGGACATGGCGCGGCGCATAGCCTCGTCCTCCACGATCGCCCAGGCGCAGCCGGCGCCGGGAAAGTTGAACGTCTTGTTCGGCGAGGCGAGCGTCACCGTCCGCCGCGAGATCCCGGGCGACAGGCTCGCGATCGGCACGTGCGGCTTGCCTTCATCGAGCAGCAGGTCGGCGTGGATCTCGTCCGAGCAGATCACCAGGTCACGGCGCGCCGCGAGGGCCGCCAGCCGCTCAAGCTCCGCGCGCGTGAAGATCGTCCCGCCCGGGTTGTGCGGATTGCACAGGTAGAGCAGCCGCGTGTCCTGGCGCACCGCCGCCGCGAGTCGCTCCTCGTCGAGCACCCAGCGCCCGTCCCGCAGCGCGAGCGGCACGTCGGTGTGGGCGCGCGGCGCGAGCGTCACCGCGCGCTTGAAGTGGTGGTAGATGGGCGTGGGCACCAGGGCGTGGCCGTCCGCCGGGCACAGGTGGCGCGCCGCGAGGTGCAGGCCGGGCACCACGCCCGGGAGAAATACGATCCAGTCCGGCTCGATGCACCAGCGGTACAGGCGCTGCATGCGCTCGACGATGGCCGCGCGCAGTTCCGGCGGCGGGACGGTGTAGCCGAGCACGCCATGCGCCAGCCGCGCGGCGAGCGCCTCGAGGACGCAGGGTGGCGCGCGAAAATCGGTGTCGGCCACCCACAGCGGGATTACATCGCGCCCGGCGTAGCGCTCCCAGCGCGAGGACCAGGTGCCGGCGCGGTCGGCGGGCGCGTCGAAGTCGAAGGGCACGCAGCGGTTGTAGCAAAAAAAAACGCCGGGCGCGAGGCCCGGCGAGTCTACTGCAGCGCGTGCTGCTATTTTCCGGCCTTGGTCGCTTCTTCGTTCTCCCGGCTTTCTCCCGCGCCCTCCTCCTCCTCGTCCTTTGCCGCGTCCTCGCGCGCGTCCTCCAGCGCTTCGCCCAGCGCCTCGCCGTACCCGCCCGAAGGCTGGTAGTCCTCGAGCGAGGTCGCGCCTTCGACGTCCTCGGTCACGATGGCGCGCGACTGCGCCTGCAGCCGATCCGGAAACCAGGTGGCGATCCCCGGGAACGCCACGATCATGGCGATGGCCAGGACCTGCAGAATCATGAACTGGAACATGCCGTGGTAGATGTTGGCGAGCGACCAGTCCTTCACCACCTGGCGCAGGTAATAGGCGGACATCGCGACCGGCGGGGAGAGGAACGCCGTCTGCAGCACCACGGCGACCAGGGCGCCGAACCAGACCATCACCATCTCGGGCGAGATGCCGAGCGACGCGGCCAGCGCCGGCTTCAGCTCGTTCATCACCGGGTAGAAGATGGGCAGGAACACCAGCACGATCGCCGGCCATTCGAAGGGCCAGCCGAGCAGGAAGATGAGCAGCAGCACCACGATGAGCATCAGCACCGGCGAGAAATTGAGCGCCAGCATCGTCTCGGTGATCCAGTTCGCGGAGCCCATGCGCGCAAACACCGCGCCGAAGATGTTCGAGGTCACGGCGAGGAACAGCACCATGCTCGCGGTCGCCGTGGTGCTGAGCACCGCGCGCTTCAGGCCCCCATAGGTGAGCTTGCGATAGGCCGCGGCGAGGACCAGCGCGCCGAGCGCGCCGATGCCCGAGGCCTCGGTGGGCGTGGCGAGCCCGGCGAGGATCGAGCCGAGCGTGGCGGCGATCAGGCCGACGAGCGGCACCACGCCGAGCACCACCTCCCGCAGGATCCTGCCGATGCCGTAGATGCGCTCCTCCCTGGGCACCGGGGGACCGAGCTTCGGGTTGACGAACGCCCGGGCGAGCAGGTAGACGAGGTAGAGGGCGGCGAGCAGCAGCCCGGGGCCGAAGGCCGCCGCGTACAGATCCGCCACGGAGACGCCCAGCACCGGACCCATCACGATCAGCATCACCGAAGGAGGAATGAGGATGCCGAGCGTGCCGCCGGCGGTGATCGCGCCCGCGGACAGGCGGGTGTCGTAGCCCGTCTTGACCATGATCGGGCTCGCCATGATGCCGAGCACCGTCACCGCGGCGCCGACGATGCCGGTGGCCATGGCGAACACCGCGGCGGTCAGGATCACCACCGCGAACAGCGCCCCGCGAATCGGCGCGAGCAGCAGCCGGAACGCGGTGAACAGGCGCTCCATCAGGCCCGCCTGCTCGGTGATGAAGCCCATGAAGATGAACAGCGGCACCGCGGCGAGCAGCTCCTCCTTCATCATGCCGATGGTCTGGAAGTAGGCCAGGCTGAACACCACCTCGCCCAGGCCGAAATAGCCGAAGGTGAGCGCGAGAAACAGCAGCGTGAACGAGATCGGGAAGCCGATGAAGATCGCGCCGATCATCACCACCAGCATGGCCAGCCCGAGCAGCGCGAGGTCGGTCATCGCCTAGATCTCGATCTTCTCTTTATGCTCGAGCTCTTCGCCCGTGCGCGCCGCCCAGACGCTCTTGATGGTCTCGGACACGCCCTGGATCAGCAGCAGCAGGCAGGCCAGGGGCACCATCAGCTTGAAGGGCCACAGGATCGGCCGCCAGGGCGTCTGCTCCGATTCCTCGTTGATGCTGTAGGAATACAGGCCCTCGCCGCCGCTCACCAGCATGAACACGAAGATGGAGGGGAAGAAGAACACGAGGTAGGCCACCGAGTCGATCACGCCCTTGGTGCGGATCGACCACTTCTCGAAGAAGAAGTCGGTGCGGATGTGCGCGCCCTTGTGCAGCGCGTACGCCGCGCCGAGCATGAAGATCGTGCCGTAGAGCATGTAGGTGAGCTCGAACGACCAGATGGTCGGCTTGTTGAACAGGTAGCGCGCGAACACTTCCCAGGCGACGATGAACACCAGCGGCACGTTGAGCCAGGCGACCCAGGTGCCGGTGGTGTCCGTGAACCTGTCGATGATCCGGACCAGCCGGATATGGAATGCAACCGGTTGTGCCATTGCCTGCCCTTGCACAAAAAAACGGGGGCGGATGACCGCCCCCGTATCGGGACCTACCGCGCTACTTCTTGGCCGCCGGCTTCGCCGGCTTCTCCGGGTAGTAGTAGTTCGGGATGAACTGCGACGGCGGGAACATGAAGCGCTTGGCCGGCACGACCAGCGAGGCGTAGGCGCGCTGCGAGTCGTGCACCTTCTTGAAGAACGGGTTCTTGGCCCCTTCCTCCGCCGCGATCCTGTCCCAGGTCTTCAGGAACTCGATCAGGATGGCGGGCGGCGTGCGCAGGATCCTGACGCCGTGCTTCTCCTGCAGCTCCTTGATGGCATCGGCGTTCTGCCGCTGCCATTTCGCCCACCAGATGACGAAGGTCTCGCTGGCGACCGACTTCATCAGCTCCTGGTGCTCGGGCTTCATCGCGCGCCACACGTCGCCGTTCATCAGCACTTCGCCGATGGTGACGTTTTCGTGCGCGCCGGGCGTGTAGTGGTACTTCCACACGTTCTGGAAGCCCAGGCGCAGGTCCTCGACGCCGCCCACCCATTCGGCGCAATCGATCACGCCGCGCTGCGCGGCGGGGATGATCTCGCCGCCCGGCATGTTGACCGTGGTCATGCCCATCTTCTGCCACACCTCGGCCGCCATGCCCGTCTGCCGGCACTTCATGCCCTTGAAGTCGGCCAGGTCCTTGATCGGGCGCTTGAACCAGCCGAAGGCCTGCGGTCCGGAGGGCAGGATCGGGATCCAGTGGATATTGAGCTTGAGCTCCTTCTGGAAGAACTCGTTGCACAGCTCGATGCCGCCGCCGTGGTGCATCCAGCCGAGCGCATCGATCATGTCCATGCCGAAGGTGCCGCCGGGGCCGCCGGTGCACAGGATCGCGGTCTTGTTCTTGCCGACCCAGTAGCCCGACCAGGCGTGCGCGCCATCGAGCACCTTCTTGTGCGTGGCGTCGAGCACCTCGAAGGCCGGCACGACCTGGCCCGCGGGCATCGCGTCGATCTTCAGGCTGCCGCCCGAGGTCTTGTGGATGCGGTCGACGAAGTAGGTGAAGTTCTCGTAGAGCGTCAGGCTGGCGGGCCACGTGGCCTGCATCTTCAGGCTTGTTTGCGCCTGCACACCGGTGGCAACAACCGTGGCGGCCGCGAGCGCGAGCGCCGAACGAACGAACAGCCTCATGACTCCTCCTCCTCTAGATGGTTTCGCAAGGCGAGGGGCAGAGTACACGCTGCAAATTGCCCGGTCAACCGGATAAACCCGGGCCGCGAGCGCCTCTTCTCAGTCCAGGCGGACGGCGATTCCCTTCATCGACTCCTGCGGCGCGGGATAGCGTTCCATCACGAGCGGGTCGTGTCCCGGGACGACGTGCGCGGGCGACGCGGCGAGCGCCTGCGCCTTGCGCCAGCCCTCCACCATGTCGCCGACGTTGTAGACGATCGGGAACGGGCGCGCCTGCTCCATGTTGGCGTAGTAGTGGCTCGCATCGGAGGCGAGCACCACGTGGCCGCGCCGCGTCGCCACGCGCACGATTTGCAGCCCCATGGTGTGGCCGCCGACGTGATGCAGCGTCACGCCCGGCGCCACCTCGCCCTCGCCCTCATGGAACCGCACGCGGCCCGCGTACACGCGGCGCACCATGCCCACCACGTCCTCCACCTCGTAGGCGTGGCGCATCGCCTCCACGCCCATGCAACGGCCGGTGGCGTACTGCATCTCCAGGTCCTGCAGGTGAAAGGTCGCCTGCGCAAACAGGTCGAAGTTGCCGACATGGTCGTAGTGCAGGTGCGTGATGACCACGTCCTTCACCGCCGCCGCGTCCACGCCCATGAGGCGCAGGCCTTCCTCCACGGGCCGCGTCACGCGGCGCCCGCGCTTCGCGGCCACCGCCGCGTTGAAGCCCGTGTCGACGACGATCTCGCGCCCCGCGCCGCGCACCAGCCAGACGAAATAGTCCATCGGCATCGGGCCGTCGTGCGGATCCCCGCCGAGGAAATTCTCCTTTGCGCTGCGCGCATGGTGCGCGTACTTGATCGCGTAGACCTCGTACTGCGGGACGCTCATGTGATCCTGATCCGGGAAATCTTCAGCTTGCCGACCTGCACGAGATACGTCTGCCCCGGCGCAAACACCATCCTTCGGTCCGTCAGGCGCTCGCCGTTGATCTTCACGCCTCCTTGCGCGATCAGCCGCTCCGCTTCCGACGAGCTGCTGACCATGCCTGCCTGCTTCAAGGCCTGCGTCGCGGCCAATCCGCCGGGGGGCGCCTTCAGACCTTGCTCCGGGATGTCGGTCGGCAGCGCGCGGTCCCTGAAACGAGCATTGAATCCGGTCACGGCGGATTGCGCGGCGGCCTTGCCGTGGAAGCGCGCCACGATCTCCTGCGCAAAGCGCGCCTTGACGTCGCGCGGGTTCGCGCCCGCAGCCACGTCCTGCCGCCAGCGGCGCACCGTCGCCATCGGCTCGAAGGACAGCAGCTCGATGTAGCGCCACATCAGCTCGTCCGAGATCGACATCAGCTTGCCGAAGATCTCCTGCGGCGCCTCGGCGATGCCGACGTAGTTGCCGAGCGACTTGGACATCTTCTGCACGCCGTCCAGGCCCTCGAGCAGCGGCGTGGTGAGGATGCACTGCGGCTCCTGGCCGAAGTCCTTCTGCAGCTCGCGGCCGACCAGCAGGTTGAATTTCTGGTCGGTGCCGCCGAGCTCGACGTCGCTCCTCATCGCCACCGAGTCGTAGCCCTGCATGAGCGGATAGAGCAGCTCGTGCATGGCGATCGGCTGGCCGGCGCGCAGCCGCTTGGCGAAGTCCTCGCGCTCCAGGATGCGCGCCACCGTGTAGCGCGCGGCGAGGCGGATCATCCCTTCGGCGCCGAGCTTGTCCGACCACTCGGAGTTGAACAGGATGTCGGTCTGGTCCGGATCGAGGATCTTGAACGCCTGCTCGCGGTAGGTCTTCGCGTTCTCCAGGATCTGCTCGCGCGACAGCGGCGGTCGCGTCTGGTTCTTGCCGGTGGGGTCGCCGATCATGCCGGTGAAGTCGCCGATCAGGAACTGCACCCGGTGGCCGAGCTCCTGGAAGTGGCGCAGCTTGTTGATCACCACCGTGTGCCCGAGGTGCAGGTCGGGCGCCGTGGGATCGAGCCCGAGCTTCACGCGCAGCGGCGTGCCGCGCGCGAGCTTGCGCGCCAGCTCCTCCTCGACGATCAGCTCCTCGGCGCCGCGCTTGATGAGCGCGAGCGCCTCGGCCACCGGGATCTGCTCGGGTTGACGCACGGTCGATCTTTGCTAGACTGATGCAGGCATCTGAATCACAAAGGGAATTCTAGCCGATTCATGGGCATCGCCGCGCCTCTGCAGCGCATCGCCATGGTGGGCGCGCTCGGCCTGTCGGGCGCGATCGCTGCGGTCGCCGCCATGCTGCCCGCGCCCGAGGCGGAAGCCAAGCTCGTGCAGCGGCGCGCGGTCGAGGCCATCGCGCTCGCGCCCGGGCTCGCCATCCTCCCCACGCCGGAGACTTACCTGCTCGAAGAGCGCATGCAGCGCGGCGAGACGCCCGCCGCGTTCCTCGGGCGGCTTGGCATCGCCGCCGAGGACATCCGGCAGCTGCAGCGCGTGCCGGCGGTCCGCCTGCTGCGCGGCGGTCACGTGGTCAGCGCGGAGATCGCCGCGGACGGTCGCGCGCGGCGACTGAGCTTTGCGTCGTCGCGCGAACTGCAGATGCACGTCGAGCGCGCGGGCGAGGGCTTTCGCGCGCAGGAACTGCCCGCGCCGATAAGCTCGGAGGTGCTGCTGCGCACGGGCGTGATCCAGAGCTCCCTGTTCGCCGCGGCCGACGCGGCGGGCGTCGCGGACTCGGCGGCGCTGCAGATCGCCGACATCTTCGCCGGCGACGTCGATTTTCACCGCGAGCTGCGGCGCGGCGACCGTTTCGCCGTCGTCTACGAGCAGCACTACATCGGCGGGCGCGCGGCGCACGCCGGACGGGTGCTCGCCGCCGAATTCGTCAATCAGGGGCGCGTGCTGCGCGCGGTCTATTTCGAGCCGGCTGGCGAGCGCGGCGGGTACTACGCGCAGGACGGCAGCAACCTGCGCAAGGCATTTCTGCGCTCGCCCCTCGAATACACGCGCATCAGCTCCGGGTTCGGCCTGCGCCGGCATCCGCTGCACCGGTCCTGGCGCGTGCACGAAGGCGTCGACTTCGCCGCGCCGGCGGGCACCCGGGTGCGCGCGGCCGGCGACGGCACGGTCGAGTTCGCCGGCCGGCACGGCGGCTACGGCAACATGGTGGTGCTGCGGCATCGCGGCCAGTACTCGACGGCCTACGCGCACTTGCAGCGTGTCGCGCCGGGTCTGCAGCACGGGCAGCGCGTCGCCCAGGGAGACATCATCGGCCACGTCGGCGCCACGGGCTGGGCCACCGGCCCGCATCTGCACTACGAGTTCCGCATCGGCGGACGCGCGCGCAATCCCTACGCCATCGCCATGCCCGCGGGCAAGCCCGTGCCGCCGGCGGACCTCGGGAACTTCCAGTCGCGCGTCGCGCCGCTGCTCGCGCACCTCGAGCGCCTGTCGGTGCAACCGCTCGCGCTACGGGATTGAGCGCCGAGCTCTACGCGGGGCTGATGTCGGGCACCAGCTTCGACGGGGTCGATGCCGTGCTGGTCGACTTCGCGGGGCCGAAGCCCAGAATTTCCGCCCACGCGTATCGTCCCTTCGAGGCGGCGTTGCGTGCCGAGCTGCACGCGCTGCAGGGCGGCACGAGCGGCGAGCTGCATCGTACGGCGCTGTGCGCCAACCAGCTGGCCGCTGTCTACGCGCAGGCGGTGGGCGCGCTGCTCGACGCAGCGTCCATCGACGCGAGTTCGCTGCGTGCCATCGGCTGCCACGGGCAGACCGTGCGCCACCGTCCCGAGGCCGGCTACACGCTGCAGATCGGCAACGCCGCGCTGCTCGCCGAGCTGACGGGCGCGCGCGTGGTGGCCGACTTTCGCAGCCGCGACGTCGCCGCGGGCGGCCAGGGCGCGCCCCTGGCGCCCGCCTTCCACGCCGTCATGCTGCGCGCACCGGGCGAGGACCGCGCCGTCCTCAACCTGGGCGGCATCGCCAATCTCACCTCGCTGCCGGCGCAGGGCGAGGTCACGGGCTTCGACTGCGGGCCGGGAAACTGCCTGCTCGACCTGTGGGCGCAGCGCCATCTGCGCGCGCCGATGGACGAGGACGGCGCCTGGGCCGCGGGTGCCCCCGCCGATGCCAGCCTGCTCGACGCCCTGCTTGCGGAGCCTTACTTCGCCTTGCCGCCGCCGAAGAGCTCCGGGCGCGACCTGTTCAACGAGTCCTGGCTGCAAGCGCACGCCGTTTCCGCCCACGAGCCACGCGTCGTGCAGGCGACGCTCCTGGAGCTGACGGCGCAGAGCGTTTCCCGGGCCTTGCGCGCGCACTGCCCACGCGCGCGACGCCTGATCGTCTGCGGCGGCGGCGTGCGCAACACGGCCCTGATGGCGCGCCTGCGGCAGCTGCTCGCGCCCGTCCCGGTGGAATCGAGCGCGTCGCACGGCATCGAGCCCGGCCTGGTCGAGGCCGCCGCCTTTGCCTGGCTCGCCCGGCAGACCCTCGCCGCCCAGCCGGGAAATCTGCCCGCGGTGACGGGCGCGCGCGGCCCGCGCGTGCTCGGGGCGATCTATCCGCCCTAGAAATGCCGAGGGGGACCGAAGTCCCCCTCAGGGCAATGCGATGGCGGGTGCGCTCAGGCCGAGAAGGACGAGCCGCAGCCGCAGGTGGTCGTGGCGTTCGGATTCTTGATGACGAACTGCGCGCCTTCCAGGCCTTCCTGGTAGTCGATCTCGGCGCCAACCAGGTACTGGTAGCTCATCGGGTCGATCAGCAGCGTCACGCCGTTCTTCTGCATGACGGTATCGTCCTCGTTCTGCACCTCGTCGAAGGTGAAGCCGTACTGGAAGCCCGAGCAGCCGCCCCCGGAGACGAACACGCGCAGCTTCAGCTCCGCGTTGCCTTCCTCCTCGATCAGCTGCTTGACCTTGCCCGCGGCATTGTCCGAAAAGACCAAGGGGGCCGGCATCTCGGTGACTGCGTTCATGCGATTCTCCGTTGTCCTGTCGTTCGGTTCTAGCGCGGCTTGTCGCCGCCCGCGGCGAGCTTCAGCTCCACGCCCTTGATCTCGGCGCTGCCGTGATGCACCAGGCGACCCTCCACCACGGCACCCTGCTGGATCTCCAGGTTCTTGTAATGCACATCCCCTTTGACGCGCGAGCCGGTCTGCAGTTCCAGCGTCTCCGAAGCGTTCACCGGCCCGTTGATGGTGCCATTGACGACGATGTGCGAGGCGGCCACCTCGCCGTCGATGCGCGCCTGCTCGGAAACCACCAGCGTGCCCGGCTGGTCCGGCAGCGCGGCCACGTTGCCGCGCACCGCGCCATCGACGCGCAGGCCGCCGCTGAAGAACACGTTGCCCTCGATGCGCGTGGTGGCGCCGATGAGGCTGTCAATGCGGCTCTGCGGCTTGGGGCTCTTGGTGAACATTTCCTCGGCTCCTCATCCTGGCGTCGCCGTCTGCGCCGCCTTGATCTGCTCCGATCCTGCCTCGTACACGCGTACCTGGACGTTCTCGACCCGCGCCTTCGGATCCACCCGGAAGATGCCCTCGACGCGGTGGAAGTGCCTGAATGTCAAGCGGAAAGCCGCTGCGCTGGGGTCGCCCGCCTCAGGAAAAGTCATCATAGCATTTTTGCCCCCCTCCGTCAGGCTGACCACCAGCTCGAGCCGGCCCTGGAAATCGCGGTCGCGCCGGCTGCCGGGGGCGAGCAGCAGCAGCAGCCGGTAGCGATACTCCCCGGGCAGGACGTCGGGAACGACATTGAAGCGGTTGATGGACAGCGGGTTCGCGGCGCGCGACTCCGCCGACAGCATGCTCTCGAAGATGGCCAGCTCCTCGCGCAGCCGGGCGGTTTCCTGCTCGAGCCCGCGGATCTGCTGCGCGAGCTTGAGCTGCGCGGTGCGCTCGATCGACAGCCGGCTCTCGGCGGCATTGGCGACGGCGCGCAGCCGCTCCAGCTCGTCGCGCGTCGCCTGCAGGTCGCGGCGCGCATCCGCCAGCTCGAACTCGACCTCGCTGCGGTCGAAGCCGGCGAAGCGCCGCCCGGCGTCGTACATCCAGGCGGCCAGCGCCGCGGAGCACGCCAGCACCAGGATCAGGCCCGCCCAGCGCCAGTACCACGCCACCTCCGAGCGCACGGCCACGCGCGGCGCGGCGATGCCGAACCGCTGTCGCAGCTTGTGCAGCCTGCCGGTGACGCGCGCGATCACGATGGCCGCATCATGCATCCGCCCGGCGCGAAAAACAAAAGGCCGCCTGGTGGCGGCCCTCCGGTTGGCAGCGTACCGCGGGTGTCCTCAGCGCTTGGAGTACTGCTTGCGCTTGCGCGCCTTGTGCAGGCCGACCTTCTTGCGCTCGACTTCGCGCGCGTCGCGCGTCACCAGGCCCGCGGCGCTCAGCGCCGGCTTGAGTCCGGCATCGAACTCGACCAGCGCCCGCGCGATGCCGTGGCGCACGGCGCCCGCCTGGCCGTTCTCGCCGCCGCCGTACACGTTGACGTTGATGTCGAAGGTCGACACGTTCTTGGTCAGCTCGAGCGGCTGGCGCACGATCATGCGTCCGGTATCGCGCGAAAAGAACTGATCGATCGGCTTGCCGTTGACGATGATCTGCCCCTTGCCGGGCTTGAGGAAGACGCGGGCCACCGCGCTCTTGCGCCGTCCCGTGCCGTAGTAGTAGTCGCCGACCATGGTTTGCGTCCTCAGATCTCGAGTGACTTGGGCTGCTGCGCCGCGTGCGGGTGCGTCGCCGCCCCGTAGACCTTCAGCTTCTTGAGCATTGCGTAGCCCAGCGGCCCCTTGGGCAGCATGCCCTTGACGGCCTGTTCCAGCACCCGCCCCGGGTGACGCGCCTGCATCTTGGCGAAATTGGTTTCGCGCAGGCCGCCGGGATAGCGCGTGTGCCGGTAGTACTTCTTGTCCTCGGCCTTGCGGCCGGTGACGCGGATCTTGGCCGCGTTCACCACGACGATGTAGTCGCCCGTGTCCACGTGCGGCGTGTACTCCGCCTTGTGCTTGCCGCGCAGGCGCGCGGCGATCTGCGCGGCCAGGCGGCCGAGCACCTTGCCGTCGGCATCGACCAGAAACCAGCCGTGGGTCACATCCTGAGGCTTGGCGGAGAAAGTCTTCATGTCGCGAGCGAGAAAAGGCGCGGATTTTATGGGACGCCGCGCTCAGCGTCAAACCATTGTTGCGGCAAAAAAAAAGCGCAACTCCAAGAGTTGCGCTGAATCCACCAAAGGAGGAGGGTGGAGGAGACAAAAACCGGCGGGCCACTGCATGCCCGTCACTGGGTCGCATTATGAGCCCGATCATGCTGCGATGCAATGCAGGAAATGCGAAACAGTGCTCCCTCTTGCAGATATTGACCCTATATCTTTCAACATGCTGTTTATAAGAATATTTACTGGATTCCTGCACGAGACGATCACGTGTGTGAACAAGGCCTTCAAGCGCTTTGGATCGATCGGTTGTTGCATCGCACAATTCTTTGATTTTACGGGAGATTATCGATGGAATGCACCGTCCGCTGGTCGGGCTCCGGAATGTCTTTCCTGGCCGAGACCGGCAGCAATCACGTCCTCGTCATGGATGGGGCGGTCGAGGGGGGCGGGCGCAATCTTGCGCCGCGGCCCATGGAAACCGTGCTGGCGGGCACCGGCGGCTGCACCGCCTACGACGTGGTCGTCATCCTGAAGAAGAGCGGCCAGGACGTGACGGGCTGCGAGGTGCGGCTCGAGGCCGAGCGCGCCACGACCGACCCGAAGGTGTTCACGCGCATCCATACGCGCTTCCTGGTGCGCGGCCGCAACCTCAAGCGCAATGTCGTCGAGCAGGCGGTGCGCCTGTCGCACGAGAAATACTGCTCGGCGACCGCCATGCTGGCGAAGACCGCGGAGATCACCCGCGACCTGGAGATCGTGGAGGACTGAAGCGCGCGCCTTACAGGCGATAGGCGACGGTCGTCATCAGCTTGGCCATGGCGCGCATCGCCGCTCGGGCGGGCGCCGGCATTTCCGCAGCGCCGAGCGTGAGCGCAGTCTGCCGATGCCGCGCCTCGTCGTCGCGCATGGTCTGGACCACGGCGCGCGTCGGCGCGTCCTCCGGCGCCAGCTTCTCCAGGTGGCCCGTCAGGTGCTCCTCGACCTGCCGCTCGGTCTCGGCAAGGAACGCCAGGCTCCAGCGGTCCCCGAGCAGGCCCGCGCCGACGCCGAGCGCGAGCGCGCCCGCGTACCAGAGCGGGTTGAGCAGGCTCGCCCGGCCGCCGAGCGCGCGGATGCGCTCCATGCTCCAGGCGAGGTGGTCGCCCTCCTCGCGCGCCGCCTGGCGCAGCGATTCGCGCGTTTGGGCATCGCGCGCGGTCATCGCCTGGCCCTGGTAGAGGGCCTGCGCGCAGACTTCGCCGACGTGGTTGACGCGCATCAGAGCGGCGCCGTGCGTACGCGCCGCGGGCTCGAGCTCGGCTTCGGCCATGCCTGCGGCAGGACTCGGCCGCTCCGCCTGATGCACGCCGGCGATGGCGCGCAGGGCGCGGTCGAACTCGAGGACCAGGGCGTCGAGCGAGCCTGGCAGCATCACTTGATCTCCGGACCCGGCATGTAGAGCACGCGCCCGCCGTTCTTCTTCACCAGCTGCTCCGCTCGCTCGCAGGTCATCGGCGCGGGCTGGCGCTCCGGCGGGATGCGCTCGTGCCACGGCCGGCAGTAACCCGGCGGCGGCAACTGCTCCGGAGGTATCGACGGGAAGTCGCTCGGGCCGTAGTCGACGCCGAGCGTGCGGCCGTCGCGGAGCGACCGGGGCGAAATGGCCTTCACCACGCGGCCGCCGTGCTTTTGCGCGAGGTCGTGCGCACGCGCGCAGGGCATCGCGGGCGGCTGCCATTCCGGCGGCAGCTCGGCGTACCAGATGCGGCATTGCCCGAGCGGCGGCACGTGCTCGGGCGGCATGTGGAATTCCTTCGGCTTTCCGGGCGGCGGGCGCTCGATCGCGCCGGGCATGGCGCAGCCGGCGAGCACCGCTGCCAGAACAAGCACGATTCCGTGACGCGCAGACCGCATGCCGTCATCTTACCGAGGTCGCGAGGCAAAAAAAAAGCCGCCCCGAAGGGCGGCTTTGTCGTTCACCAGCGTCACCGGCTTGCGCCGGCGACGAATTAGAACGCGTGCGCGATGCCGACCGAGAAGCCGGTGGCACCGTCTTCCGACATGGCACCCAGGACGGAGCCCTGGCCTGCCGTACCCGCCGTGATAGCGCCGGTGTTGCCGTTGACGGTGATGCTGTTCCCGTCCATGTTGTTGATGTCGATCGCAGCGTAGAGCGTCGTGTTCTTCGACAGGTAATAGTCGAGCGCGAAGATCAGCCAGTCGCGGCTGCCGACGTTGTTGCCGGCCACGTCGAAGTCCATCGTGTAGTAGCCGAAGCGCCCGTTCAGCGTGGGCGAGAAAGCGTACTGCACGCCCGCCAGGATCATCGGGGTTTCGACGTCCACGGTACCGGCGTCATCGGAATACTCGGAGCTCGAGTAGCCCGCACGGAACGTCCAGCTGCCCATCTTCCAGGCGCCGCCGAAGTTCAGCGTGTCCACCGACACGTCGCCAGGCGCAAGGCCAGTAGCGACAGTGCGCGTCGTAAAGGCCGCGGCCAGCGTCAGGTTGCCAAAGGCGAAATCGCCGTTGATACCGTAGGCCGTACCGCTGGTGTTGTCGCCCGCCACTTCACCCATCGAGTAGTCGAGGCGGATGCCACCCGTGCCGAAGCGGAAGCCCGCGGTGATCAGGTTGCTATGGCGCGTGCCCGCGACGTTGTTGCCGGCCGCAGGCGTGATCCCCGTGTAGGTATAGCTCATCGGGTCATAGATGCCCTGCGTCTTGAAGTTCACCGTGTAGTCGCGACCCAGGTCCACGCTCCAGGCGGCGCCGGACAGGCCGACGATCGACTTGCGCTGGAACAAACCCTGGTTGGCGCCGCCCGCGGACGATCCCGGGCCACCGCCCGTGTCAGACGCGTACTGGCCTTCGAGCGTGAAGTTGGCCTTCAGGCCGCCGCCCAGATCCTCCGAGCCACGCAGGCCCCAGCGGTTCGTGGTGCGGTTGCCTTCGGTCACCGTCAGCAGGCTGTCGGTGCCGGTGGCGGTCACGACGTCGGTCGCCATGCGGATACCGGTGTCGATCGTGCCGTAGACGGTCACGGCCGCCATCGCCGAGACAGGCGCCGCGAGCGCGCCCGCCACAGCTACGGTCAAGAGTTTCTTCTGCATAGAGTCTCCCAACTAGTTATGGAAAGGACGGGTTGCTTGCGCCCCCCGCGTTCAACCCCTCACGTGAGAAGTCACGCGCATTCTCGCCCTCGCCAATGTCGGGGAGCAATCTATGAGGCCGCTTTTCTTCGATATTCCGAGGATTTGTTGCAAAAACACAACACGTTGCAGCGCACAAGTTATTTCTAAAAATCAGCCACTTATTTCGGCAAAGAGCGATTTCAGGCTAATACCTGGATCCGGCGCGCGCATGAAGGCCTCGCCGACGAGAAATGCGCGTACGCCGCTCGCCCAAAGTCGCAGCGCATCCTCGGGCGTCGCGATGCCGCTTTCCGACACGAGCAGGTGTTGCCCCGGCACGCGCGGCAGCAGCTCGATCGTGCGCTCGAGGCGCGTCTCGAACGTGCGCAGGTCGCGGTTGTTGATGCCGACGAGCGGCGTGGCGAGCGTGAGCGCTGCCTCCAGCTCCTCGGCATCATGCACCTCGACCAGCACTGCCATGCCCAGGCCCTGCGCAATCTGCTCCAGCCCGCGCATGTCGCCCGCGGAGAGCGCCGCCGCGATCAGCAGGATGCAATCGGCCCCCATCGCGCGCGCCTCGACCACCTGGTAGGGCTCGACCACGAAGTCCTTGCGCAGCACGGGAAGCGCGCAGGCGGCGCGCGCGGCGATCAGGTGCTCCGGCGCGCCCTGGAAATACTCGCGGTCGGTCAGCACCGAGAGGCAGGCGGCGCCCGCGGCGGCATAGCTGCGCGCGATCGCCACCGGGTCGTACGGATCGCGCAGCATGCCCTTCGACGGGCTCGCGCGCTTGATCTCGGCGATGACCGCGGGCTTGCCCGCCGCGATCTTCGCGCGCAGCGCGCCGGCGAAATCCCGCGGTGCAGCCGCGGCACGCGCGCGGCGCTCCATCTCCGCCAGCGGCACGCTTGCCCGCGCGGCCTCGCCCTCGGCGCGCTTGGTGGCAAGGATGCGGCGCAGGATGTCGGCCACGGTCCTGCGCCTCAGGACTGCGCCTTGGCGCGCTGCGTGAAGGCGATGAACTCGTCGAGCTTCTTCCGCGCGTCGCCCTTGGCGATGGCGCGCCGCGCGCGGTCGATGCCGGCCTGCAGCGAATCCGCCACGCCCGCGACGTAGATCGCCGCACCCGCATTGAGGAGCACGATGTTGAGCGCGGGTCCCGGCTGCCCATCGAGCACCGCGAGGATCATCTGCCTGGACTCCTCCACGGTGTTCACCTGGATCGCGCGCCGGTCGTAGAGCTCGATGCCGAACTGTTGCGGGTGGATCGTGTACTCGTTGATCTCGCCGTTGCGCAGCTCGCCCACCAGCGTTTCGCCGGAGATGGAGATTTC
>DATFEJ010000296.1:0-2606 GCA_035251235.1 Burkholderiales bacterium
AAAAAGGCGCGAGGCGCCAGGCGATCGCCGCGGCGCCGAGGCTGCACGCCGCGGCGGCGAGACCGCTGCCGCGAATCCCGAGCTGCGGGATGAGCAGCAGCTCGGCGGCGAGCGTGCCCGCCACCGCCCCAAGCGTATTCAGGCCATAGAGCCGGCCGAGCGCGAACCCATAGCTGCCGGTGAGCGCCTCGAGCGGCCTGGCGAGCAGCGGCAGCGTCATGCCGAGCGCCGTGGCGGGAACCGCCATGAGCAGGAAGGCGAGCCCGAGGCGCGCGGCGTCCAGCGCCGCCGGCTGCCCGAGGAGCGGCGCGAGCAGCGGCGCGAGCAGCGCGGGAAGAAGCGGGAAGCCGAGCACCAGGAGCGTCCCGGAGACCGCGGCCACCGTCTCGACGAGCGCATAGCCGCGCAGCAGGTTGCGCCACCGTTGCGCGAGACGCATCGCCAGCGCGTTGCCGAGCGCGAGGCCCGCCATGAACGCGCCCACCACCAGCGCCGCCGACCAGACGCTGTTGCCCACCACCAGTCCCGCCTGGCTGAACCAGATGGTCTCGAAGGCGAGCGCGCCGGCGCCGGACAGGAAGAACATTCCCTGGAGGGCGGCGCTGGCCGGTGTCGTTGGTCTGGCCATGCAGGCGCGAGGGTAATGCAATCCCGCGGGGAATAGCCCCTCGGCAGCGGCTGTTCGCCGTACTGCCGTTCCACCCAATCCAACCCGAGGAGGCTCCATGAAGGTTTTCCCCGTCGTCGCGGCGGCGCTGCTCGCGCCGGCATTCTCGATGTCCCCGGCGCTCGCGCAGCAGAAAGGCGCCGACATGACGTTCTTCGTGACGAGCGCCGGCAAGGGCAACGGCGCCGATCTCGGCGGCCTGGAAGGCGCGGACGCGCACTGCAACGCGCTCGCCGCCGCGGCCGGCTCGAAGCGCACCGCGTGGAAGGCCTACCTGAGCACCACCGCGCCCGGCGGCGAGGCGGGCGTCAACGCGCGCGACCGGATCGGCAAGGGCCCGTGGAAGAACGCCAAGGGCGTGGTGGTGGCGAAGAACGTCGCCGACCTGCATTCGGCGAAGGCGAACATCACCAAGCAGACCGCGCTCACCGAAAAGGGCGAGGCGGTCAAGGGCGCCGGCGACGCGCCGAACGAGCACGACATCCTCACCGGCTCGGATCCGCAGGGCATGTTCTCCACCGCGGGCGGCGACACGACCTGCAAGAACTGGACCTCGAGCGGCGAGGGCTCGGCGATCGTCGGCCACCACGACCGCAGGGGCCTGAAGGACACGCGGCACATGAAATCGTGGAACTCCTCGCACGGCACGCGCGGCTGCAGCCAGGAGAACCTGGTGAGCACGGGCGGCGCGGGGCTGTTCTACTGCTTCGCCGCGAAGTAGCGCGGCGCCGCGATCGCGCGCTGCCGCCCGCTCAGAGCGTGCCGGGCGGCAGCGCCCGCAGCGAGCGCGTCGCCACCTCGTAGCCCAGGTGGCGGTAGCTCTCGAACTGCGACTCGTCGAAGAACTGGTCCGCCGTGCTCTGGTGCGGGAAGTCCTTCGTCGTGCGCTTGTAGTGCATGATGTCCGGCGGCATGTCCGCGGTGATCGAGGCCTTCCAGTAGACGAGCGTGCCGGGCGCGCCGTCCGGGTAGACGATCTTCGCCACCGCGTAGTGCCGCTTGCTCGGGCCGTCGCCCTCGGGCCGGATGGCGTTCACGCCGTCGTCCCGGAACTCGAATTGCACGCCGAAATCCGTGTAGCACTTGCGCATGGCCTCGGCCAGGTCCTCGAAGGCGTACCTGGGGTCCGCGCCGGCATCGCTCGCCACGATGAGCGCGCAGCGCCGGCGCACCAGCTCGTAGATGCCCAGGTTCTCGAAGTGCCCGCCGTCGCTCAGGCTGACGAACGGGAAATCCTGGTCGGCGGTGCCGGTGAGCTCGGCCAGCCAGTAGCGCAGCCCGAGCACGGGGTCGCGCCGCCGCCAGGCGCCGGCCTCGCGCGTGTCGCCGCACCAGTGGCCGAGGCGCACGTTGAACACGGTGAGCAGGAACGCCACCGCCGGCGAGGTGTGGTAGCCCATGTTGGGGCTGGCCGCGGCGCCGGAGATGGCGATGGCGGTGCCGAGCATCATCGCCTGGCCGCCGGCATCCGTGCCGTACTTGGCCACCGGGCGGTAGCCGCCCGACACCTGCGCCGAGCCGGGCTCGTAGCCCGCGTGCAGCGGCGTGAAGCTGAAGGAGGCCGCGCGCCGGTTCTGCCAGGCGAGCTGGCGGCCGCGATTGAGGTTGATGGCGGTGCCGACGATGTGCAGCGGCCGCTGCCCGGCGATCTCGCACAGGCTGACGTCGTCCTCCGGGTCGAAGCCGGTCATCGGGTGCGGCTTGCGCCGGTCGTTGGTCGCGCCGAGAAAGCAGCGCGTGAGGCGGTTGCGGTAGAAGTGGTGCAGCGAGAACACGTTGATGTTCACGCGCCAGGAGAAAAAGAGCGCCGCGAGCAGCGCGCCGGCCGCCATCAGCGGCAACGCCCAGGCGGGCGCGAACCAGCGGCGGATGACCGCGGTCTCGCGGGCGGCGACTGCGGCGAACTGCGTCCACAGCCCCGGCGTGCCGGGCGTGCTCG
>DATFEJ010000070.1:0-2128 GCA_035251235.1 Burkholderiales bacterium
CGTGGACGCGGAGCGCCAGCTCGCGGCGTGGTGCAGCGCGCGCGCGATCCCGCTCGTCGTCCTGCGCGCGCCCGGCATCTACGCCGCGGACCGGCTGCCGCTCGAGCGGCTGCGCGCGGGGTTGCCGGTGCTGAGGCGCGAGGACGACGTGTACACCAATCACGTGCACGCGGACGATCTCGCGGCGATCGCCGTGCGGGCGCTGGAGGACGATGCGCCGGAGGGCGTCTACAACGCGAGCGACGACAGCGAGCTGCTGGCCGGCGACTGGATGGACCTGGTGGCCGAGCGCTGCGCGCTGCCGCGGCCGCCGCGCATCTCGCGCGCGGAGGCGATGACGAGGCTGTCGCCCGACACGCGCACGTTCCTGGGCGAGTCACGGCGCCTGGTCAACGCGCGATTGATGGAGCGATTGGGCGTGCGGCTGCGCTACCGGACCGTGCACGACGGCCTGCCGCGGGCGAAGGCGGCCGCGTGAGCGCGCTGCTGGTGATCACCAACCTGCCGGACCGGGGCGCCGCCGAGCGACTGGCCGAGGCCCTGGTCGCCAAGCGGCTGGCGGCCTGCGTGAACATCCTTGCGCCCTGCCGTTCGGTGTACCGGTGGCAGGGCGAGGTGCAGCACGACGAGGAGCATCCGGTGCTCATCAAGACCACGCCGGAGCGCTATGCGCAGCTCGAAGTCGAGATCCGCTCGCTCCATCCCTACGAACTTCCCGAGATCATCGCGGTCCCAATCGAGCGCGGCCTGCCCGGCTATCTCGCCTGGGTGGCCGCGGAAACCTCGTCCTCGCCGTGATCCGATCCCTGCTGCTGCTGCTCGCCCTGGCCGCGCCGCTCGCGCACGGCGCCCTCGAGGGCGAGCTGCTCGAGCCGGAGAAGGCCTTCCGCTTCTCCGCGCGCGCCCTGGGCCCGGACGCTCTCGAGGTGACGTTCGCCATCGCCGAGGGCTACTACATGTACCGCGACCGCTTCAAGTTCGAGTCGCGCGGCGCGCGGCTCGGGCCGGCGGAGATGCCGCCGGGCGAGCGCAAGACGGACGAGTTCTTCGGCGAGTCGGTGGTGTATCGCAAGGCCGTGAATATCCGCGTCCCGGTGGCCCCGGGGGCGGCCGATCCGCTCGAGTTGCTCGTCGTGTCGCAGGGCTGCGCGGACGTGGGCGTGTGCTACGTGCCGATGGAGTCGCGCGCGACGCTCGCACTGGCGTCGGCGTCGGCGCCACCCGCGCTCTCCGAGGGTCCGCGCCTGGTCGGGCCCGCGCCGCGCTGGTCGATCTACGCGAGCGACCGGGACATCGCGGCGCTGTTTGACGGCCACGTGCTGCTGGTACTCGCCGGCTTCTTCGGCTTCGGCATGCTCCTGACGTTTACGCCGTGCGTGCTGCCGATGGTGCCCATCCTCTCCGCGATCATCGCGGGCGAAGGCAAGGACGCCGACAAGCGGCGCGCCGCCGTGCTCTCCTCGAGCTACGTGCTCGGCATGGCGGTTGCCTACGCGGCGGCGGGCGTCGTCGCGGCCTACTCGGGTTCCATGCTCGCCGCGGCGCTGCAGAATCCGTGGGTGCTGGGCGCGTTCGCGGCCGTGTTCGTCTGGCTGGCGCTGTCGATGTTCGGGCTGTACGACATCGCGCTGCCCGGATTCGTGCACGCGAGGCTTGCCGTCGTGCACGGCCGGTTGCGCGGTGGCCGCGTCGCCTCGGTCGCCGCCATGGGCGCGCTGTCGGCAGTGATCGTGAGTCCCTGCGTTGCGGCGCCCCTCGCCGGTGCCCTGCTGTACATCTCGCAGACGCGCGACGTGGCGCTCGGCGGCTCGGCGCTCTTCGCCATGGCGCTCGGCATGGGCGTGCCGCTGATCGCGGTCGGCGTATCGGAGGGCGCGCTGCTGCCCAAAGCGGGGCCGTGGATGGGGCGCGTGAAGGCGTTCTTCGGCGTACTGCTGCTCGCGGTCGCGATCTGGATCGTCTCGCCGGTGCTGCCCGGCGTGGTGACGATGCTGGCGTGGGCGGCGCTGCTGGTCGGCACGGGGGTGTTCCTGCGCGCCGTCGACCGCCTGCCCGCCGATGCGCGCACGCCGGCGCGGCTGGCGAAGGCGGCGGGCATCCTGGCGCTCGTCGCCGGCCTGGCCCTGCT
>DATFEJ010000068.1:0-7301 GCA_035251235.1 Burkholderiales bacterium
CTCTACCAGTCGCGCCTCGCGCAGGCGCTGTGCGCGGCGGCGGGCGCGGCGCTCACGCTGATGAGCGCGGCGCGCGCGCTGCGCGCGATTCGCGCGCTCGCCAAGCTCCACCTCATGCACTACGCGAGCGTGCCGGGCAGGCTGTGGCGCGTGGCGTACGCCATCCACACGGGCGCCGAGCGCGCCGGCTTCGCGTCGACGCCGGTGCACGCGCAGGCCGACCCGCACCTGGTGAGCACCGTCGAGCAGGAATTGCTGCGCCTGCTGATGCTGCGCATCAGCGCTCCCGACATGCTGGCCCCGGAGCAGATCGAGGTCGCCGACCGCGTCGTCGAGCAGCTGGGCGCCGAGTTCACCCTGCGCCAGCCCGGCGTGGCCGACAACCCCTTCTGCTACGAGCCGGCCGGCGAGCATCCGCCGCGGCGCGCCAAGGGGCGCGAGCTGCCGGAGAGCACGCGCTACTTCGGCCCCGGCATGGGTTACGACACCCTGGAGCGCATCGCGCGCCAGTCGGGCGCGGCCAAGCCCGCCGATTTTCGCGCCTTCGGCAAGGACATCGCGCCGCGCGTGCAGCTCGGCACCGTGCAGCACCTGCTCGCCTTCTGGCGCGCGGACAGCCCGTACGCGCCGCCTGCGCACGCGCCCGCCTCCGGATCGCTGCAGGTGGTGCACGGCTATGGGCCGCTCTGGCAGTACCTCTCGCAATCGGCCGCGGGCGGGGGCGCGCTGTCGCTCACCGAGTATTCCCCCGCCGCGCCGCTGCCCCCGGAGACCTGGGAGCTGCGCGGCGCGGGCGGCGCCGAACTGGGCGCGGAAGTGCCGCCGGCGAGCCGCGCGTGGGCCAAGTGCGGCGCGCTCGTCGGCCTGTCCCAGCGCGAGGGCGAGCGCTGGGTGGGCCTGGTCCGCCGCATGCATGCGCGGCCGGACGGGGGATTGCAGGCGGACCTCGCCGTGCTGAGCCGCGAGCCCAGGGCCGAGGCGCTGCGCGAAGTGCTCGAGCAGGGCGAGGACAGCGCGTTCACCAACGCCTCTTCGCGGCAGTTCGGCCTGAGCGCGGTGCACGCGGTCATCCTCGCGGACGGCACGGACCGCGCGCAGCCGCCCAACGCGCTGCTGGCGCCCGAGCACTGGAAGCCCGGCCGCCTCTACGAGCTGCAGGAAGGGCAGGCCGTGCGCTACCTGCGCGGCACGCAGGCCGTGCGGCACGGCGAGGACTTCGTGCGCGTCACCTTCGAGTGGGTGACGCCGGCCGCCTAGCTACTCGGCCATCCCGCCTTCGCCGCCCATCGGCGCCGCCGCCTTCTGCGGGATCTGCGCGATCATGCAGTCGGTGGTGAGGATCAGGCCCGCGATCGACGCGGCGTTCTGCAGCGCGGTGCGCGTCACCTTGCACGGGTCGAGCACCCCCATCGCCACCAGGTCGCCGTACTCGCCGCTCGCGGCGTTGTAGCCGAAACTGCCGTCGCCCTCGACCACGCGCTGCAGCACCACCGAGGGCTCCTCGCCCGCGTTGCGCACGATCTGGCGCAGCGGCTCCTCGAGCGCGCGCAGCACGATGCGCACGCCCGCGTCCTGGTCCGCGTTGGCGCCCTGCAGCTTGCCCACGCGCGCGCGCGTGCGCAGCAGCGCCACGCCGCCGCCCGGCAGCACGCCTTCCTCGACCGCCGCGCGTGTCGCGTGCAGCGCGTCCTCGGTGCGCGATTTCCTCTCCTTCATCTCGGTCTCGGTGGCCGCGCCGACGCGGATGAGCGCCACGCCGCCCGAGAGCTTGGCGGCGCGCTCCTGCAGCTTTTCCTTGTCGTAGTCGCTGGTCGCCTCTTCCACCTGCTGCTTGATGGTGGCGACGCGTGCGTCGATCGCCTTGGGATCGCCCGCGCCGCCGATGATGGTGGTGTCGTCCTTGTCGATCTCCACGCGCCGCGCGCGCCCGAGCACCGCGGGCTCGGCCTTTTCCAGCGTCAGGCCCGCCTCTTCGGCCACCACCTGCCCGCCGGTCAGCACGGCGAGGTCTTCCAGCATCGCCTTCCGGCGGTCGCCGAAGCCCGGCGCCTTCACCGCGCAGGCGCGGATCACCCCGCGCAGCGTGTTCACCACCAGCGTGGCGAGCGCCTCGCCCTCCACCTCCTCGGCGATCACCAGCAAGGGCTTGCCGGCCTTGGCGACGTGCTCGAGCAGCGGCAGCAGCTCGCGGATGGTGGAGATCTTCTTGTCGTGCAGGAGGATCAACGCGTCTTCCAGCACCACGCTCTGCTTTTCCGGGTTGTTGATGAAATACGGCGAGAGGAAGCCGCGGTCGAACTGCGTGCCCTCGACGAGCTCCAGCTCGTTGGCGAGGCCCTTGCCGTCCTCCACGGTGATCACGCCCTCGCGGCCGACCTTCTCCATCGCCTCGGCGATCATCTCGCCGATCGAGGCGTCGTTGTTGGCCGAGATGGCGCCGACCTGCGCGATCTCCTTGCGCGTGGCGCAGGGCCTGGCCATGCGCTTGAGCTCCTCGACCACGCTGTCCACCGCCTGGTCGATGCCGCGCTTCAGGTCCATCGGGTTCATGCCGGCGGCGACGTACTTCATGCCCTCGGTGACGATGCCGGCGGCGAGCAGCGTCGCCGTGGTGGTGCCGTCGCCCGCGACCTCGGAGGTCTTCGAGGCCACCTCGCGCACCATCTGCGCGCCCATGTTCTCGAAGGGATCGGCGAGCTCGATCTCCTTGGCCACGATCACGCCCGAGTTGATCACCATCGGCGCGCCCCAGGACTTCTCCAGCACCACGGTGCGCGCCTTGGGGCCGAGCGTGACGCGCACCGCGTCGGCCAGGATGTTCATGCCCTTCACCAGCCTGGCGTGGGCGGTTTCTCCGAACAGCAATTGCTTGGCGGGCATCGTCCGTCTCCCTCAGTCGCCCTTGGGCGCCGCGCCGCCGAGGCAGCTCATGACCCGCGCATTGGTCTCGGCCGCCGCCTCGTAGAGGTGGCGCCAGTACTCCATGGATTTGCGCTGGTTGGCGGCCAGCCACTCGGTCTGGATGCGCAGCAGGTCCGCTGGGTTCTTCGCCGCCGCGAGCGCCTGCTGCGTCGCCACCGCGTCGGCGTGCGCTTCGGTGGCGGCCTCGATCTGCACCTCGTGCATGCGGGTCGAGCCTTCGATGATCGCCTCGGTGATGCGCATGCTCGCGTCGAGCTGGCGCTTCCAGGTCTGCAGCATCGCGCTGTCGGTCGTCGTTGCCATGGCGTCCTCCTCGGATCGCTTCAACGTTGCAGTACGTACTCGCCGGGCGCCTCGCCCAGCCCGTTGCCCATCGCCGGCGGCGCGCCCGGCGCGCCGGAATGCCGCGCCAGCCAGCCCTGCCACTCGGGCCACCAGGAGCCCTCGCGGCGCGGCGTCTGCGCGTGCCAGGCGTCGGCGTCCACGTGCGGCTCGTCGCGCCCGCGGCTCGCGACCTGGTAGCTGCGGCCCGGGTGCCCCGGCTCGCTGACGATGCCCGCGTTGTGGCCGCCGCTGGCGAGCAGGAACGTCGTGTCGACGTGCGTGTACAGGTCCACCTTGTAGACCGAGCGCCACGGCGCGACGTGGTCGCGCGTCGTGCCGACGGCGAACAGCGGCGCATCGATGTCGCTGAGCGCCACCGGGCGCCCTTGCACCTCGTAGCGCCCGGCAGTCAGGTCGTTCCTCAGGAACAGGCTGCGCAGGTATTCGCTGTGCATGGCGTAGGGCATGCGCGTCGAGTCCGCATTCCAGGCCATGAGGTCGGTCATCGGCGGGCGCGCGCCCAGCAGGTACTCCTTCACGCGCCGCGACCAGATGAGGTCGTTGGACCGCAGCAACTGGAACGCGCCCGCCATCTGGTGCGTGTCCAGGTAGCCCTGCGCGGACATCATGTCCTCCAGCAGGCTCACCTGGCTGTCGTCGATGAACAGCGTGAGTTCCCCCGCTTCCTCGAAATCCACCTGCGCGGCGAGCAGGCTGAGGCTTGCCAGGCGCTCGTCGGCGTCGCGCGCCATCGCCGCCGCGGCGATGGCGAGCAGCGTGCCGCCCAGGCAGTAGCCGGCGGCGTGCACTTTGCGCTGTGGCGCGATACGCGCGATCGCGTCGAGCGCCGCCATGACGCCCAGCCGCCGATAGTCGTCCATCGTCGTGTTGCGGTCGGCCGGCACCGGGTTCTTCCAGGACAGCATGAACACCGTGTGGCCCTTGTCCACCAGGTACTTGACCAGCGAGTTGTGCGGCGAGAGATCCAGGATGTAGTACTTCATGATCCACGCCGGCACGATGAGGATCGGCTCGGGGTGCACGTCCGTCATCGTGGGCGAATACTGGATCAGCTCGGCCAGCCGGTTGCGCATCACCACCTTGCCGGGCGTCACCGCCACGTCGCGGCCCGGCACGAAAGCCTCGGCGCCGGCGGGCGGCTCGCCCAGCGTCTCGCGGCGCCAGTCGTCGGCGAAGTTGGCCGCGCCGTTCCAGAAGTTCATGCCGGCCTGCGTCCAGGCGGCGCGCAGCACCTCGGGATTGGTCCAGGGAAAGTTGGACGGCGACCAGAGGTCCAGCAGCTGGCGCATGGTGAAGGTCACCACGTCCTCGTGGTGCGGCGACACGCCGCGCACGCCGGTGGTGGCGTTCCACAGCCACTGCTGCCAGAGCAGGAACCCCTGGTGGATGGCGTTGAACGGCCACTGCTTCCAGGCCTCGTGCGCGAAGCGCGAGTCCTGCGGCAGCGGCTCGATGCAGCGCGGGCAGTCCACGCCACGCATGGCATGCGTGAGGAAATCGACATAGCGCAGCCACTTGCGTTGCGCCTTGCGCACGAGCTCGGCCTGCTTGCCGGGCGCCGCGGCGAGGTGCATCGCCCAGTCGCCGAAGGCGAGCGCCAGTGCGGCGGGCGAAAGCCCCGCCGTCGCGCGCGCCGCACAGGCGTGGGCCATGCGGTCGGCCTCGAGCGCCATCAGGGCCGGGGCGTCGAAGTCCTCGTCGCGTTTCATGATGTCGAGGCTACGCGCTGGCGCGCGTGCTCGATTGACCTAGGTCAACGCCGGTTCCGCGTGCGCGTGCACCTGCCGGCCGGCGGCATCGACCACCTCCACGCTGACCGGGATGCCGTGGCGGATGCTCTCGGTCACCACGCAGAAGTCCTCGAACTGCGCCATGCAGCGCTCGAGGTGCTGGAGCGCGCTCGCGTCCTCGGCGAGCTCGATCCTGACTTGCAGGGCGCCGATGCGGATGCGCCCGCGCTCGTTCCTCGCGAGCTGTCCGGTGACGCTCGCGCGCAGGGGACCCGGGTTCTGCTTGAACTTGGTCTTCAGGCAGAACAGCAGGCTCGCCGAGAGGCAGTTGCCCACCGCCGCCGCCACCAGGCGCGCCGCGTTGGGCCCATGCCGGTGCCCGAGCGGCTCGGGCTCGTCGAGCAGCAGCTCGGGATTGTCCGGCCAGTCGAACCTGACGCGGAACTCGAAGCCCACTTCCTGCTGCAGGGTGATGGTGAATGCCGTCGATTCCGTCATGGGGTCTTCCTCTTTGCCGTCACGTAATAGAGCACCGGGATCACGACGAGCGTGAGCAGCGTCGAGACCAGGATGCCGAAGATGAGCGCGATCGCCAGCCCGTTGAAGATCGGGTCGTCGAGGATGAACATGGCGCCCAGCATCGCCGCGAGGCCGGTAAGCGCGATGGGCTTGGCGCGCGCGGCGGCCGACTGGATCACGGCTTCCTCCAGCGCCATGCCTTCTTCCACCTTGAGGTTGACGAAGTCCACCAGCAGGATGGAATTGCGCACGATGATGCCCGCGAGCGCGATCATGCCGATCATCGAGGTGGCGGTGAAGTTCGCGCCGAGCAGCGCGTGTCCCGGCATCACGCCGATCACGGTGAGCGGGATGGGCGCCATGATGACCAGCGGCACGAGGTAGGACCTGAACTGCGCCACCACCAGCAGGTAGATGAGGATCAGGCCGACGCCGTAGGCGAGCCCCATGTCGCGGAAGGTTTCGTAGGTCACCTGCCACTCGCCGTCCCACTTCACCGCGTACTGGCGGTAGGGGTCCGAGGGCTGGCGGATGAAGTACTCGCCGAGCGTGCCGCCGTCTTCCAGCGCCGCGCCCGCCACCTTGCCGCGCGCGGTGAACATGCCGTAGAGCGGGCTGTCCACGCGCCCCGCCTGGTCGGCGACCACGTACACCACCGGCAGCAGGTCCTTGTGGTAGATCGGCCGGTCGCGCTCGTCGGCGATCGGCGTCACCAGCTCGGCGAGCGGCACGAGCTCGCCCGCCGGCGTGCGCACGGCGAGCTTGAGGAGCTCCTCCAGCTCGCCCTGGCGCTCGGAGGGCAGCGCGATCGTCACCGGCACCTCGTACTTGGACTGCCCGTCGTGCAGCACCGTGGCGTCCGCGCCCGCGAGCCCCATGCGGATCGCCTCCGCGATGTCGCGCCGCGCGACGCCCGCGAGCGAAGCCTTGCCCTGGTCCACCTTCAAGCGGATGCGCGGCGCGGCGTCGGCGACCGTGTCGTCGATGCCGACGATGTCCGGGGTCGCGGCGAACGCCTCGCGCACCTGCTTGGCGACGCGGATGCGGCCCGCCTCGTCGGGGCCGTAGACTTCGGCGACGATCGGCGAGAGCACGGGCGGCCCCGGCGGCACTTCCACCACCTTGACGTTCGCGCCCCACTTCGCGCCGATCTCCTCGAGGCGCGCTCGCACGCCCTGCGCGATGTCGTGGCTCTTGCGGCTGCGCCCGTCCTTGCCCACCAGGTTCACCTGCAGGTCGCCCTGCTCGGGAAGCGCGCGCAGATAGTACTGGCGCACCAGGCCGTTGAAGTTGATCGGCGCCGAGAGGCCCGCGTAGGCCTGATAGTCGGTGACCTCCGGCACGGTCGCGACGTGCGCACCGAGCTCGCGCAGCGCCGCCGCGGTGACTTCCAGCGGCGTGCCGGCCGGCATGTCCACCACCACCTGGAACTCCGACTTGTTGTCGAACGGCAGCATCTTGAGCACGACCAGCTTCACGCCGGCGAGCGAGACGGAAGCCGCGATCAGCGCGAGGATCACGTACAGCATCTGCCTGCGGCGCTCCGCCGAGGCGACGAACGGCCCGAGGACGCGGCGCGAGAGCCGCTCGAGGCGGCCGGACTCACCGTGCGCGTGGTGCTCCTTCTTGAAGAACTTGAGCGCGAGCCAGGGCGTCACCGTGAAGGCGATGGCGAGCGAGATCAGCATGCCCATGCTGGCGTTGATCGGGATCGGGCTCATGTACGGGCCCATCAGGCCGCTGACGAAGGCCATCGGCAGGAGCGCCGCGATCACGGTGAAGGTG
>DATFEJ010000149.1:0-6075 GCA_035251235.1 Burkholderiales bacterium
ACAAGGTCGGCGTGCTGCGGGTGGCGCTCGCCGGCGCGCCGCTGGGCGAGTACCCCGTCGAGGCGCTGCAGCCCGTGCCGCGCGCGGGCTGGTTCGGTCGCGCCTGGGATACACTCAGGCTCTGGTTCCAGTAGCGAGGCAGGCATGGTTTTCCTGAATGGCAGCTTCCTGCCGCTCGAGCAGGCGAAAGTCCCGGTGCTCGACCGCGGCTTCATCTTCGGCGACGGCGTCTACGAGCTGATCCCCGTGTATTCGCGCGCCCCGTTCCGCATGGACGGGCACCTGGCGCGCCTGGAGCGCAGCCTCGCCGCGGTCGGCATCCGCAACCCGTATGCGCGCGAGAAGTGGCGCGAGGTCATCCTCGGGCTGGTCGAGCGGCAGCCCTGGCAGGACCAGGCGGTGTACCTGCAGGTGACCCGCGGCGTGGCCAAGCGCGACCACGCCTTCCCCGACGGCGTCGAGCCGACGGTGTTCGCGATGTCCAATCCGCTGGTCAATCCTCCGCGGGAGCTGGTGGACAAGGGCGCGGTGGCGGTGAGCGCTGCGGACAACCGCTGGCTGCGGTGCGACATCAAGTCGATCTCGCTCATCGGCAACGTGCTGCTGCGCCAGGTGTCCGCGGCGGTGGGCGCCGCGGAGACCATCCTTTTCCGCGACGGCATCCTCACGGAAGCCTCGGCGTCCAACGTCTTCGTGGTGAAGAACGGGCTGGTGCTCTCGCCGCCCAAGTCCAATCTCATCCTGCCCGGGATCACCTACGACGTGGTGGTGGAGATCGCGGCCGAGCTGAAGCTCCCGGTCGAGTTCCGCGACGTGCGCGAGGCCGAGGTGCGCGCCGCCGACGAGCTCTGGGTCACGTCCTCGTCCAAGGAGATCCTCGCCATCGTCGAGCTGGACGGCAAGCCGGTCGGCGACGGCAAGCCCGGGCCGGTGTTCCGGCGCGCCTGGCAGGGCTACCAGGAATTCAAGCGTCGCGTCATGCGAAAGGAATCCGTTCCGGCCTGATGCCGATCCGCAACGAGGAGACGCTGCTCTCCTATCCCACCGACTTTCCGATCAAGGTCATGGGCCGCAAGGAAAAGCGCTTCGCCGCGACCGTGCTCGGCATCGTGCGCAAGCATGCCCCGGACTTCGATGCCGCCACCATGGAGCTGCGCCCGAGCCGGCAGGGAACCTACCTGAGCGTCACTTGCACGATCCGCGCTCAGTCGCGCGAGCAGCTCGACGCGCTGTACCGGGACCTGTGCGACCACCCGTCGGTGGTGATGGTGCTCTGATGGAGGCTGTGCTCGCGACGCGCATCCAGACGCTCGGCCTCGCGCCGTACGAGGACGTCGCCGCGCGCATGCGCGCCTTCACCGAGCAACGCCTGGCGGATACGCCCGACGAGCTTTGGATGGTGGAGCATCCGCCGGTCTACACGCTGGGGCAGGGTGCGGACGAGCAGTTCGGGCCAAAGCTTGCGAACGGCATCCCGGTCATTCGATCCGAGCGCGGCGGCGAGATCACCTATCACGGTCCCGGGCAGGCGGTGGTGTACACGCTGGTGGATCTCCAGCGCCGCAGCATCAAGGTGAAGGAGTTCGTGCGGCTGCTGGAGCAGGGCGTCATCGATCTGCTGGGCGCCTTCGGCGTGGTCGCCGACCGGCGGCCGGGCGCGCCGGGCGTGTACGTGGGCGAGGCGAAGATCGCCGCGCTCGGCATCCGCGTCACGCGCGGGCGCGCGTGGCACGGCGTTGCGCTCAACGTGGACATGGATTTGTCGCCCTTTCTCGCCATCGATCCCTGCGGCTACCCCGGCTTGCCGGTGACCCAGACGAAGGATCTCGGTATTGCCGGCACGGCGCAGGCGCTGGGCCTGCGCCTCGCGCAGCGCCTCGAGCAAAGGCTCGACCATGCGTGAGGCCGGGGTGAAGGAGAAGGGCCAGGCGAAGACCGCGCGCATCCCGGTGAAGATCGTGCCCAAGCCGCCGCTCGCCAAGCCCGAGTGGATCCGGGTGCGGGCGCCCGGTCCCGGAACGCGCTTCACCGAGATCAAGCAGATCCTGCGCGCGCAGAAGCTGCACACGGTGTGCGAGGAGGCGTCCTGCCCGAACATCGGCGAGTGCTTCGGCAAGGGCACCGCCACGTTCATGATCCTCGGGGACATCTGCACGCGCCGCTGCCCGTTCTGCGACGTCGGTCACGGCCGGCCGCTGCCGCCGGATGCGGAGGAGCCGGCGCATCTGGCGCAGACCATCGCCAAGCTGAAGCTTCGCTACGTGGTCATTACCAGCGTGGACCGCGACGACCTGCGCGACGGCGGCGCGCGGCACTTCGTCGACTGCATCCGCGCGGTGCGGGCGGCATCGCCTTCGACCACGATCGAAGTGCTGGTGCCGGACTTCCGCGGGCGGCTGGAACGAGCGCTGGAGATTCTGCTGGCGGCGCCGCCCGACGTGATGAACCACAACCTCGAGACCGTGCCGCGCCTGTACCGCCAGGCGCGCCCGGGCGGGGACTACCGGCATTCGCTCAGGCTTCTCCTGGAATTCAAGCAGGCGGTGCCTGCCGTTCCCACCAAGTCGGGCCTGATGGTCGGGCTGGGAGAGACGGACGAGGAGATCCTGCAGGTGATGCGCGATCTACGCGCGCACGGCGTGGACATGATCACCATCGGGCAATATCTCCAGCCTTCGCCGCATCACCTGGCGGTCGAGCGCTACGTGCATCCCGACGTGTTCGCGATGTATGAGCGCGAGGCGCGGGCGATGGGCTTTCGCCATGCGGCGATCGGGGCGCTGGTGCGCTCGTCGTACCACGCGGACCGGCAGGCGCATCAGGCGGGGGTGGGGTAGTCGGATAGCGTTTGCAGTAGAATCCGCCCCCCGCATGACCCCGGTCATCTCCATCCGCGATCTCACCAAGACCTACGCCTCCGGCCTGCAGGCGCTCAAGCCGGTCAACCTGGAGATCGACAAGGGCGAGATCTTCGCGCTGCTGGGGCCCAACGGCGCCGGCAAGACCACGCTGATCAGCATCGTGTGCGGCATCGTCACGCCGACCAGCGGCCAGGTGACGGTCGGCGGCCACGACATCCTGCGCGACTACCGCGCCACGCGCTCCATGATCGGCCTGGTGCCGCAGGAGCTGCACACCGACATGTTCGTGACGGTGTGGAACACGGTGCGCTTCAGCCGCGGCCTGTTCGGCAAGGCGCCGGACGCCGGGCACCTGGAGCAGGTGCTGCGCGACCTGTCGCTCTGGGAAAAGCGCGACGAGCGCATCATGACGCTCTCGGGCGGCATGAAGCGCCGCGTGCTGATCGCCAAGGCCCTGGCGCACGAGCCCGAGGTCCTGTTCCTGGACGAGCCGACCGCCGGCGTGGACGTCGAGCTGCGCCGCGACATGTGGGCGCTGGTCAGGAAGCTGCGCGAGCGCGGCGTGACCATCATCCTCACCACGCACTACATCGAGGAGGCCGAGGAGATGGCCGACCGCGTGGGCGTGATCAGCAAGGGCGAGCTGATCCTGGTCGAGGAGAAGACCGCGCTCATGAAGAAGCTCGGCAAGAAGCAGCTGACGCTGCACCTGCACGCGCCGATGCGCGAGCTGCCGGCCGCGCTCGCCGAGTGGAAGCTCGCGCTGAAGAACGGCGGCTGCGAGATCGAGTATACGTTCGACGCGCGCGACGAGCGCGTCGGCATCCCGGCGCTGCTCAGGCGCCTGGGCGAGCTCGGCATCGAGTACCGCGATCTGCACACCGCGCAGAGCTCGCTCGAGGAGATCTTCGTCAGCCTGGTGAGCGAGCGCCGATGAGCGCCTTCAACGCCCGCGGCGTGGCGGCCATCTACCTGTTCGAGATGGCGCGCTTCAACCGCACCTTCTGGCAGAGCCTGGTGGCGCCGGTGATCACCACGTCGCTGTACTTCATCGTCTTCGGCGCGGCCATCGGCTCGCGCATGGGCGAGCTGGACGGCGTGCACTACGGGGCGTTTATCGTGCCGGGACTGATCATGCTCTCGGTGCTCACCGAGAGCCTGAACAACGCTTCCTTCGGCATCTACCTGCCGCGCTTCACGGGCACCATCTACGAGGTGCTGTCGGCGCCGGTGTCGCCCTTCGAGATGGTGCTCGGCTACGTCGGCGCGGCGACCACCAAGTCCATGATCCTCGGCATGGTGATCCTCGCCACCGCGACGCTGTTCGTGCCGCTGTCGATCGCGCACCCGGTCTGGATGGTGGCGTTCCTCGTGCTGACCGCGGCGACGTTTTGTCTCTTTGGCTTCATCCTCGGCATCTGGGCGAACGGCTTCGAGCAGCTGCAGTTCGTGCCGATGCTCGTCATCACGCCGCTCACCTTCCTCGGCGGCGCGTTCTACTCGATCGACATGCTGCCCGGCGTGTGGCGCACGCTCAGCCTGTTCAATCCGGTCGTGTACCTGATCAGCGGCTTCCGCTGGGCCTTCTATGGCACGGCGGACGTGGCGGTGGGCGTGAGCCTGGCGGCGACGCTCGGCTTCTTCCTCGCCTGCCTGGGGATCGTGTGGTGGATTTTCCGGACCGGATATCGGCTGAAGAATTGAACGGCGCGGCGTCAGGATGAGCGCGCCGCCGAGACCTATCGCGGTGATTCCGGTCACCCCGCGCCTGCCGGCGCGCGTGCTGCGCGTCATCGAGTCGCAGCGCGCGCGCAGCGAGATACTCACCGGCTGGGTGCAGGCCGTGGTTATCGCGCTCCTTGGCACGCTGTACTTCGTCGCGCCGAGCTCCTCGCCCGTGGACCTGCACCTGCGTCCCGCGCCTTGGGCGATCGGCACCTATGCGGTCTTCACCGTGCTGCGCCTGCGCCTCGCCTATGCCGGGCAGCTCACGCCGTTCCTGCGGGCCGCCTCGGTGGTGCTCGACATGGCGCTGCTCACGGTCACCATCTGGGGCTTTCACCTCGAGTACGGGCAGCCGGCCGCCTTCTACCTCAAGGCGCCCACCTTCGCCTATTTCTTCATCTTCATCGCGCTGCGCACGCTCTCGTTCTCGCCCGGCTACGTGCTGCTCGCCGGCGGCGCGGCGGCGCTCGGCTGGCTGGCGCTGCTCGCCTACGCGCTCGCAGAGCCGGCGGGCATGGCATTGGTGACGCGCGACTACGTCGACTACATGACCTCGGCGAAGGTCCTGATCGGGGGCGAGATCGACAAGATCGTCTCGCTGCTCGTCGTTGCGCTGCTGCTGGCACTCGCCGCGGCGCGCAGCCGGCAGCTGCTCGAGCAGGCAGCCGCGGTGCAGGGCGCGGCCACGCAGATGGTGCGCTACTTCCCGCCCGAGGTCGCCGAGCAGCTGATCTGGGCCGACGAGCTGCTCAAGCCCGGCGACGGCGAGGCGCGCGAGGCCGCCGCCATGTTCATCGACCTGCGCGGCTTCACGCGGCTCTCGGCGCTGCTCTCGCCGCGGGAGCTGCTGGCGCTGGTGGGCGAGTTCCAGCGCATCGCCGTGCCGATCATCCAGAGCCACCGCGGCGCCATCATCACCTACCTGGGCGACGGCATCATGATCGCGTTCGGCGCGGCGCGCGCCACGGACAGCTACGCGGCCGATGCGTTGCGCTGCGCCGAGGCGCTGGTCGACGCCGCGGGCCGCTGGCTGGAGGAAAGCTGCACGCGCGGCGACTGCACGCCGGAGGTGGGCATCGGCGTGGACGTGGGCACGGTGGTCTGCGGCACCATCGGCGAGGAAGGCAAGCTCGAGTACGCGGTGCTGGGCGAGCCGGTGAACCGCGCAGCGAAGCTGCAGGCGCACACCAAGCAGGAAGGCCTGCGCGCGCTGACCACGCGCCACGCGCTCGCCGTGGCGCGCGCGCAGGGCTATGCCGACGGACGCTGCCGCGCGCTGCCCCCGGGCCGCGCGGTCGCCGGGGTGGACGCGCCGCTCGACCTCGTGGCGATCGCGTAGCAATGAAAGCGGCGCCGCGATGTTCTGCGGCGCCGCGCTCCCCCGGGGGAAGGAGGGGAGGGGGATGCTCTACAGCTGGTTGGCCTTGGTGCCCAGCTCGGCGTTGATGACGTAGTTGCCCGAGTTGCGCGCCCGGGTCACTTCGGCGAC
>DATFEJ010000370.1:0-5189 GCA_035251235.1 Burkholderiales bacterium
GGCCGGCGCGGCGACCGGTCGCAATCCCATCGGCGTCATCGTGCCCTGCCATCGCATCGTCGGCGCGAACGGCGCGCTCACCGGCTATGCCGGCGGCCTCGCGAAGAAGAAGGCGCTGCTCGCGCTGGAGTCGCGCGGCTAGGCCGCCTTGGCGCTCGCCACGTACTTGCGCGCGGTGCGCACGTCCACGCCGAGGCGCCTGGCCACCTCGGCGTAGCTGCCGCAGCGGCGGTGCAGCAGGGCGCCGTAGCGCCCGAGCAGCTCGTCCGCGGTGAGTTCGCCCGCGGCGAGCTTCGCCGCCAGCGCCGCGCCTTCGCCGACTGGGGGCCGGACGGGCTCGCCGGTGTAACGGCCGGTGACCAGGATGCGCCGCACCGCCTGCTCGAGCTCGCGGACGTTGCCGGGCCAGGCGTAGTCCCGGGGGAGGTTCGCTTCGAGCGCGTCCATCACGAGCGACACAAGCTCGGGCAGCTCGCTTCCGGCAATGCGCGTGACGAGCAGGCGCACGAGCAGCTCCAGCTCGGCGGGCGATTCGGCGATGCGCTGCCGGAGCGTCGGCACCTCGATCACATCCGAGCACAGGCGGTAGAAGAAGTCGTTGCGAAAGCGCCCGTCGCCGCGCAGCGAGGCGAGCGGCTGGTTGGTGGCCGCGATCACCCGGCCGCCGAAGCGCCGCTGCTCGCGGCCGCCCACCGGCGTGAAAGTGCGCTCCTGCAGCACCTGCAGCAGCTTGATCTGCACCGGGATCGAGACCTCGCCGATCTCGTCGAGGAACAGGGCGCCGTGCTCGTTGCAGCGCGCGAAGATGCCCTCGTGGTGGTCGATCGCGCCCGTGAAGGCGCCCTTGCGGTGGCCGAAGAGCTCGGACTCGATGATCGTTTCGGGAAACTGCGACAGGTTGATGGCGATGAAGGTCTGGGTGAAATTGGCCGCGAAGCGCTGCCGCGCCCGGTCGTACGGGATGAAGCTCGAGCGGCCGATCGCCGCCGCCACCGCGCCCTTGCCGGTCCCCGTCTCGCCGAGCACCAGCGTGGAGAAGTCCTCCATGCGGCTCCAGAGCGCCGCCTCGAAGCCGCGGACGTCGTGCGTGAAGATGTTGTTCCACAGCGCTTCGCGCAGCCGGTACATGGAGGGTGAGGCGCCAGTGAGGCCGCTGCGGATGAAGTTGAAGCCCCGGCGCAGCTGGAAGAAGAGCGCGAAATAGCGCAGCGCGCTCTCCTCGTCGTAGCCGCAGCGCACGAGGTCGCCGACCACGGAGTCGGCGAAGCTCACGGGCAGCGGCTCCCCCGCCTTGGCGGCCTGGCGCTCGATATGGGCGTCGAACTGCCGCAGACCCCGGATGTAGCAAACGTAGAGCGCCGCTCGCGCGATCAGCCACCGGTCCGCGTCGCTCAGCCCGGGCGCCTGGATGCCCCCGGCGCGCAGGTAGCGCTCGAGGCGCGGCGCGACCACCCGCGCGAGCGCCTGCTCGTCGCGCCGCAGGCTCTCGAGCGTCGCGCCCGGGACGAGCTCCGCCACCGACTGGATGCGATTGGCGGCGAAGGCGTTGCCGTAAACGATGTCGGCCAGCGTGCCGAAGAAGGCGCGGTCCTCGCGTGATAGCCCTGGCGGCGGCACGCAGGAAATGTAGACCATAAGTACATAAATTGCTAATCGATCGGCGAGATCACGGGGTGAATATCCACATTTATCCATTTTTATCAATTGGTTACAGATCTGGCATGCGCCCTGCATTCTCCACAGACAGACCCAAAAGGAGATCCGCCATGGACACCGCCATCCGCATCACCCCGCGCGAAACCGACGTGCTGCGGCACATCGCCGCCGGCTGCACCTACGCGCAGACCGCCGACCGGCTCGGCGTGTCGCTGCACACGGTGTGCACGCACGTGAAGAACACCTACCGCAAGCTGGGCGTGCGCTCGGGCGCGGCCGCGGTGATGCGCGCGATAGAGTTGCGCCTGTTCGAAGGAGTCTGAAGACGTGAGGGACGCGCTGAAGGCCGCCGTGCCGCTCGGGCTAGCGCTCGCGGCCGTGGCCTGGGGCGTTCTCGCGCCTCCCATGCTGCAATCGCAGGCGTACCACCGCTTCGCCGACACGCGCGCGTTCGCCGGAGTGGTCAACGCTGGCGACACGCTCTCCAACGTCGCGTTCCTGCTGGTCGGCGGGCTGGGCCTGGCGTTCCTGTGGCGCGAGCGCGCCGCGGACTCGAGCGAGCGCTTCGCCGCGCCGCGCGAGATGCGGCCCTACGCGGTGTTCTTCGCCGGCGTGGCGCTGACGAGCGCCGGCTCCGCCTGGTACCACCTCGCGCCGGACGACGCGCGCCTCGTCTGGGACCGCCTGCCGATGACCGTCGCCTTCATGTCGCTCGTCGCGGCGGTGGTGCAGGAGCGCATCAGCGTTCGCGCGGGCGCTGCGCTGCTCTGGCCGCTCGTGCTGCTGGGCCTGGCGAGCGTCGTGTACTGGCGCTGGAGCGCGCTCGCCGGATTCGAGAACCTGCGTCCCTACCTCGCGGTGCAGTTCGGCTCGATCGCGGTGGTGCTCGCGGTGTCGCTCCTTTACCGCTCGCGCTACACGCACGGCTGGGTGATCTTCGTGCTCGCCGCGGCCTACGGCGTGGCGAAGGTCATGGAGGTCTACGATCGCGAGATCTTCGAGCTCGGCGGCTGGGTGAGCGGGCACACGCTCAAGCACCTCGCGGCGGCCGTTGGGGTGTACCTGCTGCTGCGCGCGCTGCAGGTGCGCGGGCGGCGCTAGCTGCCCACGAGCGCCTCGAGGTACATCTCGCGGTCGATGTTGCCGCCGGAGAGGATGACAGCGAAGCGCGAGCCTTTCCTGTCCTTGTCCTTCAGCAGCGCGGCGAGCGGCGCCGCGCCCGCGCCCTCGGCGATGTTGTGCGTGCAGCGGTAGAAGTCGCGCATCGCCGCCTTCACCTCGTCGTCGCTCACCTGCACGATGCGGTCCGCCCCCGCGCGGATCGCCGCCAGCGCCTCGGGCACCGGCACGCGCACGGCGACGCCGTCGGCGAAGGTGATCGCGCTCTTCGTCTCCACGGGCTTGCCCGCGGCGTAGGAAAGCGCATAGCACGCGGCGTTCTCCGACACCACGCCGACGACGCGCGTCGCGAGGCCGAGCGCGTCGCGCCAGGCGATGACGCCGCAGATCCCCGAGCCGCAGCCGATCGGCACGTACACCTCGTCCAGCGCGGGCGCGCCCTGGAAGAGCTCCATGGCGTAGCTGCCCACGCCCACCACCAGCTCGCGGTGGAACGGGCCGATGTAGAACAGGCCCTGCTCCTTCGAGAGCCGGTGCGCATGCTCGCGCGCCTCGTCGTAGTCGCGCCCGTGCTCGATCAGCTCCGCGCCCCAGGCGCGCATGGCGGCGTTCTTCTCCCTGCTGTTGCCGTGCGGCACGACGATCACCGACCTCAGGCCGTGGCGGCGCCCGGCGAAGGCCACGGACTGGCCGTGGTTGCCGCGCGTGGCGCTGATCACGCCCTGCGTCTTGGGGTCGCGCCGCTTGATCTCCGCGGCGAGCACGAGGCCGCCGCGGATCTTGAACGCGCCGGTGGCGGTGTGGTTCTCGTGCTTCACCCAGACCTCGGTGCCGGCGCGCTCGTTCAGGAGCGGCCAGCTGTACTGCGGCGTGGGCGGCACCGCCTCGCGCACGAGGCGCGCGCCTTCCTCCAGCTCCTTCTTCGTCAGGTCGAGGATCACTTGGGTCTCTTGTCGATCACGCGCTTCGCCTTGCCGATCGAGCGCTCAATCGACGAAATGGGTACGACCTTCACCTCCGCGGTCACTCCAACGTAGGCTTTGATCGCATGCTGCAACGAGGCCGCGGACTGCGCGTCCGCGGCCCCCGGGGCGAGCTCGACCATCACGGTGAGATGGTCGAGCGGGCCATCCTTGCTCAGTTCCATCACGTAGTGGGGCGAAAGCTCCTTGTGCTTCAGGATCAACTCCTCGATCTGTGTTGGAAAGACGTTCACCCCACGGATAATCAGCATGTCGTCCGACCGCCCGGTGATCTTCTCCATGCGGCGCATGCTGCGCGCCGAGGGCGGGAGCAACCGGGTCAAATCCCGGGTGCGATAGCGAATGACCGGCATGGCTTCCTTCGTCAAGGAAGTGAACACCAGCTCGCCCTTCTCGCCCTCGGCGAGCGGCGTGCCGCTCTGCGGATCGACGATCTCCGGGTAGAAGTGGTCCTCCCAGATGGTGAGGCCGTCCTTGGTCTCGATGCACTCCTGCGCCACGCCCGGGCCGATGACCTCCGACAGGCCGTAGATGTCGATCGCGTCCAGCGACGTGCGCGCCTCGATCTGCGCGCGCATCTCGTTGGTCCAGGGCTCGGCGCCGAAGATGCCGAGGCGCAAGGACGACTTCTTCGGGTCGAGGCCCTGCCTTTCCATCTCGTCGGCGATCGCCAGCATGTAGGAGGGCGTGACCATGATGATCTCGGGCTTGAAGTCCTGGATGAGCTGGACTTGCCGCTCGGTCATGCCGCCCGAGAGCGGGATGACCGCGAGGCCGAGCTTCTCCGCGCCGTAGTGCGCGCCCAGGCCCCCGGTGAAGAGGCCGTAGCCGTAGGCGACGTGCACCTTGTCGCCCGGGCGCGCGCCCGCGGCGCGGATCGAGCGCGCCATGACGTGCGTCCAGGTGTCGATGTCCTTCTGCGTGTAGCCCACCACCGTGGGCTTGCCGGTGGTGCCGCTGGAAGCGTGGATGCGCACGATCCTGTCCATCGGCACGGCGAACATGCCGAACGGGTAGTTGTCGCGCAGGTCGCTCTTGGTCGTGAACGGAAATTTCGCGAGATCCGCCAGCGTCTTCAGGTCCTTGGGCTTCACGCCCGCGGCGTCGAACTTGCGCCGGTACGCGGGCACGTTCTCGTAGGCGTGCTTCAGCGACCATTTGAGGCGCTTCAACTGCAGCTCGCGCAGCGCCTTGCGCGAGCCCTTCTCCACCGGCTCCAGCGGAAATTTGCGCGCTTTCATGACCCTCGTCCGTTCTCCACCCAATGCCCGCGCACCGTCGCCGACTTGCCGCGAAACAGCGCAATCAGCTCGCCCTCCTGGTTGGTGACGCGCGCGTCGTACACGCCGGCGCGGCCGGCGCGCGCCTGCTCGCGGCACTCGGCGGTCAGCCGGTCGCCGACGCGCGCCGGGGCGAGGTACTCGATCGAGC
>DATFEJ010000024.1:0-6544 GCA_035251235.1 Burkholderiales bacterium
GGACGGTCTCGATGGGAACGCGGTTGCCGATGTCGTTGGTGCCCTCCATCAGGAGCAGCACCTCGCCCCCCGGGTCGAGCACCGAGTTGATGCGCGAGACCCCCTCCATGGTGGTCTCGCCGGGCACCCCGGCGTTGATCACCACGGCGCTCCTGCCGCGCTGGACCAGCAGGGCCTCGAGGCGCGGCGGGTAGCCGAGCTCGGCCCGCGTCGTGTCGTCGCCGGTGCCGAAGGTGATGCTGTCGCCGAAGGCGAGCACCACCGCGTCGGGCGCGAGCGGCGCGAGCTTCGCCGCGTCGCCGCACGCCGCGAGCGCGGCGCACGCGACGAGGAGCGCGCGGAAAATGCGCATGGCACGCATGCTACACTTGCCCGCGCCACCACGGGAGGAGGAGCCCGGCAGTGAGAGTCAGGAGTCCCAGGGATTTCTGGGCCGGCGTGATGTTCATGGCGTTCGGCGCGTTCTTCGTGGCCTGGTCGTTCACGCACTACGCGATGGGCTCGGCGTTGCGCATGGGGCCGGGCTACTTTCCGGCCCTGCTCGGCGGCCTGCTCATCTTCCTCGGGCTGGTGATCCTGGCGAAGTCGCTCGCCCTCGACGGGCCGAAGGTCGCGGCGTTTCACTTCCGGCCGCTGGTGCTGGTGTCGCTGTCCGTGGTCGCCTACGGCTACCTGATGAAGCCCGGCGGGCTGGCGGTGGCCACCGCGGCCGCGGTGTTCATCGGCGCGCTCGCCGGCCACGAATTCAAGTGGAAGGAAGTGACGGTCGTGGCGGTGACGCTGGTGATCTTCTCGTGGCTGGTGTTCGTGCGCGGGCTGACGCTGCCGTTCCCGATGTGCCCGCAATTCATCGACAACTGCCCGATCCGCTAGCGCGCCGATGGAGGTCTTCGACAATCTCTGGCTCGGCGTGCAGGTCGCGTTTTCCTGGCAGAACTTCTTGTACTGCCTGGTCGGCGTGCTGCTCGGCACGCTGATCGGCGTGCTGCCGGGCATCGGCCCGGTGCCGACGATCGCCATGCTGCTGCCGATCACCTTCAACCTCGACCCGATCGCCGCGCTCATCATGCTGTCGGGCATCTACTACGGCTCGCAGTACGGGGGCTCGACCACGGCGATCCTCGTCAACCTGCCGGGGGAGGCCGCCTCGGTGGTCACGGTGCTCGACGGCCACCAGATGGCGCGCCAGGGGCGCGCCGGGCCGGCGCTCGCCATCGCCGCCATCGGCTCGTTCTTCGCCGGCTGCGTGGCGACGCTGGTGATCGCCACCGCCGCGCCGCCACTCGCCGAGGTGGCCCTCAAGTTCGGCCCGGCCGAGTACTTCTCGCTCATGGTGCTGGGTCTGGTGGCGGCCACGGTGCTGGCGCACGGCTCGCTGCTCAAGGCGATCGCCATGGTGGTGCTCGGGCTGCTGCTCGGGTTGATCGGCACCGACGTCAACTCGGGCGTGCTGCGCTTCACCTTCGACGTGCCGGACCTCGCCGACGGCATCGGCTTCGTCATCGTCGCCATGGGCATGTTTGGCATCACCGAGATCGTCGCCAACCTCGAGCAGAAGGGCGAGCGCGAGGTGTTCCTCGGCAAGGTGAAGCACCTGTTTCCGTCGAAGGAGGACCTCAAGCGCTCCTGGGCGCCGATCCTGCGCGGCACGACGCTCGGCTCCTTCCTCGGCATCCTGCCGGGCGGCGGCGCGCTGCTGTCGTCCTTCGCCGCCTACTCGCTGGAGAAGAAGGTCTCCAAGCACCCCGAGCAGTTCGGCAAGGGCGCGATCGAGGGCGTCGCCGGCCCCGAGTCGGCCAACAACGCCGGCGCGCAGACCTCCTTCATTCCCATGCTGACGCTCGGCATCCCGGGCAACGCGGTGATGGCGCTGATGATCGGCGCGCTCATGATCCAGGGCATCGCGCCGGGGCCGCAGGTGATGACCGACAAGCCGCAGCTGTTCTGGGGGCTGATCGCCTCCATGTGGCTGGGCAACGCCATGCTGGTGATCCTCAACCTGCCGCTGATCGGCATCTGGATCAAGCTGCTGCAGGTGCCCTACCGGTTCCTGTTTCCCTCGATCCTGGTCTTCATGAACGTGGGCGTGTTCAGCCTGTCGAACAACCCCTGGGATTGCCTGATGATGACGGCGTTCGGCGTGTTCGGCTACGTGTGCGTCAAGCTCGAGTGCGAGCCCGCGCCCCTGATCCTCGGCTTCATCCTCGGGCCGCTGATGGAGGAGAACCTGCGCCGCGCCATGCTGCTGTCGCGCGGGGACGCCACGGTGTTCATCAACCCCATGGACAAGCCGATCTCCTTCTCGTTCCTGCTCGCCGCGCTGGCGCTCCTTGCCATCATCGCGCTGCCCAACATCCGCAAGAAGCGCGAGGAAGTGTTCGTCGAGGAGACCTAGAGCGCGGCCGAAGGATCGCGGCGCCTAAAGCGCCGCCGAAGGATCGCAGCGCCTAGAGCGCCGCGATGGTCTGCACCTCGACGAGGTACTGCTCGCCGACCAGGCGGTCGATCATCAGCAGGGTGTTGGGCGGGTACTTGCCATTGGGGAACATTTTCGGGAACTCGCGCAGCCGCCAGGCCATGAAGCGCGGGATGTCCTGCGAGTGCACGAGATACGTGGTGAACTGCACGACATTGCCCCAGCCCGCGCCCGCGGACTTGAGCGCCGCCTCGATCTGGCCGAACACGCCCGTGCACTGCGCGTCGAAGTCCTCGCCCGGCGCGAGCATGCCGGCGATGTACAGCGTTTCCGAAGCGTTCTTCACCCGCGTCATGTGCGAGTACTGGCCGAGGGGCTTGCCCAGGGACTCCACGTTGCCGATCCTGATGTCTGCCATCGCTCCTCCTAGGAAATCCTCGATTTGCCGCGCGCGGCGAGCAGCTTCTTCACCGCGGCGAGCAGGCGGTGGCCCTCCACGGGCTTGGCCAGGTGCGCGTCGGCGCCCGCGGCGCGGCAGCGCTCGATCGTTTGCGCATCGGCAAGCATCGACACGACCAGGACCGGGGTGGTCATGTTGGCGGAGCCGCGGCGGATGCTGCGCAGCAGCTCCAGGCCGCCGATGCCCGGCATGAGCAGGTCGAGCAGGATCGCATCGTAGGCGTAGTTGCGCGCCAGGCGCAGCGCCTGCTCGCAGGTGCCGGCGAGCTGCGCCTCGAGCTTCATGCCGCGCGTCAGCAGCCGCGCGATCAGCAGGCGCGTGGACTCCTCGTCGTCGACGATCAGCACCCGGTGGCGCGGGGCGGCGTCCTGCGGGCGCGGGCTCATCGGCGCGCGAGCTGCCGGGCGAGATCGTTGAAGTCGCGCGCGTGCAGATCGAGCGCGGGGTCGCGCGACAGATCGGCCTTCACGCCCGGGCCGTACTCGCGCGGTCGCGTCACGTAGGCGGTCTTCAGGCCGCAGGCGCGCGCGGCGTGCAGGTCGTCCTTGTGCGCGGCCACCAGCATCAGTTCCGCCGGCTGCACGCCGAGCAGGTCGGCCGCGCCCAGGTAGGTCTCGGGATCCGGCTTGTAGTGGCGCACGACCTCGGCCGAGAGGATGCAGTCCCACGGCAGGCCGGCGTGCTTGGCCATGTTGGTGAGCAGCGCGAGGTTGCCGTTGGACAGGGTGGCGATGACGTAGCGGCGCTTGAGTTTCGCCAGGCCGGCGCGCGCGTCCGGCCAGGGCTCGAGCCGGTGCCAGACGCGGTTCAGGTGGTCGATCTCGTCTTCGTTCAGCCCGCCCAGGCCGAACCTGGGCAGCAGCCCGTCGAGGATCATGCGGTGCAGGACGTCGATCTTCGTCCATGGCAGCTCGCCCGAGCGCACGCGCGCCATGGCCGGCCGGTAGCCGGCGCGCCAGGCGTCGGCGAACGCCGCCCAGTCGACCTTGAGCTTCCTGCGCCGGCCGAGCAGCCGGCCCTCGCGGATGATCGAGCCGCGCCAGTCGACGACCGTGCCGAACACGTCGAACACCAGGGCCTTCACTTCGGGAGCGCGCATGGGCCTCATTTTGCCTTGCGCTCGTGCTTCCAGAGCACGTCGCCGCGCCGCGCCGCGCGGTTGAGCGCGCGGCCGAGGACGAACAGCAGGTCGGACAGGCGGTTCAGGTACTGGCGCGCGCGCTCGCTCACGCTCTCGGCGCGTCCCAGGGCGACCAGGCTGCGCTCGGCGCGCCGGCAGACCGCGCGCGCCAGGTGCGTCGCGGCGGCCGCACGCGTGCCTCCGGGCAGGATGAATTCCTTCAATGGCTTGAGCTTCGCGTTGTACGCCTGCGTGAGCGCCTCCAGCCGCTCGACCTGCGCGGGCGTGACCATGACGTGGCCGGGAATGCTCACTTCGCCGCCGAGGTCGAAGAGGTCTTGCTGCACCTGCAGCAATGCCCGCTTCAGCGCCGCGGGCATCTTCTCCGCGAGCAGCAGCCCCAGGCTGGAATTGAGCTCGTCGATGTCGCCCAGCGCCTGGATGCGCGCGCTGTCCTTGGGCACGCGCGAGCCGTCGCCCAGGCCGGTGTCGCCGGCATCGCCGGTGCGCGTCGTGATCCTGGATAGCCGATGGCCCATGAGGAGCGCAGAATTATACGGGCCGCAACCCGCAACCAAGGAGCCCATGATGGCCATCCGCAAAGCGTCGTACTACTCGATGAAGGTCCCGCAGCGTCCCGGCGCCGGCGCGCAGCTGCTCGCCGCGCTGAAGAAGGCGAAGGTCAACCTGCTCGCGTTCACCGGCTTTCCGGCCGGCGGCGGCGCGCAGGTCGATTTCATCCCGCAGGACAACGCCAGGTTCGCCAAGGCGGCGAGGAAGGCCGGGATGAAGCTCTCGGCGAGAAAGACCGTGTTCATCGCGCAGGGCGACGACAAGGTCGGCGCGCTGACGCAGATCCTCGGCAAGCTCGCCAAGGCAAAGATCAACCTCGTGTCGCTGCAGGCGGTGACCGCCGGCAAGCGCCGCTACGGCGCGATGTTCTGGGTCAAGTCGAAGGACGTCGCCAAGGCCTCGCGGCTGCTCAAGGCGCGCTAGGCGCGCGCCAGGCACGTCGGCGGCATCCACGCCTTGCGGTAGCATGCCTGTGGCGGGGGGCGACCATGGGCGTGCGGGTACTGCTGGCGTTGGCGATCCTGATTCCCGGACTGGCGACGGCGCAGGAGCCGCCGGCGGCCGCGCCCGCGCCGGCCGCCGTGCCCCCGGCGAGCGAGGCGCCCAGGATCCGGCTCAAGAACCACGAGCCGATCTTCGCCGGCTACACCTGGGACAGCGACGACGTCGGCTTCCTCGACTTCACCATCTCGCTGCAGTACCCGATCCTGGCGAAGACCCTCGACGAGGGCAAGCGCTACGGATGGCTGCCGTACTTCGCCCTCACCGCGCGCTTCGGGCAGTACGTCGAGACGCGCGAGTCCTCGCCGGTGATCGCCAAGCGCTTCAATCCGAAGTTCTTCGTGCGCTACGCGCTGAGCGAGTTTCCCGACTCCGGCGAGAGCCCCGACCGCTACCTCGACTTCGAGTACGCGCACGAATCGAACGGCCAGAGCGTCGACACGCAGCAGAGCTTCGACAGCCTGGCGCAGGCGCTGGGCAGCGCCGAGTACGCCAAGGACTATATCAGCCGCGGATGGGACTACCTCGGGCTCACATGGAAGCACACCCTGCGCTGGGAGCCGACCTCGTTGCGCATGTATGTCAGCCGCAAGTGGTACTGCGGCTGCTGGCTGCAGGGGGACATGGAGGAGTCCTTCGATTTCGAGGAGCCGCGCGAGATCACCTCGATCCGTCAGGTGAGCGGCTGGCGCGCGGTGCTGGCGCTCGACACGGGGCGCGACAACCCGATCGTCGACCGGGCCACCCTGATCCTGGATACGGGCACGCGCGACACGTTCAAGTACAACACCGCGCGGCTCGAGCTCGGCATTCCCGCGGTGAAGAACTTCACCGGCGTGCCGCTCGTCCTCTGGGCGCGCACCGGCTACCTGAGCGATCTCGCGCAGTACTACCAGAAAGTCACGTCGTACGGCGTGGCGTTCGAGCTGCTCACGCTCGGTCGCTAGTCCGCGGCGGGAAAGCGCACCACCACGCGCTGGCCCTTGCCTCGCGCGCCATCCTCGATGGCGACGCGCGCGCCGTGCGCGCCGGCGATCTCCCGCACGATGGCGAGCCCCAGGCCGCTGCCCGGGCCGGCCGAGCCGGGGATGCGGTAGTAGCTCTCGAACACGCGCTCGCGCAGCTCCGGCGGGATGCCCGGACCCTCGTCTTCCACGGCGAGGATCACCGTGTCGCCCGCGCGCTGCACCTCGATCGCCACGCGTCCGCCCGCCGGTCCGTAGCGCACCGCGTTGTCGAGCAGGTTGGTGACCAGGCTGGCGAGCTTGTGCCGCTCGCCGCGCACCGTGGCGTCCGCGCCGCTCCTGTGGATGGTCACCTTGCGCTCCGCGGCGCGCGGCTGGACCGCGTCCGCCGCCTCCGCCACGAGGGTCCCGAGCGCCACCCTTTCCGCGCGCGCGGCCTCGCCCGGCGACGCGGCGCGGCTGTAGGCCAGCATCTGCTCCGCGAGGTGCACCGTCCGGTCGAGCCCCAG
>DATFEJ010000016.1:0-3698 GCA_035251235.1 Burkholderiales bacterium
GTCGAACTTCCTCGTGTACTCGAGCACGGCCGCGTCGCCGCGCGCGCGCACGTCCGCGATGATGGCGCGCACCGCCGCCTCGACCGCCTCGTCCTGCGCCGCCTCGTAGCGCGTCAGCCGCTCGAGCTCGGCGTCGAACCCGGCGTCCGCCGTGGACAGGCGCCGCAGCTTCACGGCGCGCTCGCCCGCGCGAAGCCGTCGATCAGCGGCTGCAGCAGCGCGCGCCGCGTCTTGAGCGCGGCCTCGTTGACGATGAGGCGCGCGGAGACCGGCATGATCTCCTCCACCGCCACGAGGTCGTTCGCCTTGAGGGTCTTGCCGGTGGACACGAGGTCCACGATCGCGTCAGCGAGCCCGAGGATCGGCGCGAGCTCCATCGAGCCGTAGAGCCGGATGAGGTCCACGTGCACGCCCTTCGCGGCGAAGAATTCGCGCGTGGTGTGCAGGTACTTGGTGGCGACGCGCAGCCGCGCGCCCTGGCGCACCGCGCCCGCGTAGTCGAAGCCCTTGCGCACCGCGACCATCATGCGGCACCTGGCGATGCCGAGGTCGAGCGGCTGGTACAGCCCCTCGCCGCCATGCTCGACCAGCACGTCCTTGCCGGCGATGCCGAGGTCGGCGGCGCCGTGCGCGACGTAGGTCGGCGTATCGGAAGCGCGCACCACGACCAGCCTTACGTCGCGGCGCGCCGTCGGGATGATGAGCTTGCGCGAGCGCTCCGCGTCTTCCCGCGGGCTAAGGCCGACGCGCGCGAGCAGCGGCCCCGTTTCCTCCAGGATCCGTCCCTTGGACAGCGCGATGCCGATGCCGGTCATGGGGCAAATGAAAAAAGGCCCCGAAGGGCCCCTCCCGCTTGATTCGGAAGGGGATTTTACCGCACTCGGGCGATTTGGGCGCCGAGCGCCGAGAGCTTCTGCTCGAGGGCCTCGTAGCCCCGGTCGAGGTGGTAAATGCGGTCGATGAGCGTCTCGCCCTTCGCGACCAGCCCGGCCACCACCAGGCTTGCGGAGGCGCGCAAGTCGGTGGCCATGACCTTTGCCCCTTGCAGCCGCTCGACGCCCTTCACCAGGGCGGTATTGCCGTGAATCTCGATGTCGGCGCCCAGGCGCTGCAGCTCCTGCGCGTGCATGAAGCGGTTCTCGAAGATCGTCTCCGTCAGGCTCGCCGTGCCGCGCGCGATGCAGTCGAGCGCCATGAACTGCGCCTGCATGTCGGTGGGAAAGCCGGGATAGGGCGCGGTGGTGAGGCTCACCGAGGCCGGGCGGCCGGCCATTTCGATGTCGATGGCGTCGCGCCCCGCCGCGATCGTCGCGCCCGCCTCGCGCAGCTTCTCCAGCGTCGCGCCCAGCGTGTCCGCGGCCGTGCCCCGCAGCCTGACCCGGCCGCCCGCCGCCGCGACCGCCGACAGGTAGGTCCCGGTCTCGATGCGGTCGGGCATCACGCGATGCGCCGCACCCGAAAGTGAGCGCACGCCCTCGATCCGGATGGTGCTCGTGCCCGCTCCATCGATGCGCGCGCCCATCGCCTTGAGGCAGTTCGCGAGGTCCACCACCTCGGGCTCGCGCGCGGCGTTTTCCAGCACCGTGCCGCCCTCCGCCAGGCAGGCGGCCATCATCAGGTTCTCGGTGCCGGTCACGGTCACCATGTCCATGGCGATGCGCGCCCCCTTCAGCCGCGCTGCGGCGGCGTGCATGTAGCCCTGCTCGACCGTGATGGTCGCGCCCATCGCCTGCAGGCCCTTGACGTGCTGGTCCACCGGGCGCGCGCCGATGGCGCAGCCGCCCGGCAGCGACACCTTGGCGCGCCCGCAGCGCGCCAGCAGCGGCCCGAGCACCAGCACGGAGGCGCGCATCGTCTTCACCAATTCGTAGCCCGCCACCGGATCCCTGATCTCGCGAGCCGAGAGCTCGAGCCGGCCGTCCGCCTGCGGGCCGGCCTCGACCCCCATCAGGCCGAGGATCTTCGACATGGTGCGCACGTCCATCAGCCGCGGCACGTTATCGAGCAGGAGCGGCCGCTCGGTGAGCAGCGCCGCGCACATGATCGGCAGCGCAGCGTTCTTCGCGCCGGAGACGGCCACCTCGCCCGCGAGCGGGCGGCCGCCGGTGATGAGAAGCTTATCCACCGCGCGCCAGCTCCTCGGGCGTCAGCGTCTTCATGGACAGCGCATGCACCTCCTCGCGCATGCGCTCGCCGAGCGCGGCGTACACCAGCTGGTGGCGCTGCACGCGGCTGCGGCCCGCGAACGCCGCCGACACGACGAGCGCCTGGAAGTGCTGGCCGTCGCCCACGACCTCGACGCGGTCGCAGGCGAGCCCGGCGCGGATGCTGGCTTCGATGCTCTCGGGGGTCACCATGCTCAGGTCCTGATCTTGTAGCCGGCGGCCAGCAGCCGCAGCGCCAGCGCCGACAGAAGCGCCAAGCTTACCGCGACCACCGCGAGGCTCGCGGCGGGCGAGACGTCGGCCGCGCCGAAGAAGCCGTAGCGAAAGCCGTCGATCATGTAGAAGAAGGGATTGAGGTGCGAGATCGTCTGCCAGAGCGGCGGCAGCGTCTGGATGGAGTAGAACACGCCCGAGAGCATGGTGAGCGGCAGGACGAGGAAGTTCTGGAACGCCGCGATCTGGTCGAACTTCTCCGCCCACAGGCCCGCCAGCAGCCCCAGCACGCCGAGCAGCGCCGCGCCGAGGAACGCGAAGGCGAGCGCCCAGAGCGGCGCGGCAAGCCGCAGCTCCACGAACCACACGGTCACGGCCAGCACGCCGAGGCCGACCACCAGTCCGCGCGCCACGGAGGCCAGCACGTAGGCGGCGAAGAACTCCGCGCTCGAGATCGGCGCGAGCAGCACGAAGACGAGGTTGCCGGTGACCTTGGACTGGATGAGGCTGGAGGAGCTGTTGGCGAAGGCGTTCTGCAGCACGCTCATCATCACCAGCCCGGGCACGAGGAACGCGGTGAACGGCACGCCGTCGAACACCTGGACGCGCTCGCCCAGCGCCTGCGCGAAGATGACGAGGTACAGCAGCGCGGAGAGCACCGGCCCGGCCACGGTCTGGAAGGCCACCTTCCAGAAGCGCAGCAGCTCCTTGTAGAACAGCGTCGCGAAGCCGGTCACGGCGCTAGTGCTTGTGCATGAGGTGCAGGAACACGTCCTCGAGGTCCGTGGGATGCGGGCCCGTGATGCTCGCCAGCAGGTTCCGCGTCGTGTCGAGCGCCACGATGCGTCCGGCCTTGAGCATGGCGATGCGCTGGCAGTGCTCCTCGGCTTCCTCCAGGTAGTGCGTGGTCAGCACGACGGTGTGCCCGTCGCGGTTCAGGCGCCGCACGAACTGCCACAGCTCCTGGCGCAGCTCGACGTCGACTCCGGCCGTGGGCTCGTCGAGCACGATGACCGGCGGCTTGTGCACCAGCGCCTGCGCCACCAGCACGCGCCGCTTCATGCCGCCGGAGAGCGCGCGCATGTTGGCGTCGGCCTTCGCCGTCAGGTCGAGGGCGTGCATGACCTCGTCGATCCAGGCGTCGTTGGCGCGCAGGCCGAAGTAGCCCGACTGCAGGCGCAGCGTCTCGCGCACCGTGAAGAACGGGTCGAACACCAGCTCCTGGGGCACGACCCCCAGCAGCCGGCGCGCGCGGCGGTACTCGGCGCGCACGTCCGCGCCCAGCACCGCGACGCGCCCCGCGTCGGGGCGCGCCAGGCC
>DATFEJ010000081.1:0-6502 GCA_035251235.1 Burkholderiales bacterium
GCGAACGGCGAGTTCAAGGTGGCCGGCACCGACAAGAAGAAGATGTTCGGCGAGGTGGCGTTCGCCGCCTACGTGCCGCACAACTACCCGCACGACAAGCTCGAGCCGGGCCTGAACGAGAACGCGTTCTACGATCCGTCCAACTTCACCTTCCCCGCGGGCACCTATGTCTGCGAGGTGGAGGTGGATCCGGAAACCGGCGTGGTGAAGATCGAGCGCTGGAGCGCGGTGGACGACTTCGGCAAGATCATCAACCCGATGATCGTCGAGGGCCAGGTGCATGGCGGCCTCGCGCAAGGCATCGGCCAGGCGATGACGGAGGGCGCGAGGTACGACTCGCACGGCCAGCTGGTGACGGGCTCGTTCATGGACTACGCCATCCCGCGCGCCGACGACCTGCCGTCGTTCCAGGTGGACACGCGCGAGACGCCGTGCACGCACAACCCGCTTGGCGTGAAGGGCTGCGGCGAGGCGGGCGCCATCGGCGCCCCCGCGGCGCTCATCAACGCCATCACCGACGCCCTGGGCGTGAAGGACATCCCGATGCCGGCGACGCCGCAGACCGTGTGGCGCGCGCTGCAGCAGAAGAAAGTGGCCTGAGGAGAAAACGATGCACGCATTCAACTACCACCGTCCCTCCAACGTGAACGACGCCGCGGCGCTCGCGGCCAAGAGCGCGGACGCCAAGCTGCTCGCCGGCGGCCAGTCGCTGGTGCAGGCCATGAAGCTGCGGCTGGCCGCGCCCACCGACATCGTCGACCTCGGCATGGTGAAGGACCTCGCCGGCATCAAGACCGACGGCAAGACGGTCACCATCGGCGCCATGGCGCGCCACGCCGAGGTGGCCGGTTCCGCCGAGGTGAGGAAGGCGATCCCGGCGCTCGCGGCGCTCGCCGGCATGATCGGCGACCGCCAGGTGCGCAACATGGGCACGCTCGGCGGCTCGCTCGCCAACAGCGACCCGGCGGCGGACTACCCGGCCGCGGTGCTGGGACTGGGCGCCACCATCACCACCACCAAGGGCACGCACGCGGCCGACAAGTTCTTCAAGGGCCTGTACGAGACCGCGCTCCTGCCGGGCGAGATCATCACCTCGGTGAGCTTCCCGGTGCCCAAGCGCGCCGCCTACATGAAGTTCAAGAACCAGGCCTCGCGCTTCGCCATCGTCGGCGTGTTCGTCGCCGACATGGGCAACGGCGTGCGCGTCGCGGTCACCGGCGCCGGGCCCTGCGCGCTGCGCCTCGCCGAGATGGAGAAGGCGCTCGCCGCCAAGTTCGCCCCGGAATCGGTGGCCAACCTCAAGGTGAAGGCCGACGGGCTGAACAGCGACCTGCACGCCTCGGCGGAGTACCGCGCGCACCTCATCACGGTGATGGCCAAGCGCGCGGTGGCGGCGGCGATGAAATAGAATAGCCGCTCGCTCACAGGAAGCCCGCCTCGAGCGGGCTTTTTTATGCCCAATCCCCTGCCGCGCTCGATCGACGACACCCAGACGCTGCTTGCTTCGGCCGACTACGTGGCCGACCGCAGCCTGGCCACCGCGCTGTACCTCTCGCTCGCCATGCGCCGGCCGCTGTTCCTCGAGGGCGAGGCGGGCACCGGCAAGACCGAGATCGCCAAGGTGGTGGCGCAGACGCTGGGCCGCGAGCTGATCCGCCTGCAGTGCTACGAGGGCCTGGACATCGCGCAGGCCGCCTACGAGTGGAACTATCCGCGGCAGATGATCGAGATCCGCCTCGCGGAGGCGGCCGGGGAGAAATCGCGCGACAAGATGGCGCACGACATCTTCGAGGCGCGCTTCCTCATCAAGCGGCCGCTCGCCCTCGCCCTGGAAGGCGCGCCGGGCGCCGCGCCGGTGCTGCTCATCGACGAGCTGGACCGCACCGACGAGCCCTTCGAGGCTTACCTGCTGGAGGTGCTGTCCGACTGGCAGATCACGGTGCCGGAGATCGGCACGCTGAAGGCCGCGGAGCCGCCCATCGTGGTCATCACCTCGAACCGCACGCGCGAGATCCACGACGCCGTCAAGCGCCGCTGCTTCTACCACTGGGTGGACTACCCCGACGCGCGCCGCGAGCTGGAGATCCTGAAGAAGAAGGCGCCCACGGCCTCGGCCGCGCTGTCGCGCGAGGTGGTGGCCTTCGTGCAGCGCCTGCGCGGCGTGGACCTGTTCAAGCTGCCCGGCGTCGCCGAGACCATCGACTGGGCCAACTGCCTGGTGGCGCTCGACCGCCTGGCGCTCGACCCGGAGACCGTCAACAACACGCTCGGCGTGCTGCTCAAGTACCAGGACGACATCGAGAAGATCGCGGGCGAAGAGGCGGCGCGCCTGGTGAACGAGGCCAAGGGCGCCGCGACTACGGCCTAGCGCATGCTGCCGCAGCTCGACCCGGCCGGCTCGCGCGGCACGCTCGCGGAGAACGTGATGCACTTCGCGCGCCTGCTGCGCGCGGCGGGCCTGCGCGTCGGCCCGGACCGCGTCATCGACTGCGTGCAAGCGCTGGAGATCGCAGGCGCCGACCGGCGGGAGGACTGGTACTGGACCATGTCGGCCGTGCTGCTGTCGCGCGAGGAGCAGCGCCCGGTGTTCGACCAGGCGTTTCGCCTGTTCTGGCGCGACCCCAAGCTCACCGAGAAGATGATGCAATTGCTGCTGCCCAAGACCTACGGCCGCACGCCCAAGCCCGAGGAGCAGCAGAGCCAGCGCCTGACCGACGCGCTGTTCGGCCAGAACAAGCCCGAGGAGCGGCCCGAGGAGCAGAAGGTGGAGATGGACGCGCATCTCACCTTTTCCTCGCGCGAGGTGCTGCAGCGCATGGACTTCGACACCATGTCGGCGGCGGAGCTCGCCGCGGCGAGGAAGATGATGAGCGAGCTGCGGCTGCCGCTGCCCATGGTGCGCACGCGGCGCCTGGCGCCGCACCGGCGCGGCGCGCGCGTGCACCTGCGCGCCACGCTGCGCGAGAGCCTGCGCGAAGGCGGCGACGTGATCTCGCTCGTGCGCGCCCGGCCCATCGTGGTCCATCCGCCGCTCGTCGTGCTGTGCGACATCTCGGGGTCGATGAACCCGTACGCGCGCATGTTCCTGCATTTCCTGCATGCCATCACCAACGACCGCGACCGGGTGCACACCTTCGTGTTCGGCACGCGGCTCACCAACGTCACGCGGCAGCTGCGGCACCGCGATGTCGACGTCGCCATGGCGCGCGTGGCCGAGGCGATCAAGGACTGGTCGGGCGGCACGCGCATCGGCGTGTGCCTGCGCGAGTTCAACTGGCGCTGGGGGCGGCGCGTCCTCGGCCAGAACGCCTGCGTGCTGCTGGTCTCCGACGGCCTGGACCGGGAGGCGGGCGAAGGCCTGGCCGATGAGATGCAGCGCCTGCACAAGTCCTGCCGGACGCTCATCTGGCTGAATCCGCTCTTGCGCTACGACCGCTTCGAGGCCAAGCCCGCGGGCGTGCGCGCCATGCTGCCGCACGTGGACCGCTTCCTGCCGGTGCATAATCTGAAGAGCCTGGTCGAGCTGGCGCATGCGCTCAGCCGGCCGATGAACGCACGCATGGAGACCCGAGCATGGAAATGAGCGGCGAAGAGCGCATCCCGGCATCGCAGGCCGAGACCTGGGCGGCGCTCAACGATCCCGAGATGCTGAAGGCCTGCGTGCCGGGCTGCGACTCCATCGAGCGCCTCGGCGACGACGAGTTCCAGGTGCTGATGGTGGCGCGCATCGGGCCGGTGAGCGCCAAGTTCAAGGGCAAGCTCACGCTCTCCGACCTCAACCCGCCCAACTCGTATGCGCTCGCTTTCGAGGGCCAGGGCGGCGCCGCGGGGTTCGGCAAGGGCTCGGCCAGCGTGCAGCTCTCGCCCGAGGGCGAAGGCACGCTGCTGCGCTACCAGGTGAAGGCGAGCGTCGGCGGCAAGCTGGCGCAGATCGGCTCGCGCCTGGTGGATGCCGCGGCGCGCAAGATTTCCCAGGACTTCTTCGCCGCGTTCAACGAGAAGGTCGGCGCGCTGCACGGCGCCGGCGCGGCCGTGGGGCAGGAGGCCGAGCACCACCCCGCTGCGCTCGGGCGTGATGCGGATCTGCCGACGGTGTCCGACGCCTCGCTCATCTTTCTCGCCGCCGGGGCGCTCGTGGTGCTCGCGGTAACGCTGTACGTCCTGCTCGCCTGATGGGCTCCGCCCGTCCCGGCGGGCCGGCCGGCCGTCCGGGGGCACGGGCCGGCGAGGTATTATTTCCTCCTCGTGCCGCGCGGGCCCTGTCTAGCATGCACGCGTCGCTTTGCGCGAAAGTCCACCCAGGGGGGGAGGCTTAGCTGTCGTGTCGGGGCCGAACGAGCATGCGGCGGTGCGCACCGAATCGGTGATCCTGATCGCCGAGCTGCGCAATTTCACGCGCATGTCGGAAATGCTCGACCCGGAGCGCGTGCTCGGGCTGGTCGACCGCTTCTTCGAAATGGCCGCGCGCTGCGTGCAGGCGCACGGCGGCCTGCCCATGTCGGTGCACAACGATTCCCTGGTGGCGGCCTACTACGACGGCAAGCCCGCGGACATGGGGCGCAACGCCGTGCTCGGCGCGCAGCAGCTGTTCACGGAATTCGACGCGCTCGCCCAGGAATGGGAGCGCGATTTCGGCCTGCGCACCGCGATGTCGCTCGGCATGCATCGCGGCGAGGCCGTGTACGGCCCGGCCGGCCCGAGGAGCGAGCGGCGCCAGGTCGTGTTCGGGGACTGCGTGAGCATCGCCGAGCGGCTGGTGCACCGGGCGCGCGCGGGCGAGCTGGTGCTGTCCGACGCGGTCATGAGCGTACTGCCGGTCGAGGAGCTGGAGATGGATGCCGAGCCGCTGCCGCCGCTCGAGCTGCACCACCGGCCCGCCATGCGCATCTACGGCCTGCTGCGCGACGAGCGGCTCGACTTTACGACCTAGCCGCCTTGCGCGGCGGCACGGTCCACAGGTAGACCGTGGCGCCGCCCGTCTCCAGCGTCTTGTCCGGCTTCCAGTCGCCCATGTCGAACTGGTGCGAGACGATGCGCGTGCCGGGCCTGAGCTGCTCGAGCAGCCGCGGCCGCAGCTTGAGGTTGAGGTCGGGCAGCAGGTAGAGCGTGACCACCGTCGCTTCGCGCAGGTCGGTCTGGAACAGGTCCTGTTGGCGGAAGCGCACCAGCTTGGCGACGCCGTTCTTCTTCGCGTTCTGGCTGGCTTCGCGGATGCGCTCGGGATCGATGTCGATGCCGACCGCGCGCACGCCGTACTTGCGGGCCGCGGTCACCGGGATCCTGCCGTCACCGCAGCCCAGGTCGTACAGCACGTCGCCCTTTTTCACGTCGGCGAGTCGCAGCATGTCCTCGACGACGCTCTGCGGCGTGGGCACGTAGATGACATCGGGCTCGCGTTCACGGTCGGCCGCGCCGGCGGACAGGCCGCACAACAGGACAAGCGCCGCCGCCAGGCGCAGGGACCGCATGGAAACTCCTCGCAGGATCGCGCCCGGGGATTATGCCCCAGGCGCCCGGGCGCTCAGGGCGAGAAGCCCGTGGCCCAGCGTCCGGTCGCCACGGCGTCGTCGACTTCCGAGCCGCGCGCGCCCTTGTCGGCGGCCGGCGACGGCTTGAGCCGCTCCGGCCCGTTGCGGGGCTCTTCGGCCGAGAGCGTCTGCTCGAGGTCGTGCGTCCCGTGGATTTCTATTCTCGCCCAAAGAATCAACAGGATAGCAATCAGGATGGCGACGATGCCCACCCAGGCGGCAATGGGATGCTCGCGATCGATTTCGGGCTTCAAAGCAGGGTCCATGATGAGCAGTATGCAAAGCCTATGCCCGTTGGACCGCCGCGCCTATCCCAAGGTTCTGGCCGGCTATTCCCCAGCTATGGTCATGTTCTGCACCAGGATCGAGCCGCAGCGGCGCGAGCCGCGCACCACGAGGTCGCTGCCCGCCGCGTCGATGCCCCGGAACATGTCGCGCAGGTTGCCGGCAATGGTGATCTCCTCGACCGGGTAAGCGATCTCGCCGCCCTCCACCCAGTAGCCGGCGGCGCCGCGCGAGTAGTCCCCGGTGACGAGGTTGACGCCGTGCCCGAGCAGCTCCGTGACCAGCAAGCCGCGGTGCAGGCGTGCCAGCATGCCGCGGAAGTCGGGGCCGTTGGGCACCAGCTCGAGGTTGTGGTTGCCGCCCGCGCTGCCCGTGCTCTGCAGCCCGAGCTTGCGCGCGGCGTAGCTGCCGAGGAAGTAGCCTTCCAGCACGCCGTTGCGCACGACGGTGCGCGCGCGTGTCGCCACGCCCTCGTCGTCGAAGGGCGCGCTCGCCAGGCCGCGCGGCTCGTGCGGCCGTTCCTCGATGGTGACCCCTGGGGCAAACACCGTCCGGCCGAGGCTCTCGCCGAGGAAGCTCGCCTTGCGGTACAGGTTGCCGCCGCTCGCGGCGGACACGAACGTGCCGAGCAGCGCGGCCGCCTGCGGCGCCTCGAACAGCACGGGCGCCTCGCGCGTGGCGAGGCGCCG
>DATFEJ010000119.1:0-12248 GCA_035251235.1 Burkholderiales bacterium
TTTTTTGGCCGGAAGATTCACCCGGCCAAAAAACACGAGACCGTTTTTAAAGGCAAAAGCTTCCTCGCCGCGGTTCTATTCGTCGCTTGCTCTACCGCCTCAGGACAAGACTGCAAAGTCCTCGACCCCGAACTCCAATCCTCCTACTCCGGCCCCTGTGCATCCGGCCTCGCCGAAGGCGAAGGCCGCGCTACCGGCACCGCCGAATACGAAGGCGGCTTCAAGGCGGGCATGAAGCACGGCAAAGGCGTGAAGCGCTGGCCGAACGGCGACCGCTACGAGGGCGGGTTCGCCAACGACAGGAAGCACGGCCGCGGCACCTACGAGTGGGGCCGCGGGCCGTGGCAGGGCGAGCGCTACGAGGGCGACTACGCGAACGACAAGCGCCACGGCGCGGGCAAGTACACCTGGCCCACGGGCGACGTGTACCTCGGGCCGTGGCTGGAGGACCGCATCGCCGGCTTCGCCACGCCGATGATGCTCGCGCAGCGAAAGTTCGCCGAGGAGGCGAGGAAGGCGGTGGGCAAGGAGGGGCAGAAGGTGTGCCGCGAGATGCCGGTGGGCATCGCCAGCTCGGAGTGGATCCGCGGCACGGTGGTGGGCGTCGCGGAGGAAAGCGTGGGCGTGCGCGTCACGCACGCGGGCGATCGCCACGTGGTCGCGGGCGTGGCGCTCGAGGCGGGCGACGTGGTGTGGGACAAGCCCACGGCGTGGGTGCCGTGCTGGTAGCGCGATGAAGAAGGCGCTCTTTCTCCTCCTGCTGCTCGGCGCGGGCGCGCTGCTCGCCAGCTACCACGTTGCCAACCAGCACTACTACCCGGTGACGCGGCTCGCCTCGACCGACGGCTACACGTTCCACCTGGTGCAGGACCGCGTGAAGTCGCGCAACCAGTGCGGCAAAGCGAACGACTTCTTCCTCGGGCCGCTGAAGGAGCGCTGCGCGCAGTGCCGCATCGTCTACGCGCGCTGCGAGCGCGAGCTGCAGGGCCTGGAGCTGAAGCTCCTCATGGGCGAGCCGCTGCCCCTGCACGTGGTGGTGGCGGGCGGGTTCCGCATGGCGCTCGAGGGGCCGGAGAAGCGCGTGCGCCGCGACTGCGAGGACATGGCGGCGCTCATCGTGCGCTCGGGCGCGCCGAGCGCGGCGTGCGCGTATCCGGGAACGATGCGCCGCCCCTAGAAAAGCGAAAGGGCCCTTGCGGGCCCTTTGCGCCTTGTGCGTCGTTGCTGCGCTTAGTGCGAGACCGTCGAGTCGGCGCTCGCCGCCCCCACGGCGATGACCGCCAGTCCGGTGCCCACGAACACGGCTGCGCTCGCAGCCGTCGCCGTGGCGCCGAACCCGCCCATCGCGCCGGCGGTGGATGCGCCGCCCGCCGCGCCGCCCGCGGCCGCGCCAGCTTGCGCGGTCTGGATCGGTGCTGCGGTCTGCGCCTGCGCGACGGTGGTCTGCGGCGCGGGCTGGCTCACCACCTTGCCGTCGCGCTCGACGCTTTGCGCCATGACCGCGCTCACGCCTACAGCGCTGGCAACAGCGATTGCTGCCTTGATGATGCGTTGCATGTACAACCCCCTAACCAGAAAACTGCGTTGCTCCGTTTTCCTTATTGGTTCTTCCGCCTGCCCTGGTGCGAGCAGGTCGTTTTTCACAGTCTATTCCCCCATCAACGTCGCAGCCAATCCCTTTTTCATGTGAGAAATCAGGGCTGATACGTTTGTATGGGCACGGAATCCGGGGCGCGCTTATCCCATTGTCCGGGAGGCCGCGCCGGCGGGCATGGTAAGTTGCGGTTCCCGATGAAGTTATCGCAGATGTCTTTCCGGCAGATGGCCATGGCGGGCGCCCTCGCCTGCGTGGGGCTGCTCGGCTACGGCTATTACCTGCAGTACTTCGAGGGCCAGGACCCCTGCCCGCTTTGCCTGCTGCAGCGCGGCTCGTACTACGCGCTGATCGTCGTCTTCGCCGCGGCCGCGTTGCACAACCCGGCGCGCAAGGGGCGCATCGCCTACGGCGTCGCCGCGTTCCTCGCCGCCGGGAGCGGCGTGGGCGTCGCGGCGCGCCAGGTGTACCTGCAGCACCTGCCGCCCGAGCAGGTGCCCGCCTGCGGGCCCGACCTCTTTTTCATGATGGACAACCTGCCCATCGCGCGCACGCTGCAGCTCCTCTTTCGCGGCTCGGGCCAGTGCGCGGAAGTGAAGTGGACCTTCCTCGGCTTCTCGATCGCCGAGTGGTCGCTGCTGTGGTTCGTGGCCTTCGCGCTGCTCGCCGTGCTGCTCGCGCTGAAAAAGGGGGACAGTCCCTAATATTCCGCTCTGCGGAATATTAGGGACTGTCCCCATTTAGCGCCAGCCTGCTCGCGCCCGCGGCCTCCAGCTGCGCGCGGTTGACCGTCATCGGCATGTAGTCGCCGCGCGCCCACGCCGCCGTGAGGCTGCGGTAGTGCGTCGAGAGCACGTTGCCCGACTGGCCGCCCGAGTGGATGTACAGCGACCGGTCGAGGTCCTCGAGGTCGTACAGGGCGCGCAGGCTCGCCGCGTGCACGCTGGCGAAGGGCCGCGCCTCGTCCTCCATGCGGTTGCGGCCCACGTTCACGGTGTAGGCGTCGCCCGCGCTCGGCACGGAGATGTCGAACCAGCGCGCGAGCCAGTGCACGCGGCCGAACGGCCGGTGCTCGTGGCGCGCCTCGTGCGCCGCGCCCCAGCGCCAGGAGGAGACATCGCCGCCGTAGCGCTTGCGCAGGTCGGCGAGCGCCGCCTCCAGCGAGCGCGCGAGCAGCGCGTCGCAGGTCTCGACCGCGCTCGTGCGCACGTCGTCGCACCAGCGCGCTTGCCCGCCGCGGTCCTCGAGCACCGCCATGACGAACGGCGCGCGCGCCAGCCACTGGCTGCGGAACGCCTCGCCCATTTCGTCGGCGTACAGCGCGCGCGTCAGCTCGCGCCACCACGCCCAGAAGACGAGCGGCTCGGCGCGCTCGGCGGCCATGGTCCCGTCCCAGGCGCCGAGCAGCTGCAGGGCGCGCCGCGCGTCCTCGCTGCCGGGCTTCGTCTCCAGCAGCCGCGGCAGCACCTCGCGCGCGGGCAGCGACACCACGTCGCCCTGGATGCGCGCGAAGCTGCCGACGTTGTGCGCGGGCACCGCGCGCAGCAGCTCCTCGATGCGCTGCGCGCGATAGGGCGACTGCCACTCGCTGGTGATGTGGTGCGCGTAGCCGGGCGGCGTGACGCGGTGGTTGGCCGTCACCACCTGCCCGCTCGCCGGGTTGTAGGCGTGCGGCAGCTCGGCGAAGGGCACGAATCCCGCCCAGTCGTACTTCGCCAGCCAGCCCGGCGCGGGCGCGAGGCCCATCAAGTCGTTGCCGGGCTTCCTGAGCGGCACGCGCCCCGCGGCGACGAAGCCGATGTTGCCCGCGGTGTCGGCGTACACCACGTTCTGCTGCGGCGAGTGGAAGTCGCGCAGCGCGCCGAGGAAGCCCGCCCAGTCCTGCGCGCGCGCGATCTTCAGCGCCGACTGCATGGTGAGGTCGTCCTCGCGCAGCGCCGTCCACTGCAGCGCCAGCACGTGCCCGCGCGGCGCCGCCGCCTGCGCGGCCGGCAGCACGTCCGAGATCACCGGCCCGTGGCGCGACACGCGCACCTGCAACCGCACGTCCTCGCCGCCCTTCACGCGGATCACCTCGTCCACGTGCTCGAAGGCGCGCGGGCCCTCGGGGGTCAGGTAGTTGCCCGCGCCGTCCAGGCGCTCGAGGTACAGGTCCTGCACGTCCGGGCCCGTGTTGGTGAAGCCCCAGGCGAAGTGCGTGTTGCGCCCGAGCACGATCGCCGGCACGCCGGGCAGCGTCCCGCCGATCGCCTCGAACTCCGGCGTCTTCACGTGCGCGAAGTACCACACCGCCGGCGCTGTGAGGCCGAGGTGCGGGTCGTTGGCGAGCAGCGGCTTGCCCGTGGCGGTGCGCTTGCCGGAGACCACCCAGTTGTTCGATCCCAGGCCTTCGCCTTGCCCGTAAATGGGGACAGTCCCCATTTTTCTCATTTGCAGATGAGAAAAATAGGGACTGTCCCTATTTGCAAGCTTTACGCCCTCCTGCTCGAGCCCCTGGTAGAAACGCTGCAGCTCGACGATGGGCGGGTATTTCTCGCCGGGATAGGGCGGCAGCAGCTCGTGGATGCGCTCGAGCGGCATGGTCTTCGCGAGGCGCAGGCGCAGGAGCTCGTTGCGCCAGTTGCCGCCGAGGTCCCAGGCCATCATCTTGATCCAGCCGAGCGAGTCGGCCGGGGTCCAGGGCTCGGGCTTGACGCCGGTCAGCCAGAACTCGATCGGCAGCACGGGGTCGGTGGCGAGGAAGGCGTTCACGCCCGCGGCGTAGGACTCGAGCAGCTCCTGGGTCTGCTTGTCGAGGCGCGCGAAGTTGGCGAGCGCGGCGCGGCGCACGCCAAGCGTGCGCAGGAAGCGGTCGGCCTCGAGCGCCTGCGCGCCGAGCACTTCGGCGAGGCGGCCCGCGGCGGTGCGCCGGTTCATCTCCATCTGCCAGAGCCGGTCCTGGGCGTGGACGTAGCCGAGCGCGCGCGTCGCGTCGGCGAGGCCCTGCGCGAAGATGTGCGGCACGCCGAAGCGGTCGCGCAGGATCTCCACGGGCTTCGCCAGCCCGGCGAGGCGCGCCTCCCCCGTTTCCTGGGGCAGCGAGCGGCGCAGGTGGAAATACAGCACGGCGGCCACCACGACGGCCACGATCAGGGCCGCGAAAGCCAGCCGGAGGAGCATCCGCATCGGGGAAAGGATACGTTTTCCTCAGGACTTGCACCAATGCGGCAGTGCCGCAAATCTGCTATAAGCAATGGGTTATCACGGCATTGGGAGCCATCCCATGCTCTACAGCCTGTACGAAGCGCAGCACGCCTGGCTCACCCCCTTGCGCCTCATCGCCGAGGCCCAGCGCGGTTGGCTCAGCAATCCGTTCATGCCCTGGGCCGAGGCGCCGCTCGCCAGGAAGCTTGCCGCCTCGAACGACCTGTTCCTGCGCGTCACGCAGCGCTACGAGAAGCCCGAGTGGCGCGTTCCCGGCGCGAGCATCGAGGTGGCGCTCGAGAAGCCCTTCTGCAAGCTGCTGCACTTCACCCCCACCGTTCCCCGCCTCCGCCCCGCTCCCAAGGTCCTGATCGTCGCCCCGCTCTCCGGGCACCACGCCACGCTGCTGCGCGACACGGTGAGCACGATGCTCGCCGAGCACGACGTGTGGATCACCGACTGGGAGGACGCGCGCATGGTGCCGCTCGCCGCGGGCCCGTTCCGTCTCGCCGACTACGTGGCCTACGTGCAGGAGTTCATCCGCCTGCTCTCGCCCGAGCTGCACGTGATCTCGGTGTGCCAGCCGACCGTGCCGGTGCTGTGCGCCATCGCGCTGATGGCCGAGGCACGCGAGGCGCACCCGCCCAGGACCATGACCATGATGGGCGGGCCGATCGACGCGAGGAAGAGCCCGACCGCGGTCAACAACCTCGCCATGACGCGGCCGCTCTCGTGGTTCGAGCGCCACGTCATCCACCGCGTGCCGGCCAAGTACCCGGGCTACCACCGGCGCGTGTACCCGGGGTTCCTGCAGCACCTGGGGTTCGTCGCCATGAACCCCGACCGCCACGTCAACGCGCACTGGGACTACTTCCACCACCTGGTGGAGGGCGACGACGAGTCCGCCGAGCGCCACCGCGAGTTCTACGACGAGTACAACGCGGTGCTGGACATGCCGGCCGAGTACTACCTCGACACCGTGAAGGCCGTGTTCCAGGACTTCGCGCTGCCCAAGGGCCGCATGTTCGTCGGCGAGCGCCTGGTGCGCCCGCAGACCATCCGCGACACGGCGCTGCTCTCGATCGAGGGCGAGCTGGACGACATCTCCGGCAACGGGCAGACGGAAGCCGCGCACCTGCTGTGCCTCAACATCCCGCGCGACCGCCGCGAGCACTTCGTCGCGCCGCGCGTCGGACACTACGGCATCTTCAGCGGCCGCAAGTGGCGCGAGATCATCTACCCCCGCGTGCGCGGGTTCATCCGCGCGCACGGCTAAATGGGGACAGTCCCCATTTGGCGCAATTAGGGACTGTCCCCATTTAGATGCCTGCGCCGCGCACCGCGCTGCTCGTCGGCGCGAGCGGCCTCGTAGGTTCCTTCCTCCTCAAGCGCCTGCTCGGCTCGCCGGACTACGCGCGCGTCGCGGTCTGGGCGCGCCGGCCGCTCGAGCTCAAGCACCCGAAGCTCGCCGTAGAGCTCGTGGATTTCGCGCGGCTCGAAGAGCGTCCCGTGCAGGCCGAGGACGTGTTCTGCTGCCTGGGCAGCACGATCAAGGCGGCGGGCTCGCAGGAGGCCTTCCGGCGCGTCGACCACGACTATCCCGTGGCGCTCGCCAAGGCGGCGGCGAAGAGCGGCGCGCGGCGCTTGCTCGTCGTCTCGGCGCTCGGCGCGAGCGCGCGCTCGGCCGTGTTCTACAACCGCGTGAAGGGCGAGATGGAGGCCGCGGTGCGCGCGGCGGGCGTGGTGAGGACGAGCTTCTTCCGGCCGTCGCTGCTGTCCGGGCCGCGCAAGGAAGAGCGCACCGGCGAGAAGATCGGGCTGGTGATCGGCAACCTGCTCGGGCCGCTGCTCGGCAAGTTCCGGCCCATCCACGCCGATCTCGTCGCCGCGGCGATGCAGAAGGTGGCGGAGCAGGACATGCCGGGCCGGGTCTACGAGTCGGGCGAGATCCGCGCCCTGGCCGGCTGAGCGGCCGGCCCGCGCGCCGGCCGCGCCGGGCTAGGCCACCGCGAAGTACAGCACCAGCGGCTCGAACACCTCGTTCAGCAGCGCGAACGGCACGGAAAACGTGCCGTGCGAATGCGCGTTGAGCGCCACGGCGTGCCGCCGTTCGCACTTGGCGATGATCGCGATCCTGCGCGGCGGATCCTCCGGGCGCGCGCCCGCCACGCGCTGGAACGCGAGACACGGCAGCGTCGTGTGCCCGCGCAATGCTTCCGTCGTTCCCATGTGCACCGGAACGCCTTGCGCGTTCAGCACCGCGGCGAGCTGCGCGATCGAATACGGCGGCGGGAACTGCCGGACGAACAGCTCGCCGTCGAACGGCAGGTTGCGCAGCGCGCACACCGCGCCGAGCGCCCAGAGGAAGTCCTCCCAGTGCAGCTCGTCGGCGGTGGCGGCGGGTGCGGAGACGTTGTTGGTATTGGTATCGGTATCCACGCATGACCCCTTGTCCAGGACGCATCCTAGCCAGAGGCGCGCGGATTGCCGTTAGCCGATCGTCCAGTGCCGCGAGAATTTTCCGCGGCGCGCACGGCACGATATCTCGTTGTCCGGTGGAATTGACGGCGGTCAAGATCGCGCGCGCCGAGTTGACTGCACGCGCATGGAGCAAGCTGCCGGCGCTTGCATGATGCCTCTCGCGACCCGCAGCGGGACCGGGGAGCCGGTGGCCGCTCGCGGCCGTGCGTTGATATCGTGATATCCTTTGCCCATGGCCAAAGGTTCGCGCCCGCCCACCGCCCAGTTCGTCGTCCGCAACCTCGAGCCGGACGTGAAGGCGCGCCTGCAGCGGCGCGCCGCGCGCAGCGGGCGCAGCATGGAAGACGAGGTGCGCCACATCCTGCGCGATGCCGTCAAGCAGGAGTACCGCGCAGCGGCCAGGCTCGGATCGCGCATCGCGGCGCTCTTTGCCGGGCACGGCCTCGCCGAGCCGCTGCCGACGCTGCGCGGGCAGCCCGCGCGCGCGGCGAAGTTCGGCCATTGATCATCCTCGATACGGACGTGCTGTCGGCCCTGATGGCGAACGCGCCGGACAGGGCGGTCGTGCAGTGGCTCGATCGCCAGCCCGCGGATTCCGTCTGGATCACCACGGTCACGCTCTTCGAGGTCCACTACGGCATCGCCAAGCTGCCCGCCGGCCGGCGCCGCCGGGAGCTGCAGTCGAGCATCGAGACGATGGTCGCGGACTACCTGGAGAACAGGATCCTCGATTTCGACGGCGCGGCGGCCAGGGAGGCCGCGGCGCTGGCGGCGGCGCGGGATCGCAAGGGCCGGCCCGTGGACGCGCGCGACACGTTCATCGCGGGCATTGCGCTGGCGCGCCGCGCGACGCTGGCGACCGGCAACGTGCGCCATTTCGGCGAGCTCGCGGTCCCGGTGATCGATCCCTGGCATCCCTAGCGCTTCCCGCATCGCGCGCGCGGCCGCACGAGATGTGAGCCCGGGTCTGGCGGTAGCGCGTTTCCGCCCCGACCGTCAACCAAGCTTCTCGAATCCCTCGTTCAGCCCGGCGAACGCCTGCATCCCCGCGAACGCCGAGCGCCAGCCCGTCGAGGCCGCGTGTCCCCAGCCCGAGGCATGGAGCGTCGCGACGCTGCCCAGCGCCAGCGGCCGCGCCATGAGGGACACGCCGTCGTCGGAATAGTCCAGGGACGCGGCGGCGATCTGCACCGAGCGCCACTGGCGCGCGATGCGATCGCGCTCGAACGCGCTGGAGCGATGCTCGCCGTCGCGGCGCGAGTGCTCGGCGAGCGCGGTGAAGTCGAAGCGCGCTTCGCGCGTGAGCCAGGCGGCGATCGCCTGGCGCGCGTCGCGCGTCTCGTCCGACGGGTCGTCGGCCCTGTCCGAGGCCGCGTAGCGAAAAGGTGCGCCGAACGACCAGCGCCGCTCGTCGCCGCAGGCGCGGCTCCAATCCCCGTGCCACCAATCGCGCAGCGCGTGGCGGCTCGCCTGCTCCCGGATCTCCGCCTCGCCCCAAGCGCTGCCGTCGGCGAACTCCACGCGCTCTACGCGCTTCGAGGGCGCGTCGAACCAGTTCCGGATCGTCACGCTGCCGCCGTCGCCGCGGTCCACCTTGAGCACGAGGTCGCCATGCCGGCGGTACACCTTCACGTCGCGCGCGCGGATCCCGTCGGCGAAGCGCAGCACGTCGTCGCCGCTCGTCTCGACGACCAGGTCGTGGCCGGCGCCCCGCTCGAACAGGTAGGTGTCGTTGCCGCCCCCGCCGAGGAGGTAGTCGTTCCCCCGGCCCCCTTCCAGCCGGTCGTCCGCCGCGAGGCCGAGCAGGAGGTCGTTGCCGCCGAGGCCCTCGAGCACGTCGCCGTGCGCAGTGCCGACGAGCACGTCGGGCCGCTCCGTGCCCACGAGGTGCACGCCGGAGGGCTCGTCGCCCTGCACGCTGATGCGGAACTCGTCGCTCGCGGCGGCGCCCGCCTGGTCCGTCGCCGTCACGCGCACGTCGATCTGGCCCGCGTCCGACGCGGATGGCGTCCCCGAGAACGTCCCTGTCGCGGCATCGAAGGATAGCCAGGCGGGCAGCGCCTCGTCGTCGACCCGCGTTGCGCCGAGCGTCAGCACGTCGCCGGCGTCTACATCCTCGAACATGCCGGGATCGAGCACCAGCTCGAAAGGCGCGCCGGCGTCCACCGCCTGGTCCAGAACAGGCAGCACCAGTGCGGGCGCATCGTTGACGTTGAGAACGGACAGCTCGAACTCGCCTGACGCCGATTCGCCTGCCGAATCCGTCGCCGACACCACGATCGAATAGGCGCCCACGTCGGCATTGCCGGGCGTTCCCGAAAATGCCGCAACCGATTCGTCGAAGGCGAGCCACGCCGGCAGCGGCGCGCCGCCCTGCAGGGACGCGCTGAAGACCAGGCTGTCGCCCGCATCCGGATCCACGAACGTTTCGGGCTGGAGCGCCAGGGCGAAGGCCTCGTCCTCGAGCGTGCTGCGGTCGCCGATCGGCTGGGCGAGCACCGGCGGCTCGTTCGCGGGCTGGCTGGCGAGGAATTCGATCATCGCCGCGTCCCAGCGCGTGCCGCCCGCGAACTGCACGGCCTCGATGCGCGACGCTTCCTCGTACCAGTTGCGCAGCAGGAACTCGCCACTGCCGGCGACTCTCAGCCGGATGTCCTGCTCGACTCGGGAAACGCGCACTTCGCCGGGCGCGATGCCCGCGCCGAAACGGACCTCGTCCAGGTTTCCCGGCGTGGCGTCGATGTCCTCGATCTCGTCGTTGCCGTCGCCGCTCTCGTACAGGTAGGTATCGTTGCCCAGCCCGCCCCGCAGGACGTCGTGCCCCATGCCGCCGCGCAGCAGGTTGGCCGCCGCATTGCCAGTGATCGTGTTGTCGGCCGCGTTGCCCGTGCCGCTGAGGCCGGACGAGCCCTGCAGCACGAGGTTCTCGACGTCGGGCGCGAGCGTGTAGCTCGCGCTCGCGAGGACGGTGTCGGTCCCCTCGCCGGGAAGCTCCGTCACCCGGTCGAGCCGATTGTCGACATGGTAGGTGTCGTCGCCTTTTCCGCCGACCATGTAATCGGTCCCGGCGCCGCCGTCGAGGTCGTCGTCGCCGCCTTCGCCGTAGAGCGTGTCCTCGCCCGCGAGGCCGAGCAGGCTCTCGCCCCGGTCCGAGCCGAAGATGGTGTCCGCGGCCGTGGTGCCGGCGGGCACCTGCAGCGCCAGGCGAAGCGCCGATTCGTCCAGCACGGTACCGTCGGTAAACCGGAAGGCTTCCACGCGGGTCAGCGGCCGGTGGAACCAGTCGACGAGCGTGAGCCGATCCGCGCCCGCCGTGGCGTAGAGGTTCGCCAGGTCGCGCGTGAACACGAGCGCTTCAGGCGTCAGCGACGCGTCGACCGCCACCTCGTCCACGCCGCCCGTGTCGACGGCCCAATCCTGCCCGTACCCCGCGCCGAAAGCGTACGTGTCGTCGCCGTCGCCACCCTCGAGGATGTCGCGGCCCGCACCCCCGTCGAGCAGGTCGTTGCCGGCCTCGCCCCCGAGATAGTCGTCGCCGTCTCCGCCGAGCAACTGGTCGTTGCCGGGTCCGCCGAAGACGGTATCGTCGCCGCCCAGCGCGTCCAGTTGATCGTCGCCGCCGGATCCGCGGAAGAAGTCGCCGCCCGGCGTGAGTTCCGCGACCACGGCGGGCGCGAGCGGGGCCGGAGGTTCACTGACGGACTCCTCAAGCGTCTGCGCGCTTGGCGCGCTCGGCGCCGGCTGGGAAGGCGCGGCGGGCACGCCGCCGGCCAGGGTCGTGAGCGTGTCGGCATCCCATACGGTGCCGTCGTCGAACTGCATCGCCTCGACCTGCATCGCAGCGCCATTGAACCAGCCCTGGACGGTCAGGCGGTCCGTGCCGCCAGACAGGGAGATCTGCAAGTCGGCGCCCACCTGCGCCACCGAAACGTCGCCCGGCAGCGCGCTGATCCGCACCGTATCGATGCTGCCGGTGTCCGGATCGTTTTCCACGATCGTGTCGGACCCGTATCCCGGCGCGAACCGGTAGGTATCGCCGCCCGCCTGGCCGCGCAGGAGATCGTCGCCTGTGCCGCCGTCGAGGAGGTCCGCGGCCGGGCCGCCGGTCAGGACGTCATTGCCACCCAGCCCTTCGAGCCCGCGGAAGGTGCCGATCGACAGGGTGTCGTTCCCCTCGGTGCCCACGCGTATCGTCCTGGCGTAGATCTCCGGGAAGCTGTCCCAGGTCACCCCGCCGTCGAATTCGACGCGATCGATGCCGGGCAGGTGCGGTATCGCGAGGTCGCGAAGCAGCAGCGTGTCGGTGCTTCCCTCGAGCGCCATCACGAATTCCGTGCCAAGCCACCGGAAGGACACGGACTCGGGCGAAATCCCGGTCAAGCGGAGCGTGTTGCCGTCGAGCGTCTCCACGCTCGAATCGGAGAGCGTGTCCGCTCCGAAGCCCGGCGCGAAGACGTACGTGTCCGCACCCAGCCCGCCCGCCAGCGTGTCGTTGCCCTCAGCGCCGTCGAGGATGTCGTCCCCCTCGCCGCCCGCGAGCGTATCGTCGTCGGCGCCGCCCTCGAGCACGTCGTTCCCGCTGCCTCCGTCGAGCTCGTCGAACCCGTCCCCGCCGCGCAAGAGATCGTTCCCGTCCTGGCCGAAAAGCGCGTCGTCGTCCGCACCGCCCTCGAGCGTGTCGTCGCCCGCGCCGCCATCGAGCAGGTCGTAGCCCGCTTCGCCGAGCAGGACATCGTTCCCGGCTTCGCCGTACAGCGTGTCCGAACCGCTGCCGCCGTCGATGACGTCGTCGCCTTCGGCTCCATAGACGAAGTCCAGGCCGCCGAGGGACGCGATGGCGTCACCGGCGGACGTCCCGACCAGGAAGTCGTCGCCCTCGGTCGCCGTCTCGACCACCGACCTGAGGAAGGCGCCATCCCACAGCGTGCCGTCCGCGAACGCCACGACGCCCTCGCCGCCCAGCCCGAACCAGTTCTCCAGCGTGACGAAC
>DATFEJ010000115.1:0-7149 GCA_035251235.1 Burkholderiales bacterium
GGTGGGGGAGGCGCAGCCTTCGGGGGCTCAGGGGGCGCTGCCGGAACGGGTGCGGCCGCCGTGGGCGCGGGTGCGGCCTGCGGTAGCGCGGGTGCCGGGGGGACTGCGGTCTGCGCTGGCTCGGGCTCGGCCGGCCTGCGCTCGTACAGCCAGTAGGCGCCAAGGCCGATCAGCACGCCGGCGAGCCCGGCGGCACCGACGGCGGCAGCACTGCGCCCGCCGTGACGGCGCGGCGCGAACTCGGAGTCGTCGACGGCGGCGCGCACGTGCTTCGGCGTCACCGCGTGCGCCCCTTCGCCGAACGCGGCGAGCAGCGCCTTGTCGGCGAGGATGTTGATGCGGCGGGTCAGCCCTCCCGAGGCCCGCGCGATGCGCGCTACGGCCTGGGGCGCGAAAACGTCCGGGCCTCGATACCCCGCGGCGCGCATGCGGAAGGAGACGTAGGTCTGGACTTCCGGCGGGGCGAGCGGCCGCGTGCGGAAGCTGTGCGTGATGCGGTCCTTCAGCTGGCGCATGGAGGTCTTGGCGAGCACCTCGTCGAGCTCGGATTGGCCGAAGAGCACGATCTGCAGGAGCTTGTGGCGGCTGGTCTCCAGGTTGGACAGCAGCCGCACCTGCTCGAGCGCGTCCTCGGGCATGGCGTGCGCTTCGTCGATGAGCACGACGGTGCGCCGCCCGCGCCCGTGGGCGGAGATCAGGTGGTCCTGCAGCGCGTGCAGCACGCCGGTGGCGCGCCCGCCCCCGACCTCGACCTTCAGCTCCTCGGCGACCGACAGCAGGACCTGGTCGCGCGAGACCGACGGGTTGGCGAGGTACACGGAGTCCACCTGCGGCGGCAGGCGCTCCATGAGGACGCGGCACAGCATGGTCTTGCCGCTGCCGACCTCGCCGACCACCTTGACGATGCCTTCGTCGTGCAGCGCCGCGTACAGCAGCGCCTCGAGCGTGGCGCCGCGGTCGGCGCCGTCGAAGAAGAAATCGGTGTGCGGCGTGATGCGGAACGGAGGCTCCTTGAGCCCGAAATGCTCGAGGTACAGGGACATGCGCCTAGCGTTCCTTCCCGTCGGGGCTGTTCATGCGGCTGTACAGCGTCGTGCGGTTCACGCCCAGGAGCTTGGCCGCCTGGCTGACGTTGCCGTGCGTCAGCCGGAGCGCGGCCTCGATGTAGGCGCGTTCCCAGCTCTTGAGCGTCTCGTCGAGGTTGAAGCCGCCGCGCTCGAGCTCCGCTTGCGCCTCGGCCGCCAGGTCGCGCGCCTCGGGCGCCGCTGACGGCGGCGCCTCGAGGTCGAACTCGGGCTCGAGCTCGGCCGCCGAGAGGCGCCGGCCCGCGTGCTTGGTGGTCAGGCGGATGACGATGTTGCGCAGCTCGCGCACGTTGCCCGGGAAGCGGTACGCCAGCCAGGCGCGCTCGGCCGAGGCATCGAAGGAAAAAGGCGCGACGCCGGCCTGCGCCGCGTAGGCGCCGCGGAAATGCTCGAGCAGCAGCATGCGGTCGCTGCCCATGTCGCGCAGCGGCGGCACCGCGATGGTCAGCACCGAGAGACGGTGGTACAGGTCGGCGCGGAAGCGCCCCTGGCGCAGCTCCTGGCGCAGGTCGCGGTTGGTGGCGGCGATCACGCGCGCGCGCGCCACGCGGCGCTGCGTTTCGCCCACGCGCTGGTACTCGCCGTTCTCCAGCACGCGCAGGAGCTTGGCCTGCATCTCGAAGGGCAGCTCGCCGATCTCGTCGAGAAAGAGCGTGCCGTCCTGCGCGTCCTCGAAGTAGCCCGACTTGTTCGCCGTGGCGCCGGTGAACGCGCCCTTCACGTAGCCGAACAGGGTCGGCTCGACGAGCGTGGGCGCGATGGCCGCGCAGTTGAGCGCGAGATACGGGCGCGCGGCGCGCCGCGAGCCGCGGTGCAGCGCGAGGGCGACGCGTTCCTTGCCGCTGCCGGATTCGCCTTCGATCAGCACCGGGAAGGGCGCGTCGGCGGTCTGCGAGATCAGGGCCTGCAGGCGCGCGAGCGGCTCGCTCTCGCCGATCAGCTGCGCGGTGTCTTCCGCCGGCCCCGCGGTCTCCGCGGTGGAGAAGGCAAGCGCGCGCTTCAGCGTCGCCTTGAGCGCGACGGGGTCGCAAGGCTTGGCGATGAACTCGGTCGCGCCGAGCGCGCGCGCGTGGCGCGCGTGCGCCGCGTCGTTCTGGCCCGACAGCACGAAGATGCGCATGCCGGGCGAGTGCGCCAGCAGGTCGGCGATCAGCTGGAAGCCCTCGTCGGGCGTGTGCGGGCGCGGCGGCAGGCCCAGGTCGACGAGCGCGAGCTGCGGCGCCTGCGGCAGCTGGCGCAGGAGCTCGATGGCGTGCCGGCGCGACTCGCAGGCGTACACCTCGAAATCCGTGCCGAGGGCGAAGGCGAGCGTGTCGGCGATGAGCGTGTCGTCGTCGACGATCAGCAGCGCCGGGCGCGCGCCCCGGGAGTCCGCGGCGTCAGTCGCCATGCACGCAGCGCAGGTAGGCGCGCTCGAGGTTGGGCTCGCCGTAGCGCGCGCACAGCTCGGCCGGCGCGCCGCGAAAGCGCAGCCGGCCGCGCTCGAGCACGGCGATGCCGGAGCACAGCTCCTCGACGTCGGCGAGCACGTGCGAGGTGAAGAACAGCGTGCGCCCCTCGCGGCGCAGCCGCGCGAGCACCGCCTTGACCGCCAGCCGGCTCGCGGGATCCAGGCCGCTCATCGGCTCGTCGAGCACCGTCAGCTCGCGCGCCAGCAGGAATCCCCCGGCCAGGCCGAGCTTCTGCGTCATGCCCTTGGAGAGCTCGCGCACCGGCCGCTCGAGGGTGTCGGCCTCCAGGGCGAGCTCCGCCAGCAAGGCGCGCGCGTCCGCGTCGCGGTACGCGCCGCCGCCGAGGCGCACGGTCAGCTCGAGGAACTCGCGCGCGCGCAGGTAGTGGGGCGGCAGGAAGCGCTCGGGCACGTAGGCGAGGCGCGTGCGCGCGCGCGCCTCGCCGCTCGGCGTGTCGAAGATCTCGATGCGGCCGGCGTCGACGGCGCAGAAATCCAGCATGCACTTGAGCAGCGTGGTCTTGCCGGCGCCGTTGGCGCCGACCAGCCCGAAGGCCTCGCCCTGCGCGACCTCCAGGTCGACGCCCGCGAGCGCAGTGCGCCGGCCGAAGCGCTTGCTCAGGCCCGTCACGCGCACGGCGGCGCCGGTCACGGCTCTGTCCATGGCCCTTACTATATTGGAAACGGCCCTGCCTCGATCATGTGGGGCGGCGCGGCGGCGCAGTCGAGTAAAATCCCCGCGTTGCCGCCGTCCCCCCAACCCGTGGCAGAACCCGCCATCGCCGAGATCGAGCGCCTGTCGTTCGCCTACGACCGGCGGCAGGTATTGCACCACATCGACCTGCGCATTCCGCGCGGCAAGGTGGTGGCCATCATGGGCCAGTCCGGCTGCGGCAAGACGACGCTGCTGCGCATCCTCATGGCCGCATTGCGCCCGGGCGCGGGGCGCGCCCGCGTGCTCGGCGTGGAGACGGCGTCGCTCGACCGGGACGGGCTGTACGCCTTGCGCCGGCGCATGGGCATGCTGTTCCAGTTCGGCGCGCTGTTCACCGACATGACGGTGTTCGACAACGTCGCCTTCCAGATGCGCGAGCACTCCGACCTGCCCGAAGACGTCATCCGCGATCTCGTGCTGCTCAAGCTCGAGGCGGTGGGCCTGCGCGGGGCGGCGCCGCTCATGCCCGGCGAGCTGTCCGGCGGCATGGCGCGGCGTGTCGCGCTGGCGCGCGCCGTGGCGCTCGATCCGGAGCTCATCCTTTACGACGAGCCGTTCACCGGGCTCGACCCGATCGCCATGGGCGCCATCGCGCGGCTGGTGCGGCAGCTGAACGACGCGCTGGGCGCCACCTCGGTGATCGTGACGCACGACGTCGCCGAGACGCTGCCGCTCGTGGACTACGTGTACTTCATGGCCGACGGCCGCGTGGTCGCGCAGGGCGCGCCGGCCGACGTGCGGCGCACGGGCGTCGAGTTCGTCGAGCAGTTCGTCACCGGCGCGAAGGACGGCCCGGTGCCCTTCCACTACCCGGCGGCGGGCTACGAGGCCGATCTCGGCCTCGCCGCGCGCGCCTAGCCGTGCGCGCGGCCTTCACCCGGCTCGGCGCCGTCGTCACCGCGGGCGTGTGGCGGCTGGGCTATGCCAGCCGCTTCTTCGGCTACCTGCTGATGCATTCGGGGACCGCCCTGGGCCGCTTCCGGCTGACGATGCGCGAGATCTACTTCGCCGGCGTGCTGTCGCTCATCATCATCCTGGTCTCGGGCCTGTTCGTCGGCATGGTGCTCGGCCTGCAGGGCTACGAGACGCTGCAGCGCTACGGATCGTCGGAGGCGCTCGGCGTGCTGGTGGCCCTGTCGCTGGTGCGCGAGCTGGGGCCGGTGGTCGCCGGGCTGCTGTTCGCCAGCCGCGCGGGCAGCGCCATCACGGCGGAGATCGGGCTGATGAAGGCGACCGAGCAGCTTTCGGCCATGGAGATGATGGCCGTGGATCCGATCGCGCGCGTCGTCGCGCCGCGCTTCTGGGGCGGCGTGCTCTCCATGCCGCTGCTCGCGGCGCTCTTTTCGGCCATGGGCATCTTCGGCGGCTACCTGGTCGGCGTGGTGCTGATCGGCGTGGACGAAGGCGCGTTCTGGTCGCAGATGCAGGACGCCGTGGACGTGCGCAAGGACATCCTGAACGGCGTGATCAAGAGCGTCGTGTTCGGCGTGGCGGTCACGCTGATCGCCGTGTTCGAGGGCTATGACGCGGCGCCCACCGCCGAGGGCGTGTCCGGGGCGACCACGCGCACCGTCGTCACCTCGTCGCTCGCCATCCTGGCGCTGGACTTCGTGCTCACCGCGCTCATGTTTACCGGAGGCAACTCATGACCCGTTCCACCATCGACCTCTGGGTCGGCGTGTTCGTCGCCCTCGGCCTCGCGGCGCTGCTGTTTCTCGCGCTCAAGGTCGGCAACCTCGCCTCGTTCTCCACCGCCGAGACCTACCAGGTCGAGGCGCGCTTTTCCAACATCGGCGGGCTCAAGGTGCGCGCGCCGGTGAAGAGCGCGGGCGTGGTCGTGGGTCGCGTGGCCAGCATCGGCTTCGACAGCCAGACCTACGAGGCGGTGGCGCTGCTGACGCTCGACGCGCGCTACCGGTTCCCGCGCGACACCTCCGCCAAGATCCTCACCTCGGGGCTGCTCGGCGAGCAGTACATCGGCATGGAGGCCGGCGCCGACGCGCGCATGCTGGAGAACGGCGGGCAGCTGCGCCTCACGCAGTCCGCCGTGGTGCTGGAGAACCTGATCAGCCAGTTCCTGTTCAACAAGGCCGCCGACGGCGGCGAAGAGAAGAGCAAGAAGTGAGGCTGCACGCGCTCGCCATGGCGACCGTGCTCGCCGCGTCGGGTTGCGCGACGACCGGCGACGCCGACCCGCGCGATCCGCTGGAGACCATGAACCGCGGCATCCTCGCCTTCAACGACGCCGCCGACGCGGTGGTGCTCATCCCGGCGGCGCGCGCGTACGGCGCCGTGCTGCCGGAAGGCCTGCGCGGCATGGTGCGCAACTTCTTCACCAACCTCGACGACCTGTGGATCGGCGCCAACAACCTGCTGCAGGGCAAGCCGGCCGATGCGGCGAGCGACTGGCTGCGCTTCGTGTTCAACAGCACGCTGGGGTTCTTCGGCCTGATCGACCTGGCGAGCGAGGTGGGGCTGGAAAAGCACAACGAGGACCTCGGCCAGACGCTGGCGCGCTGGGGCGTGGGCGAGGGGCCGTACCTCATGCTGCCGCTGCTCGGCCCGAGCACGACGCGCGACACCGCGGCGCTGCCGGTCGACTGGCGGGCCGACCCGGTGCTCACGGCGCGGCCCATCGCCCTGCGCAATTCGCTCACCGCCATCCGCTTCGTCGCCCGGCGCGAGGAGCTGCTCGGCACGACGCGCACGCTGGAGGAGGCCGCGCTCGACCGCTACGTGTTCCTGCGCGAGTCGTACCTGCAGCGCCGCAAGAGCCTGGTTTACGATGGCCGCCCGCCGCGCGAGCGGCCGCCCACGGAATGAGGAGAAGCTCCATGCGATCGATGCTCGCTGCCGCCGCGCTGGCCCTGGCCGCCGGCGCCCCCCAGGCGCAGATGACGCCGCCCGACGAGCTGGTGAAGGACGTGATGGTCGACATCCAGCGCTACATCCTCGAGGACAAGGACCTGCGCAGCGGCGACCGCGCCAAGACCATCCAGCTGATCGAGCAGAAGGCGCTGCCGCACTTCAACCAGCTCGGCATGACCGCGCTCGCCGTGGGCGTGCACTGGCGCAAGGCCACGCCCGAGCAGAAGAAGCGCCTGGTGGAGGAGTTCCGCACGCTGATCCTGCGCACCTACGCCAGCTCGCTCAGCGCCTTCGCCGACCAGAAGTTCGAGTTCCGTCCGGTGGCGCTCAAGCCCACGGACACCGACGTGACGGTGCCGGTGCGCATCGTGCAGTCGGGCTCGCAGCCCATCCTGGTCGAATACGACCTGGAGAAGACGCCGAACGGCTGGAAGTGCTACGACATCCGCATCGCCGGCATCAGCCTGGTGGTCAACTACCGCACCGAGTTCGGCATCATCGTGCGCGACAAGGGCCTCGACGGCCTGATCGACGCGCTGGCGACCAAGAACAAGTCGCTCGACAAGACCCCGGTGGGCGGCGGCAAGTGATGCGCGTCGAGGGACACCGGCTCACCGTGATCGGCCCGGCGACGTTCGCCACGGCCGCGCGGCTGCTCGAGGAAGCGCGCGGCCCGCTGGCGGGCGCGGTGACCGAGGTGGACCTGGGCGAGGTGACCGACGTCGATTCGTCCCTGCTCGCGGTGCTGTTCGCCTGGATGCGCGAGGCGAAGCAGCGCGGCCGCACGCTGGCGCTGCGCCGCGTGCCGCCGGACCTCGCCAGCCTCGCCCGGCTGTACGGCGTCGCCGAGCTCCTGCCGCAAGAAGCCGAACGCTGATCCCGGCCATCGACGTCGGCGGCGTGGAGAAGCGCTACGGCGCGCTGCGCGCGCTCGCCGGCGTGTCGCTCGCCGTCGAGCAGGGCGAGTTCTTCGGCCTGCTCGGGCCGAACGGCGCGGGCAAGACCACGCTCATCAACGTCATCGCCGGCCT
>DATFEJ010000220.1:0-2615 GCA_035251235.1 Burkholderiales bacterium
GGCCCCGCGGGCGCCACTGCGGGCTCCGCCGCGGCTTCGGCCTCCTGCAGCGCGCGCAGCGCCATGCCGAGCTGCGCGGCGATCGCCACGAGCGCATCCTCGTCGTCGTAATTGAAGCGCAGGTCCTGCGGGCTTTCCACGTAGAGCACGCCGAGCAGCTCGCCGCCGGCGACGATCGGCGCGGCGAGCTGGCTGCGCGAGTCCGCCAGGCCCGGCAGCGGGATCGCGGTCTCTAGCCGCGCGCCGAGCCCCGCGAGCTCCGCGCTCTCGCGCATGGCGCGGCCGTAGGAGTACTCGGCGCTCATGTGCGAGATGCGGATGGGCGTTCTCTGCTCGGCGGCGACGCCGATCACTCCGCAGCCGAGCGCGATCTCGGAGCCCACGCCCGATTGCGGGTAGCCGCGGCTCGCCACGGTGTACAGGCGCTTGCCCGGCGCATCGAGCATCAGCACCATGGCATGCGTCACGTCGAGTTGCGCCTCGAGCGCCGCGAGCAGGTCCTCGAGCAGGGTGTCGAGCTCCGCGCAGCGCGTGAACACCTGCGCGCAGGCGCGCAGCGACGCGAGCAGATTCCGGCGCGGCGTCGCCGCGGGCAGCACCTTGCCGGGCACCTGCCGGATGTCGTGCACGCGGTAGACGTCCGCCCCGCGCAGCTTGAACACGCCCACCATGCCGGTGTGCGAGGCGATGCCGGCAAGCTTCGCCTTCATCGACTCGAACAATGGCCCCTCGGTCTCGGTGCGCAGGTACTCGAGCTCCATGCGAAAGCGGGCCGCCGTGAGCGGGTTCACCACCAGCACCGCGGCGTGCGAGTTGGCGAGCACGTTGTCGCGCGTCTTGTTGAAGAACTGGAAGGTGAGCGCGACGTGCTGCGCGTCCACGTAGTTCACCTGCGAGACGTAGCTCACGTTGGGCGTGCCGTCCGCCGCGCAGGTGGCGACCATGGCCGGCAGCGCGCCCTCCATGCACTCGCGGATCGCGTCTACGGTGATGCGGCCGGTCATGCGGCGAGCGGCGCGCCGGCGCGCGGTCCCGGCGTCTGCTGGAACGCCGCGCAGGGCGTGAAGCTCGCCGCCACCAGCGCCTGCGGGTCGAACCACAGGGCGGTGCGCACCACGTTCTCGTCGTAGCGCAGCGCGGCGAGCTCGGCGGCGAAGCCCTCCGTGCAGCGCCGCGCGAGCTCGAGGTCCGCGGCGGCCGGCACCTCGACCTCGGCGTCCAGGCCCTTGAGCTGGATGGTGCGATGCGTGGTCGGCTGGCTGAAGACCACGGCGAGGGCGCGCGAGGCGCGCAGCGCTTCGATGAGCGCCGGATACTGGTCGCCCGGCAGGAGCACCGTGACGCGGCGGCGGTCGGCCGCCACGCGGCAGCCGTGCACGCGCCCGAGCTCGGGGCGGTTATCCGCACCGCGCGAGGACGCGGTCATGGAGATGCCCGGCAGCAGGATGAAGCGGGCGTGTTCCTCGTCCAGCAGCGGCGCGGCGCTCACGCGCAAAATCATAGCAGCCGCCTTACACTCGGCCGCATGCGGGAGCGAACCGCCTACGTCCTTCTCGGCCCGACCGCCAGCGGCAAGTCGCGCCTCGCGCTCGAGCTGGCCGCGCGACACGCGCTCGAGATCGTGTCCATGGATTCGGGCCAGGTCTACCGCGGCATGGACATCGGCACCGCCAAGCCCACGCCCGAGGAACGCAGCCGCGTGCCGCACCACCTGATCGACGTCATCGATCCCACGCAGAGCTATAGCGCGGGCCGGTTTCGCGCCGACTGCGTCGGCGCGACCATGGAAATACTCGACCGCGGCAGGATCCCGCTCGTGGTCGGCGGCACGATGCTCTATTACAGGGCCCTTGCGCAGGGGATCGATCCGCTGCCGCCGGCCGAGCCCGAGCTGCGCCGGCAGATCGACGCGCGCGCCGCGCGCCACGGCTGGCCCGCGCTGCACGCGGAACTGGCGCGCGTCGACCCGACCGCAGCCGCGCGCATCGCGCCCAACGACGCGCAGCGCATCCAGCGCGCGCTCGAGGTATACGAGCTCACGGGCAAGCCGCTGTCGGCGCAGCAGGGCGCGTCGCCGGCGCCCCTGCCGTTCCGCCTCGAGGCCTACGCGCTCGTGCCCGAAGACCGCGCCGAGCTGCACCGGCGCATCGCCGGGCGCTTCGAGCGCATGCTGCGCGGGGGTCTGGTCGAGGAGCTGCAGGCGCTGCGCGCGCGCTACACGCTGCACGCGCGGCTGCCGAGCATGCGCTGCGTGGGCTACCGCCAGGCCTGGGAGTATCTGGAAGGCCGGATCGACCGGGAGGCGCTGCGCGAGCAGGGCATTGCCGCCACGCGCCAGCTCGCCAAGCGCCAGCTCACCTGGCTGAGGCGCCTGCCGGACATCCGGCCCGCGTCGGCACTCGTCCTAGAATGAGCGCAACGCGCGGAGGCGGCATGGACATCGGCATCGTAGGCCTGGGCAGGATGGGCGCCAACATGGCGCGGCGGCTGGCGCGCGGCGGCGCGGACGCGCTCGCCTACGACCACGCGGCTGAAGCACGCGGGGCGCTCGCCGGCGAGCCGGGAGTCACCTGCGTCGAAGGCCTCGCGGCGCTCTGCGCCCGAATTGAAGGCGA
>DATFEJ010000325.1:0-4781 GCA_035251235.1 Burkholderiales bacterium
GCGCTGCGCCGCCTCCGACATCTGCTTGGCAGCCGCCTCGGCGCGCGCCTTGGCCTCGCGCTCCTGGCGCGCCCGCATCTCGGCCTCCTGGCGGGCCGCGGCCATCGGGTCCGACGGGCGATCCATCTTCGGCGCGGCCGAGGGCCGCTCCATCTTGGGCGGCGCGCTGAAGATCTGCGTGAAGTCGAGGTCCTCGCCGCTCCCGCCGCCCCCGGCCGGCGGCTTGGAAGGCACCGAGCGCGGCGCGTTGGCCGCGCCCCGCTGCACCGTTCCCGGCGAGACCTCGCGGATGAAGCCGTCGGCGTCCATCTTGCGGATGATGGCGATGAACCTGTCGTCCGCCGCGCGATCGAACTTCGCGCCCAGCTGCTGCACGGTCATCTTGCCGTCGATGGCGGCGAGGATCGCGCGATCGCCCCGCGACAGGAAGCTGGTCTTGCCGGACGCTTCCTGCACGCCCTTGCCGGTCTTCGAGTAGATCGCGGTCAGGTTCATCGGGTTGGACGCACGGACAAGCTGGCTATTATAAGCAGTGTGCTACGCGCCGTAGCCGCCACCCCCGGGCGTTTCCACCACGAAAACGTCGCCAATCGTCATGTCCGTGCGATCCGTCGGCCCCAGCTCGAGCGTGCCGCCCGCGGAGCGTAAGACATAGTTATGCCCGGGCGCGCCGGCACGGCCGCCCGCCATGCCGTGCGGCGGCACGCGCCGGTGGTTGGAGAGGATGGCGGCGGTCATGGGCTCGAGGAAGCGCACCCGGCGCACCGCGCCGTCGCCCCCGCGTTGCCGCCCCGCGCCGCCCGAGCCGCGGCGGATCTCGAAGCTCTCCAGCAGCACCGGAAAGCGCCATTCCAGCACTTCCGGGTCGGTGAGGCGCGAGTTGGTCATGTGCGTCTGCACCGCGTCGGTGCCGTCGAAGCCCGGACCGGCGCCCGAGCCGCCGGCGATGGTCTCGTAGTACTGGTAGCGGTCGTTGCCGAAGGTGAAGTTGTTCATCGTGCCCTGCGAGGCGGCCATGACGCCCAGCGCGCCGTACAGCGCGTCGGTGACGCACTGCGAGGTCTCGACGTTGCCCGCCACCACGGCCGCCGGGTAGCGCGGGTTGAGCATCGAGCCCTCCGGAATGCGCACGTCGAGCGGCTTGAGGCACCCGGCGTTGAGCGGGATGTCGTCGTCCACCAGCGTGCGGAACACGTACAGCACCGCCGCCATGCTGACGGCCGCGGGCGCGTTGAAGTTGTTCGGCAGCTGCGCCGAGGTGCCGGCGAAGTCGATCACCGCGCTCCGGCGGTCGGCGCCGATCGAGATCTTCACGCGGATCTGCGCGCCGTTGTCGAGCGGCAGCTCGAAATCGCCGTCCTTCAGCACGCCGATCACGCGGCGCACCGACTCCTCGGCGTTGTCCTGCACGTGCCGCATGTAGGCGCGCACCACCTCCAGCCCGAAGTGCGCCACCATCTCGCGCAGCGCCTGCACCCCCTTCTCGTTCGCTGCGATCTGCGCCTGCAGGTCGGCGAGATTCTGCTGCACGTTGCGCACCGGGTAGCGGCCGGAGGACAGCAGCGCGATCGTTTCCTTCTCGCGCAAGCGCCCCTCTTCGACCAGCAGGAAATTGTCGATGAGCACGCCTTCTTCCTCGACGGTCTTCGAGTCCGGCGGCATCGAGCCCGGCGTGATGCCGCCGATGTCGGCGTGGTGGCCGCGCGAGCCGACGTAGAACAGGATCTCCCGGCCCTTGCCGTCGAACACCGGCGTGATGACCGTGACGTCGGGCAGGTGCGTGCCGCCGTTGTAGGGCGCGTTCAGCACGTAGACGTTGCCCGGCTTCATCTTGCCCGCGTTCTCGCGGATCACGGTCTTGATCGATTCGCCCATCGAGCCCAGGTGCACCGGCATGTGCGGCGCGTTGGCGATCAGCTGCCCGTCGGCGTCGAACAGCGCGCAGGAGAAATCCAGGCGCTCCTTGATGTTCACCGAGTAGGCCGTGTTCTGCAGCCGCAGGCCCATCTGCTCGGCGATCGACATGTACAGGTTGTTGAAGATCTCCAGCATCACCGGGTCGGCCTCGGTGCCGAGCGCGACGCGCTTTTCGCGCGGCACCACGCGCTCCAGGACCAGGTGGTCGAGCGGCGTCACCGTCGCGCGCCAGCCGGGCTCGACGACCGTGGTGGCGTTCGCCTCGGCGATGATCGCGGGGCCGGAAATCCGTGCACCGGTAGACAGCTTCTCGCGCCGATAGAGGGGCGTCTCGTGCCAGCGCCCGCCCGTGTACATGCGTACGCGCGTTTCCTCGATCGCCCCGTTTCCGCCCTTTTCCTTGGAAACGGGGCGAAAGCTTTCCCCTGCCGAGAGCGCTTCGACCGATACCGCCTCGACGATCAACTGCTTGCCAGGCATCAGGAAGGAAAACTGCTTCCGATACGCCGCCTCGAACGCCGCCGTCATGTCTTCCAGGGAGCCGTACGGCACGATCAGCGCCGTATCCGTCCCTTCGTACTTCAGGTGGACGCGACGCAGGACGCGGATGCGCGAAGCTTCGACGCCCTGGAGCACCAGCTCCTGCGAGGCGGCCTGCGACAGGGCCTCGAGGTCCGCTTCCAGCGAGGCGGCCCCGAGCTTCGCCTCCACCGCCTTCTCGCGCATCTCCACCTGGTCCGCCAGCCCCATGCCATAGGCGGAGAGCACGCCCGCAAACGGGTGGATGAACACGCGCGTCATGGCGAGCGCGTCGGCCACGAGGCAGGCGTGCTGCCCCGCCGCGCCGCCAAAGCAACAGAGCGTGTACTCGGTGACGTCGTGACCGCGCTGCACCGAGATGTGCTTGATGGCGTTCGCCATGTTGCCGACGGCGATCTGGATGAATCCCTCGGCCACCGCCTCGGGCGTGCGCCCGTCGCCGATCGTCTTCGCCAGCGCGGCAAACTTCTCGCGCACCACGCCCGCGTCGAGCGGCCGGTCGCCGTCCGGGCCGAAGACCTGCGGGAAGTACTCGGGCTGGATCTTGCCCAGCATCACGTTGGCGTCGGTCACGGCGAGCGGCCCGCCGCGCCGGTAGCTCGCCGGGCCCGGATTCGCGCCCGCCGAATCCGGCCCCACGCGATAGCGCGCGCCGTCGAAGTGCAGGATCGAGCCGCCGCCCGCGGCCACCGTGTGGATGCTCATCATCGGCGCGCGCATCCGCACGCCCGCGACCAGCGTCTCGAACTCGCGCTCGAACTCGCCCGCGTAGTGCGACACGTCGGTGGACGTCCCGCCCATGTCGAAGCCGATGATCTTGTCGAACCCGGCCGCGAGCGAGGTGCGCACCGCGCCGACGATGCCGCCCGCCGGCCCGGAGAGGATCGAGTCCTTGCCGTGGAAGCGCCGCGCGTCGGTCAGGCCGCCGTGCGACTGCATGAAGAGCAGCCGCACGCCCTCGAGCTCCGCGGCCACCTGGTCGACGTAGCGCCGCAGGATCGGCGAAAGGTAGGCGTCGACCACGGTGGTGTCGCCGCGGCCGACGAGCTTCATCAGGGGGCTGACCTCGTGAGACACCGAGATCTGGGTGAAACCCACCTCCTTCGCCAGAGCGGCGACGCGCGCTTCGTGCTGCGCGAACCGGTAGCCGTGCATGAAAACGATGGCAATCGACCGGAAGCCCTCGCGATGGGCCTTCTCCAGATCGGCGCGCGCGCGCGCCTCGTCCAGCGGAACGAGCACCTCGCCGCGCGCGCCGATCCGCTCCCGGACCTCGACGACGCTCGCGTACAGCAGCTCCGGGAGGACGATGTGCCGTTCGAAGATCCTGGGACGATTCTGGTACGCGATCCTCAGCGCGTCGCGAAAGCCCTTGGTGACAAACAGGACTGTTCTATCTCCTTTGCGCTCCAGCAGCGCATTGGTGGCGACGGTCGTGCCCATCTTCACCGCCTCGATCTGCTCGACCGGAATTCTGTCGCCGAGGAAATGGCGGATGCCCGCGATCGCGGCGTCGCGGTAGCGCTCCGGGCTCTCGGAGAGCAGCTTGTGCGTCGCCAGCGACCCGTCGGGCTTGCGCGCCACGATGTCGGTGAACGTGCCGCCGCGGTCGATCCAGAATTGCCAGCGCCCCATGCGCCGGATTGTGCCCTATCGCGGGCGGCTAGCTCCGCCGGGCGTGAGCCGGTTCGCGCACACGCTCCCGCAGCGCGAGCCAGGCCACTGCCACCGCCACCGCGGTGAGCGCGGGAAGCGCCCCCAGGTTGACCTGCTGCCAGCCGCCGCCGGCGACGATCCCCCCCGAGGCGAGCGAAGCCACCGCTTGCGTCAGGAACACGGCGAGCTCGTTGGCGCCCTGCGCCGCGGCGCGCTCCTCGGGCCGGTAGGTCTCGGCGAGCATGGTGGTGCCGCCGATGTACAAGAGATTCCATCCCACCCCGAGCAGCACGAGCGCCCACCAGAACTCGCGCACGCCCTCGCCCGAGAGCGCGAAGCCCACCGCGCCCAGGTTGAGCAGCACGCCGGCGAGCAGCACCGGCAGCACGCCCAGGCGCCGGACGAGGTGCCCCGTCACGAACGAGGGCGCGAACATGGCGACGACGTGCGACGAGATCACGAAGGCGGCGTCGCCGTAACCGTGGCCACAGGCGTGCATGGCGATCGGCGTGGCGGTCATCACGAGGCTCATGACGCCGTAGCCCGCGGCGCCTGCCAGGACGGCGACCCGGTAGCGCGGCTGCGCCGCCACTTCCGCAAAGCGCCGCGCCGGGCGGGACGTCGCCGCGGCCGGCGTCTCGGGCAGCCGCGCGCGCGACAGCAGTGCG
>DATFEJ010000153.1:0-3169 GCA_035251235.1 Burkholderiales bacterium
GCGCTGCCGGTGGGCAAGGGCGAGCTGCGGCGCCCCGGCAAGCGCGTGGCCATCCTGGCTTTCGGCGCCATGCTCAAGCCGGCGCTCGAGGCGGCCGAGGCCTTGGGGGCCACGGTGGCCAACATGCGCTTCGTGAAGCCGCTCGATGTGGACCTGGTGAGGCAGCTCGCGGCGGACCACGAGTTGCTGGTGACCGTCGAAGAGCACCAGATCATGGGCGGGGCGGGGAGCGCGGTCTGCGAGGCGCTGCAGGGCTTGGGCATCGAGCGCCGCGTGCTGCTGCTCGGCCTGCCGGACCGTTTCATCGATCACGGCGACCCAGGAAAACTCTTATCTTCCGTGGGGTTGGACGGAGCTGGCCTGCAAAAGGCGATTCGAAACGCAATGTCCGAGTAATTTACTCGGGAGTTATAATCGCGCCATGAAAGCCAAGGACCTGCACGACATCCCCGACGTCCAGGCCACCCCGGACGCCCGCAAGCTCGCCATCGACAAGGTCGGCATCAAGGCGATCCGGCACCCGATCCAGATCATGCAGCGCATCGGCGGCGTGCAGCACACCATCGCGACCTTCAACATGTACGTGGGCCTTCCGCACCAGTTCAAGGGCACGCACATGTCGCGCTTCGTCGAGATCCTGAACGCGCACGAGCGCGAGATCACCGTGGAAACGTTCAAGGTGATGCTCCGGGAAATGGTCGACAAGCTCGAGGCGCAGGAAGGCCACGTCGAGATGACCTTTCCCTACTTCATCGACAAGGCGGCGCCGGTTTCCGGCGTGAAGAGCCTCATGGACTACGAGGTGACGTTCGTCGGCGAGATCCGCAAGGGCCGGCAGCATTTCGCCATGCGGGTACTGGTGCCGGTGACCAGCCTTTGCCCCTGCTCGAAGAAGATCTCGGCGTACGGCGCGCACAACCAGCGCTCGCACGTCACGGTGACCGCGCACACCGGCGAGTTCGTCTGGATCGAGGAGATCGTCGATCTCGTCGAGAAGCAGGCCTCGAGCGAGCTCTACGGCCTCCTGAAGCGCCCCGACGAGAAGTACGTCACCGAGCGCGCCTACGACAACCCCAAGTTCGTCGAGGACATGGTGCGCGACGTGGCGGCGGTGCTCAACCTCGACGACCGCATCACCCGGTACGTGGTCGAATCCGAGAACTTCGAGTCGATCCACAACCACTCTGCCTACGCCCTCATCGAGCGCGACAAGACGGCTCGCTAGCGGCGTCCTGGCCTGCCTGGCGATGAGCGCCGCGCTGGCCGGGGACTTCGCGACCGAGCGCGCGCGCCTGGTCGAGGAAGTGGACGCGATGTACGCGCAGACCGCGGCGCAAACCGGCCTGCGTGCCATGTCGCCGGCCGTGCGCGCCGCGCTCGCCGGCGTCGAGCGCCACCGCTTCGTGCCCGAGAGCCAGCGTGCGCTGGCGTACGGCAACCACCCGCTGCCGATCGGCGCCGGCCAGACCATCTCCCAGCCGTACATCGTCGCGCTGTCGACCGACCTCGTCGCGCCGCGGCCCGGCCACCGGGTGCTCGAGATCGGCACCGGCTCGGGCTACCAGGCGGCCATCCTCGCGCAGATCGTCGGCAAGGTGTACACCATCGAGCTGATCGCGGATCTGGGCAACGCGGCGGCCGAGCGCTTGCGCGCGCTCGGCTACAGGAACGTCGAGGTGAGGATCGGCGACGGTTACGCCGGCTGGCCCGAGAAGGCCCCGTTCGACGGCATCGTGGTCACCGCGGCGCCACCGCAGGTGCCCGAGGCGCTCGTCGCGCAGCTCGCGCCGGGCGGGCGCATGGTGATCCCCGTCGGGTCCAGCGGGGCAGCACAAGAGCTGCTCGTGCTCACCAAGCGCGCCGACGGCAGCCTCGAGCGGCGCAGCGTGCTGCCGGTGCGCTTCGTGCCGCTCGTGCCCGGGAAGTAATCAGTAGCGCCGCGTCAGCGTCATGGCCTGGCCCTCGTGGCGCATGTCCACGCGGCTGAGGAAGCTCATGCCGAGCAGCGCGATGTCCAGACCCTGCTCGATGACGACGCCGTCGACGCCACTGATCTCGATCGCGCCCAGGCGCACGGTGTCGAAGCGCACGCGGTACACGGGCACGACGCCGGCCGCCGTCTTGGTGAGCGCGAGCTCGCCCTTGCGGTAGTCGATGCCGAGCCGCGTCGCGTCGGCCGCAGGCAGCGCGACCAGCGTGGCGCCGGTGTCGATGACGAAGCGCACCGGCCGGCCGTTGATCGCGCCTTCGCTGACGAAGTGCCCGCGCGTGTCGGCGGCGAGCGTGACGCTCTGCCGGCCGTCGGGCGCGCCGCTCGTCGCATGCTGCCCGCGCGCCAGGGTGCGGCGCACGCCGTCGAACTCGACCACCGCCTGGTCGCGCCCTACGGAGACGACCGTCACGCCGGACGCGCTCTGGCCGATGCGCACGGTGCGCGGCGCGCCGCCGTCGACGACCAGAATCGCCGCCTTGTCGCCGAACGTGCCCACCAGGCTCACGTCCAGCGCGCGCGCGTCCGCTGCCGCCAGCGCCAGGACGAGCGCCGCTGCCGCACTACAATGCCGCGTCATGAAGCCAGTGGTCATCTTCCGCCATGCGCCCAGCGAGGGCCCCGGCTATTTTGCCAGTTACCTGGAGCGCAAGGCGATTCCCTGGACGCTGGTGGCGCTCGACGAGGCTCGCCCGGTGCCGCGCAGCGCGCGCGCCTATTCCGGCCTGGTGCTCATGGGCGGGCCGATGAGCGCCAACGACGACCTGCCGTGGATCGCCCCGCTGCTGGCGCTCATCGCCGACGCGGTGCGCCAGGACGCGCCGGTGCTCGGGCATTGCCTGGGCGGGCAGCTGATGGCGCGCGCCTTCGGCGGCAGCGTGCGGCGCGCGCCGGCCAAGGAGATCGGCTGGGGCGAGGTGGGCGTGGCGGAGAACGCCGTGGCGCGCGAATGGCTCGGGCCGGTACGCGCCTTCGAGGCGTTCCATTGGCACGGCGAGGCGTTCACCATCCCGCCTGGCGGCACGCGCGTGCTGGAAAACGCGCACTGCACCAACCAGGCCTTCGCGCTCGGCCGGCACTTCGGCATGCAGTGCCACGTGGAAATGACGGAGGACCTGGTGCGCGACTGGCTGCGCGGCGACGGTTACGACGGTGTGCACGTGTTCGCACCGGAGGGCG
>DATFEJ010000191.1:0-3254 GCA_035251235.1 Burkholderiales bacterium
CGCGGGCGCGGCGTTCCTGCTCGCCACGCACGTCATCACCAGCCTGGCGCGCGAAGCCAACGACAAGGTGCTCGAGCTGGCGCTGGCGCTCCCCCTGTCGCGCAGCGAGTACTACCTCGGCAAGCTGGCCGGCTACGGCGCGGCCGGCCTCGTGCTCGCGCTCGCCTTTTCGCTGCCGCTGCTGCTGTGGTCGGGCCCGGCGAGCGTGGCGCTGTGGGGCGCCTCGCTCGCCCTCGAACTGTTGCTCGTGTGCGCCGCGAGCTTGTTCTTCGCGCTCAGCCTCGCGCAGGTCGTGCCCGCGCTCGCGGCCACCGCGGGCCTGTACCTGCTCGCGAGGGCGATCGCCTCGATCCAGCTGCTCGCCCGCGGCCCACTCGTCGAAGAGAGCTGGGTGCAGTGGCTCTCGCGCGGCGCCGTCGACGCAGTCGCCTTGCTGCTCCCGCGCCTGGATGCGGCGACGAAGAGCGATTGGCTCCTGTACGGCCCGCCGGCGCTCGCCGAGTACGGCGCGAGCGTGCTCGGCCTTCTGGTCTACGCGGCGCTGCTCGCCGCGGCGGGCATGTTCGACTTCCATCGGCGCAACCTGTGAGCGCGTCCGAGCGCCCGCTGGCGGTCGTGCCCTCCTGGTCGTGGGCCGCACTGGGGCTGGGCCTGGCCGCCCAGATCACGCTGCAGGCCCTGCGCCCGCTGCCGGCCACGGCAGCCGAAGATCTGCCGCCCGCGCCGCGCGCGGCTGCGCTGCGGGCGGCGAGCCTGGGCGAGCCCGCGGCTGCCGCACGCCTTGCCATGCTCTACGTGCAGGCCTTCGACCTCGGCGCCGGCAACGCGCTGCCCTATCGGCAGCTGGACTACGCACGGCTGCGCGGCTGGCTGCGCGCCGCCCTCGACACCGATCCGCGCAGCGACTATCCGCTCTTTGCGGCGGCGCGCATCTACGCGGAGGTCGACGATCCTGCCCGATGCCGCGTGATGCTGGACTTCGTGCACGAGGCGTTCCTGGAGAATCCCAACGCGCGCTGGCCATGGCTGGCGCAGGCGGCCCTGCTCGCCAAGCACCGCCTGCGCGACCTGCCGCTCGCGCGCCGCTACGCCGCCGACCTGCAGCGCCAGGCGAGCGATCCGCGCATGCCGCTCTGGGCGAGGCAGATGGAGATCTTCGTCGCCGAGGACATGAACGAGCTGGAGGCGGCCAAGATCATGCTCGGCGGGCTCCTGGAGAGCGGCAAGCTGGACGACCCGGACGAGCGCCGGTTCCTCAAGGGGCGCCTGGAGGAACTGGAACGCCGGATTGCGTCGAAACGCTGACGCAACCGTCGACATCTCGACGATTTTTCCGTGAATTTTGACCGCTTTCCGGGGAAAATGAGAGAATTCGGCGGGCACAAAAGTTGCGGGCCTCATTTATCACCCAGTCTGCTCCTCAAGGAGTAATTGAATGAAAGCGCAACAAAAAGGCTTCACGCTGGTGGAAATCGCGATCGTTCTGGTGATCATCGGCCTGCTTCTGGGCGGCATCCTGAAGGGCCAGGAAATGATCACCCAGGCGAAAATCAAGAACGTGATCGCGGATTTCTCGGGCATCTCGGCGGCCTACCACGGCTACCAGGACCGCTATCGCGCGATTCCGGGCGACGATCTCAACGCGACGCGCTGGACGGGAGCGACTGCGGGCAGCGGCAACGGCGTGGTGGCCGGCGCCTACAACAGCGGCACCGCGACCGACGAATCGCGCCTGTGGTGGGATCACCTGCGCCGCTCCGGCTTCGTCGCCGGCTCCGGGACGCAGCAGCCGTTCAACGCGGTGGCCGGCATGATCGGCGTGCAGACGGGCGACGGCCAGGCCGTGGTCGGCACGACGCTCGGCGGCTTCGCCGGCCTCATCGTGTGCTCGGCGAACCTGCCGGACAAGATCGCCATCGCCGTGGACGTGCAGGTGGACGACGGCGTGGGCACGGCGGGCACGGTGCGCGGCGATCTGCAGACCACCGCCAACCAGACCATCAACACCGCCAGCGCAGCCGATGCGTACGTGGAGAGCGGCACCAATCAATACGTGCTCTGTCGCGCGATGTAAGCGCGCGCCGCGCGCAGCAGGAAGGGCCGGCACCGCCGGCCCTTTTTTTTGCCCGCGCCCGCATGCCCGGCAGCGCGGCTTCACGCTGGCGGAGATCGCCATCGTGCTGGTGATCATCGGGCTGCTGGTCGGCAGCATCCTCAAGGCCCAGGAGATGATCGTCCAGGCCAGGATCAAGAACGTCATTGCCGATTTCGCCGGAGTCTCGGCGGCATACTACGGATACCAGGATCGCTACCACGCCGTCCCTGGCGACGACGCGGGCGCCGGCCGCTGGCCCTCGGCGTCGCCGGGCAACGGCGACGGCCTGCTCGCCGGCACCTACAACAGCGCCACGGCGACGGACGAGTCTCGCCTGTGGTGGGATCACCTGCGGCACGCAGGCTTCGTCTCCGGCTCCGGCACGCAGCAGCCGGCCAATGCCCTCGCCGGGATGATGGGCGTGCAAACCGGCGACGGGCAGTCCACGCCGGGTGCAACGCTCGGCGGCTTCGCCGGCCTCATCTTCTGCTCTGCAAACGTGCCGGACAGGATTGCGATCGCCGTCGACGTACAGATCGACGACGCCGCCGGCACCACGGGGGCCGTGCGCGCCATGCTGGAGACGACGTCCAACCAGACCGTCGACAGCGCCAGTGTGGCCAGCGTCTACGTGGAAAACGGCACCAACCAGTACGTCCTCTGCCGCGCCTTCTAGCCGCGCCGCGTCACGCCCGCGATCCCTGCAGCAGCCTGAGCTCGGCGAGCGCGAGCGCCGCCGGCGGCCCGAGCAGCACGATCACGTCGCCCTCGCGCAACGCGCCCGCCTCCTCGGCCGAGAGCTTCCGGGACTGCCCGGGCCGGCGCACGGCGCGCACCTGCACGCCCAGCGCCTCCAGCCCCTCGAGATCCAGGGACCGCGCCAGCGATGCGGCGTGCGCATGCAGCGTCACGGCATGCAGCCGCGGCTGCGCCGTCTCGCCGGTGTCCGGCGCGTCGCTCGCCCCGTAGTACAGGCCGCGCAGCAGGCCGTACTGCTCCTCGCGCACCTGGCTCACGCGCCGCATGACGCGCGCCAGGGGCACGCCGACCCACACCAGCGCATGCAAGTCACCGGTTCTCAGGCCCGACACGAATTTGTTATAGACCTCAATGGGCAGGATATCCAGCGATTCGCGCACGGCGGCCATCGTCAGCGCAT
>DATFEJ010000176.1:0-2973 GCA_035251235.1 Burkholderiales bacterium
TGACGGCGGCCAACTGCTCGTCGAGCCAGGCGGCGCGCTGCGCGTCGAGCTGCCGGCCGAGCCAGCCGCGCAGCAGCCTGCGGGCCGCGTCGCTCATTGCGCCTCCATGGTGCTGATATTCTACGCCGCGTGCATCCCACGCTCGTCATCCTCGCGGTCGGCCTGTCGCCCGCGCTGGTCGGTGCTTTCACGCCCAACCTGCAGCGGCTCGCCACGCGCGGCGCGCTGCGGCCGCTCGGCACCGTCGTCCCCGCGGTCACCTGCACCGTGCAGTCGACGCTCCTGACCGGGCTCGCGCCGAGCGGCCACGGCATCGTGGCGAACGGCTGGTATTTCAGGGACTTGTCCGAGGTCTGGCTGTGGCGCCAGTCCAACCGCCTGGTGGCGGGCGAGAAGCTCTGGGAGACGGCGAAGGCGCGCGATCCGGGCTTCACCTGCGCGCAGATGTTCTGGTGGTACAACATGTACTCGAGCGCCGACTGGAGCGCGACGCCGCGCCCGATGTACCCGGCGGACGGCCGCAAGATCCCCGACCACTACGCGCATCCCTACGCGCTGCACGACGAGCTCGACGCGAAGCTCGGGCAGTTTCCGCTGTTCAAGTTCTGGGGCCCGCTCACCGACTCGAGCTCCACGGACTGGATCGCGCAGGCCACGCTGCACGTCATGCAGACCCGCAACCCGACGCTGACGCTCGCCTACCTGCCGCACCTGGACTACAACCTGCAGCGTCTCGGCCCCGATACTTCGCACCCGCGCGTGCAGCAGGACCTGCGCGAGCTCGACGCCGCGTGCGGCACGCTCATCGACTACGCGCAATCGAGCGGGCGCGAGGTGATCGTCGTCTCCGAGTACGGGATCACGCCGGTCACCGACGCCGTGCACATCAACCGCGCGCTGCGCGAGGCGGGCCTGGTTGCCGTGCGCCCGGAGGAGCACGGGCGCGAGGTCCTCGACCCGGGCGCGAGCGCCGCCTTCGCCGTCGCCGACCACCAGGTCGCGCACGTGTACGTGAACGACCGCAGCCGCGTGCACGCGGTGCGCGCGCTGCTGGAAAAGCTCGACGGCGTGGAGCGGGTTCTCGACGAGGCCGGCAAGAAGGCGTTCGGCCTCGAGCACGAGCGCTCGGGCGAGCTGGTGGCGATCTCGAAGGCCGAGCGCTGGTTCAGCTACTACTACTGGCTCGACGACGCCCGCGCGCCGGATTTCGCGCGCACGGTGGACATCCACCGCAAGCCGGGCTACGACCCCGTGGAGCTGTTCTTCGACCCGGCGCTCGCGGCGCCGAAGCTGGCGAGCGCCTGGCGGCTCGCCAAGAGGAAGCTCGGCTTGCGCGCGCTGATGGACGTGATATCCCTCAAGGACACGGCGCTGGTGAAGGGCTCGCACGGCCGCCTGACCGACGATGCGCAGCACGGCCCGCTGGTGATCAGCTCGCGCGGCGACCTGCTGCCGGCGGGCGCGCTCGAGGCGCGCGCGTTCAAGCAGCTGGTGCTCGATCACCTGTTCGGCTGAGGCACCTCGATGCCGTTGTACAGCCACGCCACGCCCTCGAAATCGGGCGCCGCGCCCGGCTTGGGCGCGAGCAAATCGTTCCTGAGCTCCCGTACAATCCCTGCGGCGTGGTACGCATCGCCGTAGTAGCGCGACATGATCTGCACGCGCGCCGTGCGCTTGTAGCGCGCGTCCTCGTAGAGCTTGAAGGTCCTCTCCCAGTCGAAGCCCGTGATCTCGCCGTAGGCGGCGAGCACCACCGCGTCCTCGATCGCCATGTTGGCGCCCTGCGCGAGGTACTGCAGCGTCGGGTGCGCCGCGTCGCCGAGCAGCGTCGCGCGGCCCCTGGACCAGTGCCGCGCCGGCTCGCGGTCGCACAGCACCCACATCTTCCAGACGTTGATCTTGGCGAGCAGGCGCCGCACCTCGGGCCGCTCGTTGGCGAACTTGCGCTCGAGCTCGCCGGGGTCGCCGTAGACGTCCCAGCCTTCCTCGTACTGGTCGCTGTGGAAGACCGCCACCAGGTTGTAGAGCTCGCCGCGGCGCAAGGGGTAATGCACCAGGTGCGTCTTCGGGCCGGCCCACAGCACGACGTTGTTCTGCCACAGCTCGCCGGGGACGTCCGCGCGCGGCAGCACGGCGCGGTAGGCGATGTGGCCGGAGACGCGCGGCTTGCCGTCGCCGAGGATCTGCGCGCGCACCTTCGACCACAGGCCATCGCAGCCGATGAGGCACGCGCCCTCGATCGCCTCGCCCCCGTCCATGCGCAGGACGACGCGCTCGGCCTTCTCCTCGAAGGCGAGGCCCTTTCTGTTCTCGTTCAGCTCGATGTTCCCTTGCGCGCGGCAGGCTTCCAGCAGCACCTGGTAGAGGTCGCCGCGGTGGATGACGCCGTACTGGTAGCCGCGAAAGCGCCTCCTGAACGCTGCGCTGCCCACGGGGATGCGCGTCACCTCCTCGCCGGTGAGCGCGTCCATCATGATGAGGTTGTCCGGGTGCGCCGACCAGCGCTCGATCGCCCCGGTGAGGCCGAGCACTTCGAACATGTGGTAGACGTTCGGCCCGAGCTGGATGCCGGCGCCGATCTCCTTCAATTCGGAGCCCTGCTCGAACAGGCGCACCTTGCAGCCCTTCCTCGCCAGCGCGAGGGACGCAGCCAGGCCGCCGATGCCGCCGCCCAGGACCAGGACCGGCAGGCTCACGGCGCCAGCAGGTCCGCGCCGATGTCGGCGGCGCGCGGCACGCCGCACAGCATCAGCGAGCGCTCGAATTCGCCGGCGAGGATCTCGATGGCGCGCCGCGCGCCCGCCTCGCCGCGTGGATCGATGCGAAACGTCGCCGGCCCGCAATCGGTGTCGACCACGAACTCGAGACGGTCGCCCGCGGTTCGCAGCCCGTGAATCGTCTCGATGCGTCGCAGCAGATAGCGACGATCGAGCGAACGCTGCAGCGCGGCCCGCGCCTCTTCCGGCCAGTCCG
>DATFEJ010000132.1:0-4842 GCA_035251235.1 Burkholderiales bacterium
GACCTGCAGGCGCGCGGCGTGCAGTTCGCCGACTACGACCTGCCGGGCCTGAAGACCGTGGACCACGTGTGCGTGCTCGGCTCGGAAAAGGCCGCCTGGTTCCAGGATCCGGAGGGCAACATCCTCTGCCTGCACGAGGACCTGCCGCTCCGCTAGGAGCCGGCGCGCACATGCCGCGCATCGCCGTCGTCCAGCGCGCACCCGCGTTCCTCGACCGGGGCGCGACGCTCGAGCTCGCGGCCGCCGCCGTCGACGAGGCCGCGCAGGCCGGCGCGCGGCTCGTCGTCTTCCCCGAGGCCTTCGTCCCCGGCTACCCGGCCTGGATGTGGCGGCTGCGGCCCGGCGCCGACATGGCGCTCACCGAGCAGCTGCACTCGCGCCTGCGCGCCAATGCGGTCAGCCTCGCAGGCGACGATCTCGCGCCGCTCGCCGAGGCCGCGCGCAGGAACGCCGCGGTCGTGGTCTGCGGCCTGAACGAGCGCGACGCGCAGTTCAGCGGCGGCACGCTCTACAACACGGTGGTGGTGCTCGGGCCCGACGGCGCGCTGCTCAATCGCCATCGCAAGCTCATGCCGACCAATCCCGAGCGCATGGTCTGGGGCTTTGGCGACGCGACGGGGCTCAAGGTGGTGGACACGCCCTGCGGGCGCGTCGGCACGCTGATCTGCTGGGAGAACTACATGCCGCTCGCGCGCGCTGCGCTCTACGCGCAAGGCGTCGAGCTCTACATCGCGCCGACCTACGACAACGGCGAGCGCTGCATCGCCACCGCGCAGCACATCGCGCGCGAGGGGGGGTGCTGGGTCGTCTCCAGCGGCTTCGCCTTCCGCGGCCGCGACATCGCGCCCGCGATGCCGCCCGAGGGAGCGGCGCTCTTCCCGGACGCCGACGAATGGGTCAACGCGGGCGATACGGTGGTGGTGGCCCCGGGCGGCAAGATCGCCGCCGGCCCGCTGCACGAAGCTTTCGGCATCCTCTACGCGGAGATCGACCTGGAGCGCGTGGGCATGGCGCGGCGCAGCCTCGACGTCGCGGGCCACTACTCGCGCCCGGACATCTTCCGCCTGCAAGTGAACCGCCGGCCGCAGGCGCCGGTAGACTTTGAGGACCAGGACAACCTGCCGAGCGTCCCATGAAGCCGTCACCTGAAGAATCCTCCGCGCGCCCCACGTATCACGAGGGCATGCGCGAGCTGCAGGACCGCTACGATACGCGGCGCCTCGCCGACCGCCTCGACGAAACGCTCGGGCGCACGGAGTTCACCGCAGGCGATCGCGCGTTCATCGAGAGCCGCGTCATGTTCTTCCTCGCCACCGCGGATGAGGACGGACGCCCCGACTGCTCCTACAAGGGCGGGCTGCCGGGCTTCGTGCGCGTGACCGGGCCTTCCGAGCTCGCCTTTCCCAACTACGACGGCAATGGCATGTTCAGGAGCCTCGGCAACGTGCTCGCCAATCCGCACGTGGGCATGCTGTTCCTAGATTTCGAGCGCCCGAACCGCCTGCGCGTGAACGGCGTGGCCTCCCTGAGCGCGGACGATCCGCTGATGGGCGAGTTCGAGGGCGCGCAGATGATCGTGCGCGTTGCAGCGGAGCGCATCTTCCCGAACTGCCCGCGCTACATCCACAAGATGCAGATGGTGGAGGTCTCGCCCTACGCGCCCTGCGAAGGCAAGGTGCCACCGGTGCCGGCGTGGAAGACCTTCCCCCAGTTCAAGGACGTGCTGCCAAACAAATAGGGACAGTCCCCATTTTTCTCATCTGCCAATCATTCGCGAATGAGAAAAATGGGGACTGTCCCCATTTAGTGGCCGTACAGCCCCGCTTTTGCCTTGCCGCGGAAGACGCGGTAGGCGAACACCGTGTAGCCGACGAGGAAGGGCAGCACGATCAGCGCGCCGATCAGCATCACCTTGAGCGCCGAGGGATGCGCGGCCGCCTCCCAGATGGTCAGCCAGCCGAGCACCACGTAGGGGAAGACGCTGTAGGCGAGGCCGAAGAAGGCGAGCACGAAGATCGCCACCGCGCCGGCGAAGGGCTGCCAGTCCGAGCGGCCGAGCGCGCGCCACACCCAGACCCAGGCGGCGACGCTCGCCGCCGGCAGCACCATGAGGGCGAGCGTGCCGGGGAAGTCGAACCAGCGCGCGTAGACGAGCTCGCTCACCATCGGCGTGCCGAGCGACACCAGCGCGACGCCGAGCGCCACCCACGCGAGGCCCCAGCGCGTCCACGCCATCGCTTTCTTCTGCAGCGCGCCTTCGGTGCGCAGCACGAGCCAGGTGGCGCCGAGCAGCACGTAGCCGCCGCACAGCGCCGCGCCCACCATCAGCGAGAAGAGGAAATAGCCCCAGCCGGGCAGGAACGCCGTGAGGTAGCGCCCGAGCATGAAGCCCTGCCCGAACGAAGCGAGGAACGACCCGAGCCAGAACAGCCAGTTCCACAGCTCGGCGTGCCAGCCGACCGCCTTCACGCGCAGCTCGAAGGCCACGCCGCGCAGCATGAGGCCGACGAGCATCGCCGCCACCGGCAGGTAGAGCTCGCCGAGGATGTAGCCGTGCGCCGCGGGAAAGGCGATGAGCAGGATGCCCACGCCGAGCACCAGCCAGGTCTCGTTCGCGTCCCAGAACGGCCCGATCGAGGCGACCATCACGTCCTGCTCCTCGTCCGAGGCCGCGGGCATGAGCATGCCCACGCCGAGGTCGTATCCGTCCAGCACCACGTAGGCGAGCACCGCCGCGCCCATGAGCAGCGCGAAGACGAGCGGCAGGTCGAAGCTCACGGCTGCGCCCCCTTGCCCGCCATGTGCGTGAGCGTGACGATATAGGCGAGCAGCATCACGCCGTAGACGAGCGCGTAGCCGGTGAGGCTCGCGCCGAGCGCCGCCTCGGAGACGCGCCCCGCGGCCTCGCTGGTGCGCAGGATACCGGTCACCAGCCAGGGCTGGCGGCCGATCTCGGTGACGATCCAGCCGGCGAGCGTCGCCACCCAGCCGGAGAACGTCATGGCGGCGAAGCACCACAGCAGCCCGCGCGGCGGCGCGCGCTTCCTGAGCCACCACGCGCCGAACCAGGCCAGCAGCAACATCAGCACGCCCACGCCCACCATCAGGCGGAAGGCGAAGAACACCGGCGCCACCGGCGGGATGTCCGGCACGAAGGCATCGAGCCCCGGCAGCTCGGCGTCGAAGTCGTGCATGAGCACGAAGCTGGCGAGCTTCGGGATCTGGAGCGCGTAGTCGTTGCGGCCGGCGAGCTCGTTGGGGATGGCGAACAGCACGAGCGGCGCGCCCTTCTGCGTTTTCCAGTTGGCTTCCATGGCGGCGATCTTCGCCGGCTGGTGCTCGAGCGTGTTGAGGCCGTGCAGGTCGCCGACGAAGACCTGCACCGGCGCGAGCACGGCCGCGGCGAGCGTCGCCGCGCGCAGCGTCTTCATCGCGCCGGCGTCCGCGCTCTGCTTGAGCAGCCTCCAGGCCGAGAGTCCTGCCACCAGGAACGACGCGGTGAGGCCCGAGGCGAGCATCATGTGCGCGAAGCGGTAGGGAAAGGACGGGTTGAAGATCACCTCGAGCCAGTCGCCGGCGATGAGCGCCTCGCCGTCCATCACGTGCCCGGCGGGCGTCTGCATCCACGAGTTGAGCGCGAGGATCCAGAACGCCGACAGCGTGGTGCCCACCGCCACCATCACCGACGAGAGGATGTGCACGCGCGTGGAGACGCGCTGCATGCCGAACAGCATCACGCCGAGGAAGGTCGCTTCCAGGAAGAACGCGGTCAGCACCTCGTAGCCGAGCAGGGGGCCGGCGATGTTGCCCACCTTCAGCATGTAGCCCGGCCAGTTGGTGCCGAACTGGAAGCTCATGGTGATGCCCGAAACCACGCCCATGGCGAAGGTGAGCGCGAACACCTTGACCCACAGGCGGTAGGTGGCGAGCCACTCGGCGGCGCCCGTGCGCGCGTATTGCACGCGGAAGGCGATCAGGTACCAGGCGAGCGCGATGCTGATGGTGGGAAACAGGATGTGGAACGCGATGTTCAGCCCGAACTGGGCCCGCGCGAGGAACAGCGCATCCACGGCGTCCATGTGACTTATTATGCGCCGCATGGCGGCCGGCGCGATCACGAAAACCGATCTCTTCGCGCGCCTCGCCGCGGGCCATGCGGCGCGCGTCACCGTCGTCACCCCCAACGCGCGACTGGCGCGCGAGCTGGCGCGCGAATTCGACGCCGGACAGGCAGCCAAGGACCTGAAGGTCTGGGAGACGGCGGACGTCCTGCCGCTTTCTGCGCTCGTGGAGCGGCTCTACGAGGACGCGCTCTACTCCGAGCTCGCGGGCGAGCTGCCGCTGCTGCTCACGCCGGCGCAGGCGCAGGCGCTGTGGGAAGCGCAGATCCGCTCGAGCGAGTGGGGCGGGGCGCTCCTCGCCGTGCCGCAGGCGGCCGCCGATGCCGCGCGCGCCTGGGAACTGGCGCACGCCTGGCGCATCGACGGCGCGCTCGGCGCGTTCCCGGGCAACGAGGACCAGAAAGCCTTCGCCGAGTGGTCGCGCGAGTACGCGCGGCGCTGCGCCGCGCAGAACAACACCGACGCCGCGCGCCTGGCCGACGTCGTCGCGCCGCTGCTCAAGGAATCGGCGCTCAGGAAGCCCCGAGTGCTCGTCCTGTACGCCTTCGACGCGGTTGCGCCGCAGGCGCAGGACTTCCTCGAGGCTTGCGCAAGGCAGGACATCGAGGTGCGCAGCTGCGCGCCGGACGGCAAGTCCGGCAAGGCGCAGCGCGTCGCCTTTCGCTCGGCGCGCGAGGAGCTGGAAGCCGCCGCGCGCTGGGCGCGCGACCGGCTCGAGGCG
>DATFEJ010000054.1:0-13823 GCA_035251235.1 Burkholderiales bacterium
GGCGGGCGCGATACCACCGGCTTCACGCCGCACGAGATCGCGCACCAGGGCGTCGGCCGCACTTTCCAGGTGCCGCGCGTATTCCGCAAGATGTCGCTGATCGACAACCTGCTGGTGCCGGTGCTCGACCGCCCGGCGCGCTACCCGGCGCTCATCGAGCGCGCCGAGGGCATGCTCGAGCACATGAACCTGATCGAGCTGCGGCACAATTTCGCCGAGGAGCTCTCCGGCGGGCAGCAGAAGCTGCTCGAGATGGCGCGCATGCTGATGCCCGAGCCGCAGGTGGTGATGCTGGACGAGCCGTTCGCCGGCGTGCATCCGACGTTGTGCAAATTCATGATCGAGCGCATCGAGTCGATGGCCGCCGGCGGCAGGACGGTGCTGCTCATCAGCCACGACCTGACCTCGATCTATCGCCTCTCGCAGCGCGTCGCGGCGCTGAACGAAGGCCGCGTGATCGCCATGGGCAGCGTGGACGAGATTCGCGGCAACCCGGCGGTGGTGGAGGCCTACCTTGGCAACTGAGACGCCGGTGCTCGAGCTGCGCGCGGTCGACGTCGCCTACCACGGCGACATCCGCATCCTGCAGGGCTTGTCGCTCGCCGTGCGGCGCGGCAGGATCACCGGGGTGATCGGGCCGAACGGCGCCGGCAAGTCGACGGCGCTGCGCACGCTGTACGGGCTGCTGAAGCCCGTGGTCGGCGACGTGCTGATCGACGGCGCGGTGGTCACCGGCACGCCGCCGTGGCGCTTGATCGAGCGCGGCATCGCGCTGGTGCCGCAGGGCCGCAGTCTGTTCAACGAGCTCTCGGTCGAGGACAACCTGCGCCTCGCCTGCTGGTCGTTCCGGCGCGACAAGGCGCGCGTCGCCGAGGCGCTGGAGCGCGCCTACGCGCAGTTTCCGGCGCTCAAGGAGCGGCGCGCGCACCCCGCCGGCGCCATGAGCGGCGGGCAGCAGCGCTTCCTCGAGCTGGGGCGCGCGCTGGCCCTCAAGCCGCGCGCGGTGCTGCTCGACGAGCCCACGGCGATGATCGCCCCGCGGTTCGCCGCCGAGATCTACGAGTTCATCCACGGGCTGCCCAGGCAGGGCATCACCGTGCTATTGGTGGACCAGAACGTGCGCCAGTGCGTGCGCGTGGCCGACCACGTCTACGTGCTGGAGCTGGGCAGGAACAAGGTCGACGGCGCGGCGAGCGACTTCGCCAAGGACGCCGATCTGCGCAACCTGATCGCCGAATGGGTAGATTACCGCATCGACGCCTGAGTATCATTGCACGCATTGACTTTCCAGGAGGAGGCAAACCATGAACCGTAGAAACGCACTGCTGGCGCTCGCCGCGCCGGCGCTCTTCGCTTTCGCGGGCGGCGCGGCCGCCCAGGCCGACAAGCCGATCCGCATCGGCATGACGGTATCCTCGACCGGCACCTTCGCGCTCGCCGCGCAGTCGGGCCACCGCGGCGCGCAGATCTGGGTCGACGACGTAAACAAGCGCGGCGGCATCGAGGTCGGCGGACGGAAGCGCAAAGTGGAGCTGGTGATCCTCGACGACCGCAGCGACAAGCAGCTCGTCCCGCGCGTCTACGAGACGCTGATCAAGGACGAGAAGGTGGACCTCGTGTTCGGCCCCTTCGGCTCGACGCTCACCGCGGCGGCCGCCAACACCACCGAGACCAACGGCAAGTTCATGGTGATCTGGTCGGCGTCCGCCGACTCGATCTACAAGCAGGGCTACAAGTACATCGTCTCCGCCACGCAGATCGCGGGGACGCTCCTCGGCCAGCCCGCGGTGCGCGCGCTGCACTCGATGGGCGTGAAGAAGGTCGCGTTCGCCTACGTCGACGAGCCGTTCCCGGCCGCGCTGACCCAGGGCGCGATCGACCTCGCCAAGGAGCTCGGCATGCAGGTGACCATGGACGAGAAGTTCGCCAAGGGCACCAAGGACTTCAACATCCTGATCCAGAAGGCGAAGGCGAGCGGCGCGGAGGCGTTCTACCCGACCGCCTACGAAGGCGACCAGATGACCATCGCGCGCCAGATCCGCGAGACCAACGCGGACTTCAAGGCGGTGTACCTGGTGTACGGCTCGCAGCCGCAGTTCCTGCAGCAATCGGGCAAGGACGGGCACTACGTCTTCAGCCAGACCCTGCTGCACGAGAAGATCAACTGGAAGGTGACGCACGGCCTGAACCGCGCGCAGATGGTGGCGGCCTACGAGCGGCTGTTCCCGAACGCGCAGTACCCGGCGGACTTCCAGACCATCCTCGCCTACGGCGCCGGCGTGCTCACCGAGCAGTTCATCAGGACCGCGGGCTCGCTCGATGCCGCCGGGCTGAAGCAGGCGGCGCTCAAGCTCTCGGGCAAGGTGGTCACCGCCTGCGGCGAGTACCAGATCGACGAAACCGGCAAGCAGTACAAGAACGAATTCTCGATCATGCAGACGCTGCCGAACGGGCTGGAAGTGGTCTACCCGCCCGCGGTGGCGACGGCGAAGCCGGTGTACCCGGTGCCGCCGTTCGCGAAGCGCTAGGCTAGGCGGCGGCGCGCGCGGGCGCTTTTTCGAAGGTCATGCGCCCGCCGCGGCTGTCGACGCGGATCGTGTCCTTGGGCGCGAAGCGCCCCTCGAGGATCGCCTTGGCGAGCGGGTTTTCGAGCTCCGACTGGATGGCGCGCTTCAGCGGCCGCGCGCCGTACACCGGGTCGAAGCCCGCCTTGGCGAGCTCGGCCAGGGCCGCGTCCGAGACGTCCAGCCCGTACTCCATCTTCGCCAGGCGCGCCTTGAGCACGCCGAGCTGGATGCCGGCGATCGACTTGATGTGCTCCTCGCCCAGGGCGTGGAACACCACCACCTCGTCGATGCGGTTGACGAACTCGGGGCGGAACTGGTTCTTCACCTCGGCCATCACGGCGAGCTTGACCACGCCGTAGTCGCTGCCCGCCATCTGCTGGATCATCTGCGAGCCCAGGTTGGAGGTCATGACGAGCACCGTGTTCTTGAAGTCCACCGTCCTGCCCTGCCCGTCCGTCAGCCGGCCTTCGTCCAGCACCTGCAGCAGCGCGTTGAACACGTCGGGGTGCGCCTTCTCCACCTCGTCGAACAGGATCACGGAATAGGGCTTCCTGCGCACCTGCTCGGTGAGCTGGCCGCCCTCGTCGTAGCCTACGTATCCGGGCGGCGCGCCGATGAGGCGCGACACGGAGTGCTTCTCCATGTACTCGGACATGTCGATGCGGATCAGGTGCTCTTCCGAATCGAAGAGGAAATTCGCCAGCGCCTTGCACAGCTCGGTCTTGCCGACGCCCGTGGGCCCGAGGAAGAGGAACGAGCCGTAGGGGCGGTTGGGGTCGGATAGCCCCGAGCGCGAGCGACGGATCGCGTCCGAGACGAGCCGCACGGCCTCGTCCTGGCCGACCACGCGCTCGTGCAGCTTCGCCTCCATCTTGATGAGCTTCTCGCGCTCGCCCTGCATCATCTTCGAGACCGGGATGCCGGTGGCGCGCGACACGACTTCGGCGATCTCCTCCGCGCCAACTTGCGTGCGCACGAGTCTCGCCTTGGGCGCGGTATCCGCCTTCTCGGCCTTCTTCAGCTGCGCCTCGAGCTGGGGGAGCTTGCCGTACTGCAGCTCGGCGAGCTTGTCGTACTGGCCTTTGCGCTGCAGCTCGGCCATCTGCAGGCGCAGCTTCTCGATCTCTTCCTTGATGTGCTGGCTGCCTTGCACCTGCGCCTTCTCGGCCTTCCAGATCTCCTCGAGGTCGGAGTACTCCTTCTCCAGGCGCTTGATCTCGTCCTCGATGAGGCCGAGGCGCTTCCTCGAGGCCTCGTCTTTCTCCTTCTTCACCGCCTCGCGCTCGATCCTGAGCTGGATCAGGCGCCGGTCGAGCCGGTCCATCGACTCGGGCTTGGAGTCGATCTCCATCTTGATGCGGGCGGCCGCCTCGTCGATCAGGTCGATTGCCTTGTCCGGGAGGAACCGGTCGGTGATGTAGCGGTGCGAAAGCTCGGCCGCGGCGACGATCGCCGGGTCGGTGATCTCCACGCCGTGGTGCACCTCGTACTTCTCCTGCAGGCCGCGCAGGATGGCGATGGTCGCCTCCACGGAAGGCTCCCCGACCAGCACCTTCTGGAAGCGCCGCTCGAGCGCCGCGTCCTTCTCCACGTACTTGCGGTACTCGTTCAGGGTCGTGGCGCCGATGCAATGCAGCTCTCCGCGCGCGAGCGCGGGCTTGAGCATGTTGCCGGCGTCGATGGCGCCTTCCGCCTTGCCCGCGCCGACCATGGTGTGCAGCTCGTCGATGAAGACGATGGTGTTGCCTTCGTCCTTGGCGAGGTCCTTCAACACGGACTTGAGGCGCTCCTCGAACTCGCCGCGGTACTTCGCGCCCGCGAGCAGCGAAGCCATGTCGAGCACCAGCACGCGCTTGTGCTTGAGCGACTCGGGCACTTCGCCGTTGACGATCCTCTGCGCGAGGCCTTCGACGATCGCGGTCTTGCCCACGCCCGGCTCGCCGATCAGCACCGGGTTGTTCTTGGTGCGCCGCTGCAGGATCTGGATGCAGCGCCGGATCTCGTCGTCGCGCCCGATCACCGGGTCGAGCTTGCCGGCGCGCGCGCGCTCGGTGAGGTCGAGCGTGTACTTCTCCAGCGCCTGGCGCTGCGACTCGTCGGCCTGGCCGGAGACGCTCGCCCCGCCGCGCACCTCCTCGATCGCCTTTTCCAGCGCGGCCTTCGCGACGCCCGCCTGCTTCAGGATCCTGCCGATCTCGCCCTTGTCGCCGGCCGCGGCGAGCAGCACGAGCTCGGAGGCGATGTACTGGTCGCCGCGCTTCTGCGCTTCCTTGTCGGCGACGTTGAGGAGCTGCCCCAGCTCGCGCGACACGTGCACCTCACCCGGCGTGCCCTCGACCTTGGGCATCCGGCCGAGCGCGTCGGCGAGCGCCTTCTTCAGGGCGCCCGGGTTGCCGCCCGCCTTGGCGATCAGCGCGCTGGTCCCGCCGTCCTCCTGCTCGAGGAGGGCCGCCAGCAGGTGCTGGGGCTCGATGTAGGGGTGGTCACGGCCCACCGCGAGGCTTTGGGCCTCAGCGAGGGCTTCCTGCAGCCGGGTGGTGAACTTTTCGATGCGCATGGGCCTGATTTCCCTGAAGAACCTGACACGCACATGGGGGCATCCGCCCCGGTTTCAACTGTCCCGCAGGATCTTGCGCCAGCTCCACGCCACCGACAACGCCAGGCAGACTGCCCAGCAGACCCAGGCCGTCCACAGGCCATGGGAAAGGAAATGCGCCCCGCGCGCGACCTGGACCGCGGTGGCGAGCAGTCCGAGCGCCCAAGCGAGCGCCAGCGAGGCAAGCGCGTGCCGCGGGTGCGCCTCGCGCAGCGCGAAGTACAGCGCGAAGAGCCCGAACCCGGTCGAGGCGTGCCCAGAGGGCAGGCAGCGGCCAGGGCCCGGGTTGGCGGGAACCTCGCCGAAGACCGGAAACCACTCGGCGCTGCCGCCGAACGTGGCGAGGTCCCACGGGCAGGAGTGCGCGCTCCAGCCGCGCAGCACCGATACGGCGCTCGCGGCGAGCGCCACCCCCAGCACGGAGCGCAGCAGCTCCCCGCGCCACGCACGCGAAGCGCTTGCGATGCCGAGCAAGCCCAGCCACAGCGCGAGGCTGAGGTGCTTGAGCCCCTTGTGGCCGATCGCTTCGGCAAGCCAGGCGTCGCGCAGCGGGAAGGCTCGTGCCTCGGGCGAATACGCCAGCGCGGAAAGCCGGAAGTCGAGTGCGGACCCGGCGAAGAGCCAGATCGCCACGGCGGCGAGCGCCAGCCCCGCCACCTGCAGGACGAGCCAGCGCCTCAACGCACCAGGTGGGCGGCGACGTGCTGCGCGCCCGCCGCCACGCGCGCCTGCGGCGGGACCTGCTCCTCGTCGCGGTACAGCCCCGAGCGGAAGGCGTGCGAAGCCACCTGGTACCAGGCGATCGCCTCGCGCTCGAGCTCCGGGTCGCTCGCCCGGCCGCCCACGCGACCCTGCGCGTCCAGCTCGAATACCCGCACGCCGCGCTTGGGCTCGAGCAGCGCGATGCGCCCCTCGCGGATGAATCCGAGCGTCTGGTAATTGGCGACGAAGGCGCGGTCGGTCCCGGGCGGCGCGCGTAGCAGGTCGCGCCCGAGGAACTTGCTGTAGTAGTCGATCTCGAGCAGGCCGAGCAGCGTGGGCGCGATGTCGATCTGCGACATGAGCCGGTCCACGCGGGCCGGAGCGACGAGGCCCGGCGCGTACACCAGCAGCGGGATGCGATAGCGTCCCACCGGGATCTGCGCGCTGCCGCGCGCGCTCGCGCCGTGGTCCGCGGTGATCACGAACAGCGTGTCGGCGAACCACGGCCGCGCGCGCGCCTTCTCCAGGAAGCGCCCGATCGCATAGTCCGAGTACTTCACCGCGCCACCGCGGCCGGTGCCCGGGGGAATGTCGATGCGGCCCTCCGGGTACGTGAAGGGCTGGTGGTTGCTGGTGGTCATCACGTGCGCGAACAGCGGCCGCGCCGGGCGTGCGGCCAGCTCGCGGTCGAACTCCTCGATCACCTGGTCGAACAGGTGCTCGTCGGCCACGCCCCAGATGTTCTCGAACGCGATGCGCCCGGCCGGGATGTCGCGCCGGTCGACTGCGCGGTAGTCGTTGGCGTCGAAGAAGGCGTTCATGTTGTCGAAGTAGCCGTAGCCACCGTAGGCGAACAGCACGCCGTAGCCCTTGTCCTCGAACACGCTGCCGAGCGAAAAGAGCGCGTCGTTGTTCGGGCGGCGCACGATCGACTGTCCGGGCGTCGGCGGCAGCGCGAGGCTCACCGCCTCCAGCCCGCGCACGGTGCGGTTGCCGGTGGCGTAGACGTTGGTGAACCAGAGGCTCTCGCGCGCGAGGCGATCCAGGTTCGGCGTGAGCCCCTGCGCGTTGCCGTACGCGCCGAGGAACTCGGCGCCCAGGCTCTCTACCGTGATCAGCACGACGTGCATGCGCCGCTCCTTGGCCGCGGCGCGCACGTGGCGCTCGATGCCGCCCGCCTCCGGCGCGATCCAGTCGGCGCCCGGAAAGCCGTTGCGCACGCGCGCCAGCGCCTCGCCGAGCGGCAGCGTGGCGTAGAAGCGCTCGAAGTCGAGCTCGTTCCTGCGGTTGGCGGCGAAGAAGTCATACAGGCCGTTGCCGGCGAGCTCGTTGGCGGCGTCGCGCGACGAGAAGCTCTTCGCATCGACGTCCACCAGGCCGGCGACGCAGCCGAGCATGAGCGTCCCGCCGGCGAGCACGGCTGCCGAAGTGCGCCAGGCGATCGGCGCGCCGCCCGTGCGCCACAGCGGCCGCGCGACGAGCGCCGTGAGCGCGAGCGCCAGCGCGGCGATTGCGCCGAGCGTCCAGCCCACGGGGTAGTTCTGCCAGATGTTGCCGAGCACTTCGCGCGTGTAGACGAGGTAGTCCACCGCGATGAAGTTGAAGCGCGCGCCGAACTCGTCCCAGAACAGCCACTCGGCGACCGGCAGCAGCAGCAGCCCGAAGGCACTGGCCGCGAACCAGGCGAGCACCAGAGCGCGATGCAGGCGCGTGCGCGCCAGCCGGTCGGGCAGCAGCGCGAACCACAGCACCGGCACGGCGAGCAGGTAGGCCGCGGCGGCGAGGTCGAACATCAGGCCGCGCAGCAGGATCTGCAGCGCTTCGGCGGGGCCGCCCAGGGTCACGTCGGCGCGCGCGGCGAGCGCGAGGCGCGTCGCCGAGGACAGGGCCAGCAGCAGGGCGGCGGCGAGGGCTACGGGCGCGAGCCGGGCGGGCAGGCGAAGGCGCATGGCCCGTCCGAGGCTACGCCCGCAAGATTAACGCCGCCTTAATCGCTTCAGCTCAGCGCCCGGTAGGTGAGGAAGCCGAGGAAGGTGGCGAGCAAGGCGCCGAACAGGTGGGCGCCCGAGTGCAGCACGGCGGCCGCATAGCGCCCGGCCTGCAGGAGCTGCAGCGATTCGGCGGAAAAGGTCGAGAACGTGGTCAGCGCGCCGAGGAACCCCGTGATGCACGCCAGGCGCCATTCGGGGGCAAGCGCCGTGTGCTCGGCGAACAGGGCCACCGCCAGCCCAACGAGGTAGCCGCCTCCGATATTGGCCGCGAGCGTACCCATGGGCAGATTGGGAACCAGCGGATTGAGCCAGGTCGCCAGCCCCCAGCGCGCCCAGGCCCCGAGCATCGCCCCCACCCCCACCGCCGCGAAGGCCGCGGCGCTCATCGCCAGCGTTCCGCCGCCTTGTCGTCCGAGGCGCGCGCCTCGACCCAGCCCGCGGCCTCCTTCTTCCAGAATGGGGCCTGCGTCTTGAGGTAGTCCATGATGAACTCGCAGGCGGAAAAGGCGTCGCCGCGATGCGCGCTCGACACCGCCACCAGCACGATCTGGTCGGTAGGCTCGAGCGACCCTACGCGATGGATCACGGTGCAGTCGAGCACCTGCCAGCGGCCGCGCGCCTCCTCGACGATTTTGTTCAAGGCCTTCTCGGTCATCCCCGGATAGTGCTCGAGGGTCATGCCGACTTCGCGCACCACGCCGACGAAGCTCGCCACCGCGCCGACCTTCGGGTCGCGCGAGAGCGCGCGCATCTCCGCGCCCGCGTCGAAGTCCTGCGCCTGGACGGCGATCTTCATCCGCCGGTCACCGGGGGAAAGAACGCCACCTCGTCGCCTGACTTGAGAACGGCCGTCGGGGGCGCCATGTCCTGGTTGATCGCCATGCGCACGAGCTTGCCGTCGGCGAGCGCGAGCTGCCAGGCGCCGCCGCGGCTGCGCAGGTGCGACCGGAGCGCCGCGACCGTGGACACGCCCGCGGGCAGCTCGATCTCCTCGGCCGCGGTGCCGAGCTGCTCGCGCAGCGCGGCGAAATACAGCACCTTCACCTTCATCCGTAGAGCTCCGAGTACGGCAGGAAGCGCACCGTGTCGCCCCTCGCGATCGCGTGGTTGGGCGGGTTGTCGACCAGCCCGTCGGCCCAGGCGGTGGAGGTGAGCACCGCCGAGTCCTGCGTCGGGTAGATCTCCAGCCCGCCCTGCGCGTTCCATTTTACGCGCAGGAACTCGCGCCGCGCGTCGGGCTCGGCCCAGTCGAAGTCGGCGCGCGCGGCGATGGCGCGCGGCGCAGCGTCCGCGATGCCCTGCGTGCGCAGCAGGAACGGGCGCACGAAGATGAGGAAAGTGACGAAGGAGGACACGGGATTGCCCGGCAGCCCGATGAACGCGGCGTCCCCCACCCGGCCGAAGGCAAGCGGCCGCCCGGGCTTCATGGCGATCTTCCACATGAGGAGCGAGCCTTCCGCTTCCACCGCGGGCTTCACGAAATCCGCCTCGCCCACTGAAACGCCGCCCGAAGTGACGATCACGTCGCACTCGGCGGAGGCGCGCTTGAGCACCGCGCGCGTCGCCTCCAGCGAGTCCGGCACGATGCCGTAGTCGCGCACCTCGCAGCCGAACACGCGCGCGAGGCCGTTCAGCGTGAAGCGGTTCGAGTTGTAGATGCGCCCGGGGGGCAGCGGGTCGCCCGGCATCACCAGCTCGTCGCCGGTGAAAAACAGGCCCATGCGCACGCGCCGGTAGACGGGCAGCGCCTTGATGCCGACCGAGGCCGCGAGGCCCGTATCCTGCGGCTGCAGGCGGATGCCCGCGGCGAGCACCTGCGCGCCCTTGGCGATGTCGCTCGCGCGGCGGCGAATCCAGGCGTCCTTTTCCGGCACTTTCTTGACGACGACGTGCTCGCCGTCGGCGGCGCAGAACTCCTGCATGACGATCGCGTCGGCGCCGGCCGGGATCGGCGCCCCAGTGAAGATGCGCGCCGCGGTGCCCGGCGCGAGCGCCGCGCCCACGGCGCCGGCCTGGATGCGCTGCGCGACCTTCAGGCGGGTATCGGGCGACTGCACGTCCGCGACGCGCACCGCGTAGCCGTCCATGGCGCTGTTGTCCATCGGCGGCACGTCCATCGTAGAGACCTGGGCTTTGGCCAGCACGCGCCCGGCGGCCTCGAGCGTCGGCACCTCCTCGATCCCGGCCACAGCGCGCGCGCCCGCGAGCAGCACCTCGAGCGCCTCGTCGACGGAAAGCAGGCCCTTGTTCATGCGAGCTTCAGGTGCCTCAGGATGAAATCGGCGATCGCCGCATCGTCGTTCAGGTCGAGGAGCGGCAGCTTCGTGTCCAGCTTCGCGTCGCTCGCCACGGCGACGATGTGCGGATCCTCCGGGTGCAGCAGCCCCTCCTCGGTTCCCGCGCGCCACACCTCGAGCTTGGGGATGGGCGCGTGCTTGAAGCCCTCGACGATGACGAGATCGCAGGGCGAGAGGCGCTTCACCTGGTCCTCGAACGAGGGCTCGTGCGCACCGCGCAGCTCGTGCATCAGCACCCATCGGCGCGACGACGTGACCAGGACTTCCGCGGCGCCGGCGTGGCGGTGCCGGTAGGAGTCCTTGCCCGGCTGATCCACGTCGAAGCTGTGGTGCGCGTGCTTGATGAGCGAGACGCGCAAGCCCCGCTTCACGAAGCGGGGGATGAGCTTCTCGATCAGCGTGGTCTTGCCGCTGCCGGACCAGCCGGCGACGCCGAACACCTTCATGCGAGCACCATCTTGGCTCCTGCCACCCCGAGGACCACCGCGAGGAAGCGACGCACCACGGGGTTGGTGAAGCGCCGGCTGCCGTACTCGGCGCCCAGCCAGCCGCCGGCGAGCACCGCGCCCGCCAGCAGCCACGTGGACTGCGGCAGCGCCGCCGTTCCGGCGACGAAGCCCGCCGCCAGCCCGGCGAGCGAATTTACCAGAATGAAAGGCGCGGCCACGGCGGAGGTCTCCTTGGTGCCCGCCCAGCCGAGCATGAGCAGCAACGGGCTGAGGAAAATTCCGCCGCCCACCCCGGTCAAACCGGAGAGCAGGCCCATCGCCGCGCCGATCGCCATGGCGAGCGGCACCGCAGGCGCGCGCGCCGCGCGCATCTCGGCGCCGGCACTGAAGCTGCGCCAAAGCTGCCACCCCGCGTAGACGAGCACGAGCCCCACCACGGCCTTGTACATGTCGCCGGGGAGCGTGATCGCGCCGCCCAGGTAAGCGAAGGGAATCGACACGGCGGCGAAGGGCCAGAACAGCCGCCAGCGGAAATGCCCCGCGCGCCAGAATTTCCACGTCGCCAGCAACGAGACCAGCACGTTCAGCGTGAGCGCGATCGGGCGCATCTCGGCGGGCGCGACGCCGGCGAGCGCCATGGCGGCGATGTAGGCAGAGGCGCCGCCGTGCCCGACCGAGGCGTAGACGAAGGACGCCAGCAGCATGCCGGCGGCGAGCGCGAGAAGGATCGTGTCATCCAAGGCCCCCGCAATATATCGCGAGTCGCCTCAGCGCCCGGCGTTGGGAAAGAACAGCTGCTCGCCCCCGATCTTATAGGCGGCGATGGCCGCCTGTCCCTCGGGCGACACGATCCAGTCGATGAACGCCTGCCCCATGTCCTTCTTCACGTGCGCGTGCTTGGCCGGGTTCACCAGGATCACGCCGTACTGGTTGAACAGGCGCTGGTCGCCCTCCACCGAGATCACCAGGTCCCCCCGGTTCTTGAACGACAGCCAGGTCCCGCGGTCGGTGAGCGCGTAGGCGTTCATGCCGGCGGCCGTGTTGAGCGTCGGCCCCATGCCCGAGCCCGTGTCGCGATACCAGGGCCCCTTGTCCTTCGCGATGTCGATGCCCGCCGCTTTCCACAGCTGCAGCTCGGCGAAGTGCGTGCCGCTCTTGTCGCCGCGCGAAGCGAAGGGCGCCTGCGCCGCCTTGATCTTCGCGAGCGCCGCGACGATGTCCTTCGTGCCGCCGACTTTGGCGGGATCGGATTTCGGCCCGACCAGCACGAAATCGTTGTACATGACCTCGAAACGCTGCACGCCGTAGCCCTCGGCGACGAACTTCTCCTCCAGCGCCTTGGCGTGCACGAACACCACGTCGGCATCCCCGCGCTTGCCCATGTCGAGCGCCTGCCCGGTGCCGAGCGCCACGACGCGCACCTGGAACCCGGCCTTCTTCTCGAAGGCCGGCAGCAGGTGCTTGAACAGGCCCGACTGCTCGGTCGAGGTGGTGGAGGCGACTGTGATGTAGCGCTGCTGCGCAGATACGCTCGTGCTGACGAGCAGCGCGACCAGGATTCTCAACATCATGCCCATGGCAGTTCTCCCTTGATGAAGGCAGCCGCCTCGGGCGAGGCCGGCTGCGGAAAGAATTTCTCGATCGGCGCGCGCTCGGCGACGCGCCCCTGGTGCAGGAAGATCACTTCGTCGCCCAGGCGCCGCGCCTGCCCGAGGCTGTGCGTCGACATCACGATCTTGGTGCCCGCGACGTCGAAGGCCTTGATCACCGCCTCGATCTCGCGCGTCGCACCGGGGTCGAGGTTGGCGGTCGGCTCATCCAGGAACAGAACCTCCGGATGCAGCGCCCAGGCGCGCGCCAGGGCGAGGCGCTGCTGCTCGCCGCCGGAGAGCACGCGCGCCGGACGCCCGGCCGCGTGGGCGAGGCCCACCTCCTGCAGCGCTTCGCGCGCCAGCCGCAGCTGCTGCCCCACCGGGACACCCGCCGCGTCGAGCGCATAGACCACGTTGGCGAGCGCCGAGCGACGCAGCATCACCGGCCGCTGGAACACCATCGCCTGGCGCCGCCTCGGCCCCTCGGTGCTCCAGGCCACGCGCCCGGTGCTCGGGGCGAGCAGGCCGTGCATGAGGCGCATGAGCACGCTCTTGCCCGCGCCATTGGCGCCCAGGATGACGGTGCTGGCGCCGGCCTCGAGCGTCAGGTTGAGGGGCTCGATGATCGTGCGCCCGCCGGCCGCGAACGACACGCCTTCGAGCCGCAGCGGCAGGATGCCGCTCATCCGTACCTCCGCTGCGCTGCTTCCTTGATCACCTGCGCGGCGGCGTTGAGCGCCAGCACGATGGCGATCAGCACCATGCCCAGCCCGAGCGCGAGCGGCAGGTCGCCCTTGGAGGTCTCCAGCGCGATCGTCGTGGTCATGACGCGCGTCACGCCGTCGATGTTGCCGCCGACGATCATCACCGCCCCCACCTCGGCGCTCGCGCGCCCAAGTCCCGCCAGCACCGCGGTGAGGAGCGAAAACCGGATGTCCCACAGGACGGTCAACGCGCCGCGCACGCCGTGCACGCCGAGCGAGCGCAGCTGCTCCTCGTACTCGCGCCAGGCATCTTCCACCGCCTGGCGCGCGAGCGCGGCGATGATCGGCAGGACGAGCACCGTCTGCGCGATGACCATGGCCTGCGGCGTGAACAGCAGCCCGAGCTCGCCGAGCGGCCCGGCGCGCGACAGCAACAGGTAGACGAACAGGCCCACCACCACCGGCGGCAGCCCCATCAGGGCGTTCAGCACCACGATCACCGCCTGGCGGCCGGGAAACCGGCCCACCGCGATCGCCGCGCCGAGCGGCAATCCGAAGAGCGTCGCCAGCGCCACCGCCGACAGGCTCACCCCCAGGCTGAGGGCGACGATCTCCCACAGGCGCAGGTCGAGCGTCGCCACCAGGCGCAGGCCGCCGAGCAGGGCCTCAAGCATCGCTCTTATGCATTCCTATGCATACCATGAGAATCCATCTCACTTTACAGCCCGCGGGCAGTGGATTTAAATAGGCACCGAAATGCATACAGGTTTCAGCGTCGAGTTCGACCACGCCTGGCTCGCCGGGCGCGACTTTCCGCGCGAGCGCGGCCGCACGCTGCTGCGGCTGCTCGCGGAGCTGGCGCAGTCGGGCTCGCTGCGCGAGGCCGCGCAGCGCGCCGACATCTCGTACCGCGGCGCCTGGGGCG
>DATFEJ010000112.1:0-2462 GCA_035251235.1 Burkholderiales bacterium
GGCTACGAAACCATCTGGAAGCCGTTGCAGAAGGAAGCCGAGTACAAGACGCCGAAGAAGCCGTAGGCGTCCGCTACGTCGCCTGCATTCCCTCCGCAGGCGGGGGGCGCTTGCCGAGGCGCCTGACGAGCGTCTCCCACAGGTCGTCGGCGCGCCGCTCGAACACCGTGCTCTTGTCCGGCTCGGCCGCGTACCACCAGCCCTTTTCCAGCTCGGCGGCCAGCTCGCCGGGCTGCCAGCCGACGAAGCCGGCGAAGTAGCGCGCCTCGTTCGGCGTCTGCTCGATGATGCGGTCGACCGCCTTTGCCTGCGAAGTGACGAATACGTCCTCGAACAGGTGCACCGAGCCGTCGCCGGGGTCGCGCGCCACCATGGCGAAGATGGCGTTCACGCCCTCCGGCCCGCCGAGATAGACGGGATCGGCGACCTTGGCCGATGGCGCGTGCTCCGGGAAGAGCTTGGCGAGCGTCATGCCGGTGGCGCGGTTGAGGATGAAGCCGACGTGGCGGCCTTGCAGCGGCACGACGAGGAGCGCGGTATGGTGGTAAGGCCCCTTGAGGTCGTGCGAGGCCACCAGCAGCAGCGGCTTGTCGAGATCCTGCGCGCGCGCGGACAGCGCGGCGACGATCAGCAGGACGGCACCCAATGCGTTCTTCATGCGCAGCCCTCCAACGCCAGCCAGACCACTCTACATTGAACGCAAGGAACGTGCCGCGCGAGGACGTCTGACCGCGGGCGACAGATCCTGACCGGCGGAATGGACGGGCGGCCGGCGATGGCCGATGGGCGGCCCCCATAAGAAAAGGCGGGGGGCGGCTTTATGGCCCTGCGCCTTTATGCTTCAATTGCGTTCCCTAATCTCGGCAGGCAAACGCCATGGCCGACCGTCGCCTCCAGGTCTTCCACGCGGTCGCGAAGCACCTCTCCTTCACCAAGGCGGCGGAGGCGCTGTTCATGACGCAGCCGGCGGTGACCTTCCAGATCCGCCAGCTCGAGGAGCACTTCAACACGCGCCTCTTCGACCGCGCGCACGGGCGCATCGCGCTCACGCCCGCCGGGCAGGCGGCGCTGGAGTACGCCGAGCGCATCCTCGAGCTCTCGGCCGAGATGGACACGCGCATGAAGGAGATGGGCGGCCAGGTGGCGGGCGCGCTGCTGATCGGCGCCAGCACCACGATCGCCGAGTACATGCTTCCCCCCGTGCTAGGCGAGTTCAAGATGGCCTACCCGGGCGTGGTGCCGCGCCTGTTCGTCGCCAATTCCGAGGCGGTGCAGGCGCGCATCGCCGAGCGGACGCTCGACCTCGGCTTCATCGAGGGCGATTCCCACCTGCCCTCGCTGGTCACCGACGTCTGCACCGACGACGAGCTGGTGGTGGTGTGCGCGCCTTCGCATGCGCTCGCCAAGCAAGCGGCGGCCACGCCGCAGATGCTCGCCGAGTACCCGTACGTCAGCCGCGAGCCCGGCTCGGGCACGCGCGAAGTGATCGACCATTACCTGGAAAAGGCGGGCGTCCAGCCCGACTCGCTGCAGGTGGTGATGGAGCTGGGCAGCCCGGAAGCGATCAAGGGGCTGCTCTCCACGGGCAGCGCGTTCGCCATCATGTCGCGCGCCACCGCCGCCAAGGAGGCGCGCGCCGGCGTGCTGGCGCGCGTGCCGCTCTCGCCGCGGCTCACGCGCCACCTGTCGGTGGTCTACCCGAAGGAGCGCTTCCACTCGCGCCTGGTGAACAGCTTCGTGCAGTTCGCCAAGGAGCGGCTCGCCGCGCAGCAGGCCGCGGAGAGCGCGCGCCCGGCGGCGTGAATCAGCGCGCGCCGGCCTTTACTTCCAGCGACGCGTAGTAGGCGCGCAGCACTTCCAGCACCTCGGGCCGGCTGAACTCCGCCGGCACGGGGTTGCCCTCCGACAGCCACTTGCGCAGCTGCGTGCCCGAGACCTGCAGGCGGTCGGCGTCGGTGTGCGCGCAGGTGCGCCCCGAGGCCATGCCGCCGCACTTGTAGCACCAGAAGGTGACGTCCATCTTCAGCGGCTGCGTCTCGAGCGCATCCTGCGGGATCTCGTCGAAGATCTTGTGCGCGTCGAACGGGCCGTAGTAGCTGCCGACGCCCGCGTGGTCGCGGCCCACGATCTGGTGCGAGCAGCCGTAATTCTGGCGAAACAGCGCGTGCAGCAGCGCCTCGCGCGGGCCGGCGTAGCGCATGTCGAGCGGATAGCCCGCCTGCACCACGGTCCCCGGGCGGAAGTACTTCTCCATCAGCACGCCGATGGCGCGCGTGCGCACCTCGGCCGGGATGTCGCCGGCCTTCAGCGCGCCGAGCAGCGAATGCACCAGCACGCCGTCGCAGGTCTCGATCGCCACCTTGGCGAGGTACTCGTGCGAGCGGTGCATGGGGTTGCGCGTCTGGAAGGCGGCCACGCGCGACCAGCCCAGGCGCTCGAACTCGGCGCGCGTCTCGGCGGGC
>DATFEJ010000211.1:0-2574 GCA_035251235.1 Burkholderiales bacterium
TGCCGAGCGCGAGGGCGCCCGCGCGCGGCAGGCGCCGTGCCGCCGAGTGGAGCAGCTGGGCAAGGTTCACGGGATGCCGAAGAACGCCTTCGCGTTGCGCGTGGTCGCCTCGGCGAGCGCTTCGGGCGCCTCGCCGCGCGCGCGCGCCACGGTGCGCAGGATGTGGGGCAGGAACGCCGGCTCGTTGCGGCGCGCCCTGGGCTGCGGATGCAGGTCGCGCGGCGTGAGGTAGGGCGCGTCCGTCTCCAGCAGCAGGCGGTCTTGCGGGACCTCCTTCACGAGCGCAAGCAGGTGCGCGCCGCGCCGCTCGTCGCAGATCCAGCCGGTGATGCCGATGTGCAGGCCGAGGTCGAGGTAGGCGCGCAGCTCGTCGGCCTCACCGGTGAAGCAGTGCGCGACCGCCTTGCCGACACGCAGGTTCCTGAGGATTTCCGCGCAGCGCGGGTGCGCGTCGCGCGAATGCAGGAACAGCGGCCTGCCCAGCTCTGCGGCGAGCTCGAGCTGCGCCACGAACCACCTTTCCTGGTCGGGGTGCGGCGAGTAGTTGCGGTTGAAGTCCAGCCCGCATTCGCCTACGGCGACCACGCGCGGATGGCGCGCAATCTCGCGCAGGTCGGGAATGGTCTGCACGTCGCACTCGCGCGCGTGGTGGGGATGCACGCCGGCTGTGGCGTACAGGCCGTGCGCCTCGGCGATCTCGGCCGCGCGCCGGCTTTCCGCCACCGAGGTGCCGGTGACCACGAGGGTGCCGACCCCATGCGCGCGCGCACGCGCGACGACGGCTTCCAGATCGTCGCGGAAAGACGCATGCGTGAGGTTCGCGCCGATGTCCGCCAGCTGCATGGCGGGCGAGTATAGCTAAGCGGCGAGCGCCGATTCCCCGATCTGCTGGCGCGCGGCGCGTCCCACCTCGCGCAGCGCTTTCTCCGTGCGCTCGGCCCACGGGTGCCCGACGCTCACGCGCAGGCAGTTGCGGTAGCGCTGCGTGGCCGAGAACATCGGCCCGGGCGCGATGGAGATGCCGCGCTCGAGCAGCCGCTCGAAGAGCGCGATCGAGTCGCAGCCCCTGGGCAGCTCGACCCACAGGATGAAGCCGCCGGTCGGCCGCGTGACCCGGGTGCCGCGCGGAAAGCTCTCGGCGATCACGCCGCGCGCGGCGTCCACCTGCTGCTCGCAGCGCCGGCGCAGCTGGCGCAGCGAGCGCTCGTAGCCCCCGGATTCCAGCACCTCGGCGAGCGTCAGCTCGACGAGCTCCGAGTTGCCGCCGCTGGCGACGAACTTGAGCGTGCGGATGGCGTCGCGCCAGCGCCCCGGCTCGATGAAGCCCGCCTTCAGGCCCGGGGCGAGGGTCTTGGAGAACGAGCTGCACAGCATGACGTTGCCCGAGCGGTCGAAGCACTTGGCGGCCCGCCGCGCCGCGGCGTCGTAAGCGAGCTCGGAGTAGATGTGGTCCTCGATGAGCGGCACGCCTTTGGCGGCGAGCATTTCCACCAGGCGCTTCTTGGCGCTGTCGGCCATGGTGGCGCCGATCGGGTTGGAGACGTTCGGCATGACGAGCACCGCCTTCACGTCGTGCGCCTGCAGGGCGAGCTCGAGGGCCTCGAGCGACATGCCGGTGCGCGGATGCGTCGGGATCTCGAGCGCCCGGAGGCCGAGCGACTGCAGGATCTGCAGGAAGCCGTAGTAGGTCGGCGATTCCAGCGCCACAGTGTCCCCGGGGTGCGTCACCGCGCGCAGGCAGAGGTTGAGCGCCTCCATGCAGCCGTTGGTGATCACCAGGTTGCGGTGGTCGATGCGGCAGCCCCATTCGAGCGCCCGGCGAGCGATGGCGCGGCGCAGCGCCTCGGTGCCCGGCGGCAGGCCGTAGCGGCCGAGCGCCTGCCGGTCGCGCCGCGCGCGCGAGGAGAGCGCCCGCCGGATGCGCTCCAGCGGGAACATGTCGCCCGCGGGGCAGGCCGAGCCGAAGGACACCATTTTCGGGTCCTGCCCGGCGGCGAGCATGACGTCGGCGAGCGCGTTCACCTCGACGGCGAGCGCCCGCTGCGGCGGCCGGGACAGCGCGGGCTCCTCCACGGGCCGGGCGGCGCGCTTCACGTAGTAGCCGGATTGCGGCCGCGCCTCGATGACGCCCGCGTCCTCCAGCCGCTGGTAGGCCTGCAGCACGGTGGCGACGCTCACGCCCTGCTGGCGCGAAAGCCGCCGCACCGAGGGCACGCGCTCGCCGGCGCGCAGCGTGCCCGCGCGGATCAGGGCGTGGATCTGCTCGGCGACCTGGGAGTAGAGCGGGCTCGAGTCCAGCATGGCAGCATCCTCGCAAACGCGGCCCCGGGTGCACAGGCACAGTTGCCTGGCGGCCGGACCTGCACAGTCCTCTCGCTTCCAAACTGTGCTGGGCACAGTTTACGCCACGTGCATCTGTGCCGTATCGACCCCCGCGCGCACACTGCGCGTCATGGTCCTCAACCTGGAGACGAACGGCACCCTGCGCCTGGCGGGCGCGCGCGACATGCTGGTCGAGGTGCTCGACGGCCGCGTCTGGATCACCGAGCCCGGGCGCCGCGGCGACGTGTTCGC
>DATFEJ010000093.1:0-3053 GCA_035251235.1 Burkholderiales bacterium
GACACGGTGGCCGCGCACCTGCCGCTCAAGCTCGAGCAGAAGCAGCAGGTGCTGGAGATGTTCGACGTCAAGGCGCGCCTCGAGCACCTGCTGTCGCAGCTCGAGACCGAGATCGACATCCTGCAGGTGGAAAAGCGCATCCGCGGGCGCGTCAAGCGCCAGATGGAGAAGAGCCAGCGCGAGTACTACCTGAACGAGCAGGTCAAGGCGATCCAGAAGGAGCTCGGCGAGGGCGAGGAGGGCGCCGACCTCGAGGAGATGGACAAGCGCATCCGGCGCGCGCACATGCCCAAGGACGCGCGCAAGAAGGCCGAGAGCGAGCTGAAGAAGCTGAAGCTCATGTCGCCGATGTCGGCCGAGGCCACGGTAGTGCGCAACTACATCGAGACGCTGGTCAACCTGCCGTGGAAGAAGCGCTCCAAGATCTCCAAGGACATCAAGCTGGCGCAGGAGGTCCTCGACAAGGACCACTACGGACTGGAGAAGGTGAAGGAGCGCATCGTCGAGTACCTGGCGGTGCAGACGCGCGTCGACAAGATGAAGGCGCCGATCCTGTGCCTGGTGGGCGCGCCGGGCGTGGGCAAGACCTCGCTCGGCCAGTCGATCGCCAAGGCCACCAACCGCAAGTTCGTGCGCATGTCGCTGGGCGGCGTGCGCGACGAGGCGGAGATCCGCGGGCACCGGCGCACCTACATCGGCTCCATGCCCGGCAAGATCCTGCAGAACCTCGCCAAGGTGGGGGTGAAGAACCCGCTCTTCCTCCTGGATGAAGTCGACAAGCTGGGCCAGGACTGGCGCGGCGACCCGTCCTCGGCGCTGCTGGAGGTCCTGGACCCCGAGCAGAACCACACGTTCACCGACCACTACATCGAGGTGGAGTACGACCTGTCGGAGATCATGTTCGTCGCCACGGCCAACACCCTGAACATCCCGGCGCCGCTCCTGGACCGCATGGAGGTGATCCGCCTCTCGGGCTACACCGAGGACGAGAAGATGAACATCGCCGTGCGCTACCTGCTGCCCAAGCAGATGGAGGCCACGGGCCTCAAGGAAGGCGAGCTCTCGGTGTCGGAGGCCGCCATCCGCGACATCGTGCGCTACTACACGCGCGAGGCGGGCGTGCGCGCGCTGGAGCGCGAGTTGTCCAAGATCTGCCGCAAGGCCGTGAAGCAGCTGCTGACCGAGAAGCAGTCGGGCGAGGCCAAGTCGCGCCGCATCACGGTCACGCCCAAGAATCTCGACAAGTCCCTCGGCGTGCGCAGGTACAGCTTCGGCATGGCCGAGAAGCAGAACCAGGTCGGGCAAGTGACTGGCCTGGCCTGGACCGAGGTCGGCGGCGAGCTGCTTACCATCGAGACGGTGACCATGCCGGGCAAGGGCAAGACCATCACCACCGGCAAGCTGGGCGAGGTGATGCAGGAGTCCATCCAGGCGGCGCTGTCGGTGGTGCGCAACCGCTCGCGCAAGCTCGGCGTGAAGGAGGACTTCTACCAGAAGAACGACATCCACATCCACCTGCCGGAGGGCGCGACGCCCAAGGACGGGCCGAGCGCGGGCATCGGCATCGCCACCGCGATGGTCTCGGTGCTCTCCGGCATTCCGGTGCGCGCCGACGTCGCCATGACCGGCGAGATCACGTTGCGCGGCGAGGTGCTGCCGATCGGCGGCCTGAAGGAGAAGCTGCTGGCCGCGCATCGCGGCGGCATCAAGACCGTCCTCATCCCGGACGAGAACGTGAAGGACCTGGTCGACATCCCGGACAACGTCAAGAACCGCCTGGAGATCATCCCGGTGAAGTGGATCGACAAGGTCCTGGAGGTGGCGCTGGAGCGCAATCCCGAGCCCCTGCCCGAGCAGGAGGAGGCCGCGCCGCTGCCGCCCGCGGAGGACAAGCCCGGCTCGACGACCGCGGTCAAGCACTGAAGGGGCGCGGCGGTGAACAAGGCCGACGTCATCGAGCACATCGCGCAGCAGGCGGAGATCTCCAAGCTGGCCGCCGAGCGCGCCGTCGACGCGCTGGTGGGCGCGGTGAAATCGAGCCTGCGCAAGGGCCAGCCGGTGACCATCGTCGGCTTCGGCACGTTCTATCCCGGCGCGCGCGCGGCGCGCACCGGGCGCAACCCGCGCACCGGCGAGCAGCTGAGCATCGCCGCGGCGCGCGTGCCGCGCTTTCGCGCTGGCAAGGCGCTCAAGGACGCGATAAACTAGCGCCCCTTTTGCGGGTGCTTAGCTCAGCTGGTAGAGCGTCGCTCTTACACGGCGAATGTCGGCGGTTCGAACCCGTCAGCACCCACCAAGAGAACAACGCTGCATTGCGAAGCAGCAGCGGGCTGCTGCATCGCAATGCCCTACTTGCAGAAAATGCAGCATACGGAGCGGTAGTTCAGTTGGTTAGAATACCGGCCTGTCACGCCGGGGGTCGCGGGTTCGAGTCCCGTCCGCTCCGCCATACCCTGCACTGAATGTTCGAGCTCGTACACAAACGCAAGCGCCTCGCGCAGATCGTCCTCGCCCTGCTGGTGATTCCGTTCGCGTTCTTCGGGCTGGAGTCCTACACGAGCTCGGTCGGCGGCAAGGACGACGTGGCGAGCGTGAATGGCGCGGGCATCACGCAGCGCGAGTTCGCCGAAGAGCTGCGCCGGCAGCAGGATCGCCTGCGCGCCGCCTTCGGGCCGAATGTCGACCCCGACGCGCTCGATACGCCCGACACCCGCCGCGCGCTGGTCGAGTCGCTGGTGTCGCAGCGCCTGCTGGCCGAGACGGCGCGGCGCGCGGGGCTCATGGTGAGCGACGACGCCCTGCGCCAGACGATCGCCGCGGTCCCGGCCTTCCAGGGCGAAGGCGGGTTCTCCAGGGCCAACTACGAGGCGCTGCTGCGCGCGCAGGGCATGACGCCGCAGATGTTCGAGGAACGGCTGCGGCAGGACCTGATGCTGGCGCAGCTGGGCGAGGCGGTCGGCAGCACGGCGCTCGTCTCGCGCACGGTCAGCGAGCGCCTGGCGGCGCTGGCCGGCGAGCGGCGCGAGGTGCGCGAGGCGCTGGTCGCCGCGCAA
>DATFEJ010000105.1:0-15896 GCA_035251235.1 Burkholderiales bacterium
GTGCGCGGCCTGTCGGGACGCGCGCTCGAAGGCGTGCTGCGGGAGGACGAGCAGGCACTGGTGGCGCGCGTGCGCGCCGCGCGCAGCGACACGTTCGCGCCGGCGGTACGCGCCGACCTGCCCGACTGGCTGTGGGAGCGCCTTGCGGCGCTGCATGGCGAAGGGGAGGCCATGCGCATCGCCCAGGGCCTGCTCAATCCGGCGCCGCTCGACCTGCGGGTCAACCTCGCCAAGTCGGGCAGGGAAGAGGTGCTCGCGCGGCTGCGCGCCGATGGCATCGAGGGCGCGCCGACCCCGCACTCGCCCGCCGGCATCCGGCTGGCGGGCAAGCCGGCAGTCAATCGTCACCCGTTGTTCCTGGGGGGTGTGATCGAAGTGCAGGACGAGGGCAGCCAGGTGCTCGCCTATCTTCTCGCGCCGCGACGCGGGGAGATGATCGCCGACTATTGTGCGGGCGCGGGCGGCAAGACGCTCGCGCTGGCCATGCTCATGCGGGGCAGCGGGCGCATCTACGCCATGGATGTCTCCAGCCGGCGCCTCGGCGAGCTTGCGCCGCGCGCGGCGCGCGCCGGCGTGTCCAATGTGCACGCGCTGGTGCTGTCCGGCGAGGGCGACGCACGCGCCAAGCGACTGGCGTTGAAGCTCGACCGTGTCCTGGTGGACGCGCCTTGCAGCGGCTTTGGCACCCTGCGGCGCAATCCCGACCTCAAGTGGCGGCACGACGCCGCGGCGATCCGCGAGCTCGCGGCCAAGCAGGCGACGATCCTTGCCACGGCCGCGCGCCTGGTGAAGCCCGGCGGCCGGCTGGTGTACGCGACCTGCAGTATCCTGCCCGAGGAGAACGAAGACGTGGCGCGCGCCTTTGCCGCCGCGCACCCGGAGTTCCAGCCGCTCTCGTGCCGCGAGATCCTGGCGGCGCAGCGCATCGCGCTGGATTGCGACGAGCAACTGCGGCTCTGGCCGCATCGCCACGGCTGTGACGGCTTCTTCGCCGCCGCGTTCGAGCGCCGATGAGCGACTTTCCCCTTGTGGCACGGGTGGTTACGGCGGAAGCGGAAATTCCTCACTGACTTAGGGGAATTCCCGGTTGCGCGCGGGGTCCAATCGCGTAGAATCGTGCGCCACTCCTTACATAACTACTAGAATCTACTGATGATTTTCTCTGGATTGCTCGACCTGCCCTGGTGGGGCTACGTGCTGGTGGCCCTCGGCCTGACGCACGTCACCATCGCGTCGGTCACCATCTTCCTGCACCGGCACCAGGCGCACCGCGCGCTGGACCTGCATCCGATCGCGTCGCATTTCTTCCGCTTCTGGCTCTGGCTGACCACCGGCATGGTGACCAAGGAGTGGGCGGCCATCCACCGCAAGCACCACGCCAAGTGCGAGACGCCCGACGACCCGCACAGCCCGCAGGTCCTGGGCATCAATCGCGTCCTGTGGGGCGGCGTGTTCCTGTACGTGAAGGAGTCGTACAAGGCCGAGACGATGGAACGCTACGGCCATGGCACGCCGGACGACTGGATGGAGCGCAATCTTTACACGCGCCATGCAATCCTCGGCCTCACGCTGATGGGCGCGGTCAACCTGCTCCTGTTCGGCCTGATCCCCGGCGCCCTGGTCCTCATCACGCAGATCGTCTGGATCCCGTTCTGGGCCGCGGGCGTAATCAACGGCATCGGCCACTACTGGGGCTATCGCAGCTTCGACATCGCCGACGCCAGCAAGAACATCGTGCCCTGGGGCATCCTGATCGGCGGCGAGGAGCTGCACAACAATCACCACGCCTACGCCACCTCGGCCAAGCTGTCGGCGAAGTGGTACGAGTTCGACATCGGCTGGATGTACATCCGCCTCCTCGAGGCCCTCGGCCTCGCGACGGTGAAGAAAGTGGCGCCTACGCCGCGCTTCGAGCCGGCGAAGACCATGTGCGACTACGACACGCTGCAGGCCGTGATCGCCAACCGCTACGACGTGCTGGCGCGCTACGCCAAGGCGATCAAGCGCACCTGGAGCGACGAGATCGAGCGGCTGCAGCACTGGTCGCCGCGCGACGCGGAGATGCTCAAGCCGCTCAAGCGCGCGCTGGTGCGCATCGGCTACGGCGCCGAGGCGGATCGCGCGCGGGTGGCCGAGGCGCTCAAGCCCTCGAAACCGCTGCAGGTAGCGGTGAGCATGCGCGAGGAGCTGATCGCACTGTGGGAGCGCTCGCACGCCTCCAAGGAGCAGCTGCTGCGCCAATTGCAGGACTGGTGCCAGCGCGCCGAGGCGAGCGGCATCGCCCCGCTGATCGACTTCTCGCGGCGCCTGCGCAGCTACGCCTGAGCAACCGCAGAAACGAAAAAGGCCCGCGCGAGCGGGCCTTTTCTTTTGTGCCGGGCCGTCCGGCTACTTGAGCTTGGCTTCCTTGTACAGGACGTGCTTGCGCGCCTTGGGATCGTACTTCTTGATCTCCATCTTGTCCGGCGTGGTGCGCTTGTTCTTGGTCGTGGTGTAGAAGTGGCCGGTCCCGGCGGTCGACTCGAGCTTGATCTTGTCGCGCATCAGCGGGACTCCTTCTGCTTGGCCGCCGCTTTCGCCTTGGCGCGGATCTCCGCCAGCACGGCTTCGACGCCCAGCTTGTCGATCTTGCGCAGGCCCGCGGTGCTGACCCGCAGGCGCACCCAGCGGTTCTGGCTCTCCACCCAGAAGCGGCGGTAGTGCAAGTTGGGCTGGAACAGGCGCCGGGTCTTGTTGTTGGCGTGCGAGACCAGGTTTCCTTTCATCGGCTTCTTGCCGGTGACTTGGCAGACGCGGGACATGGCGGGCTCCGAAATGCGCGAAAGGCGCGGATTATAGAGAAAAAAGCGGGCCCTGTCCTCGGTTTTCTCCTGCTACAGCAGGCCCCGCTCGGCAAACGACAGGGCCTGGTTACCGGCGACGATGAAATGGTCGAGCACCCGGATATCCACCAGCGCCAGCGCCTCCTTGAGCTGCCGCGTCAGCAGCTCGTCCGCCTGCGACGGCTGCGCCACCCCCGAAGGGTGGTTGTGCGCGAATATCACGGCCGCGGCGTTGGCTGCCAGCGCCGCCTTGACGACTTCGCGCGGGTACACGCTGGTTTGCGTCAGCGTTCCGCGGAACAGCTCTTCGACGCCGGTGACGCGGTGCTGCGCATCGAGGAACAGGCATAGGAACGCCTCGTGGGGCCGGCTGCCGAGGGCGAGGCGCAGGTAGTCGCGCACCGCCCCCGGCGCGGTGAGCGCGGTGCCGGTGCGCAACTGCTCCTGCAGCGCGCGGCGCGCGAGCTCGAGGACGGCCGCCAGCATCGCCGCCTTGGCTGGGCCCAGGCCCCGGATGCGCGCGAGCTCGCGGTGGCCGGCGCCCAGCAGCCCTGCCAGACCCCCGTGGCGCGCGACCAGCTCTCGCCCCAGGTCGACCGCGCTCATGCCGCGCACGCCCGTACGCAGGCACAGGGCGATCAGCTCGGCGTCTGTCAGCGCGCCGGCGCCCTGGGCGAGCAGTCGCTCGCGCGGACGCTCACCCTCGGGCCACTCGGCGATGCGCAATGCGGTACCCCCCGATTTCCCCTAGAATCCCCCTTCCTTAACGCGCCAGCCCGACGCACGATGACCCTGAAGGGCAAGAAACTGCTGCTGGGCATCACCGGCGGCGTCGCGGCCTACAAGGCCGCGCAGCTCGCCCGCCTCCTCATCAAGGAGGGCGCGGACGTGCGCGTCGCCATGACCGAGGCCGCAACGCGGTTCGTGACCCCGGTGACGCTGCAGGCCCTCACCGGTCAGACCGTCTGGACGGACCTGTGGGACCCGCGCGTGCGCGACAACATGGGTCACATCGATCTCTCGCGCGACCGGGAGTTGATCGTGGTCGCGCCGGCCACGGCCGATTTCCTGGCCAAGCTCGCCGGCGGGCTGGCCGATGACCTGCTGTCCACGCTGTGCGTGGCGCGCCGCTGCCCGCTGCTGGTGGCGCCGGCGATGAACGTGGAAATGTGGGAGAACGCAGCCACCCAGCGCAATGTGCACACGCTGCGCGGTGACGGCGTGCACCTCGCCGGGCCGGCCGCGGGCGACCAGGCCTGCGGCGAGGTCGGCATGGGCCGCATGCTGGAGCCGGAGGAGATCCTCGCCGAGATCGAGGCGCTGTTCCAGCCCAAGCGGCTGGCCGGCAAGCGCGTGCTGGTGACCGCGGGGCCCACCGAGGAGCCCATCGATCCCGTGCGCGTGATCACCAACGCCAGCTCCGGCAAGATGGGCTACGCCGTGGCGCGCGCGGCGCGCGAGGCAGGCGCGCGCGTGACGCTGGTGAGCGGGCCCACCGCCCTCGACGCGCCTGCCGGCGTCGAGCGCATCGAGGTGCGCAGCGCCGAGCAGATGTTCGAGGCGGTCAAGAAGCTTGCGCCGGCCAGCGACCTGTTCTTCAGCGTGGCCGCCGTGTCCGACTATCGCGTGAAGAACCGCGCGGCGCAGAAGATCAAGAAAGGCGCGGCCGGCGGCATGACCCTCGAGCTGCTCGAGAACCCCGACATCCTGGCGTGGGTGGCGGCGCTGAAGGACGCGCCCTTCTGCGTCGGCTTCGCCGCCGAGAGCGAGAAGCTCGCCGAGCACGCGCAGGCCAAGCGCGCGAAGAAGAACGTGCCGCTGATCGTGGCGAACCTGGCGCAGCGCGCGCTCGGCGCCGACGTCAGCGAGGTCACGCTGTTCGACGACGCGGGCCCGCATCCCCTGGGCCCGGCGCCGAAGCTCGAGCTGGCGCGCGCGCTGGTGGCGCACGTCGCCGGCATGCTGGCAGGAGAGAAGCGCGCGCGTGCGAAAGCTTGAAGTACGGATCCTCGACCCGAGGATCCACGAGAACCTTCCCCACTACGCGACTCCCGGCGCAGCCGGCCTGGACCTGCGTGCCTGCCTCGATGCGCCGCTCGCGCTGCAGCCGGGCGACAGCCAGCTGGTGCCCTCCGGCATCGCCATCCACCTCGGCGACCCGGGGCTGGCGGCGGTCGTGCTGCCGCGCTCGGGCCTGGGCGCCAAGCACGGCATCGTGCTCGGCAACCTCGTCGGGCTGATCGATTCCGACTACCAGGGGCAGGTGTTCGTCTCGGTGTGGAACCGCGGCAAGGCCGCATTCACCATTCAGCCCCTCGAGCGCATCGCCCAGCTGGTGGTGGTGCCGGTAGTGCAGGTGGAGTTCGAGCTGGTCGAGCAGTTCGCCGAGAGCAGCCGCGGCGCCGGAGGCTTCGGCAGCACTGGGCGATGAGGGCGCTGGCGCTCCTCTGCCTGCTCGTCGCCGCGCCGCCGGCCCCGGCGCAGGAGGCCGAGCTCGAGCGCGCGAAGAAGATCGTCGCCGGCAGCTGCTTCCTGTGCCATGGCATGGAGGGCGAGTCGGCGACCGAGCTGTTTCCGCGCCTCGCGGCGCAGAACGAGAAGTACATCGCCAAGCAGCTGGCCAACTTCAAGAGCGGCGAGAGGAAGAGCGAGGTCATGCCGCGCATGGTCGGCGCGCTCACCCCCGAGGACATGCGTGCGCTCGGGCTGTACTTCAGCCGGCAGGCGAGCCCGCCGCATGCGCCGACGGATGCCGGGCTGGCGGCGCAGGGCAGGGTCGTCTACCGCCAGGGCGGAGCGGCCACCGAGGTGGCGGCCTGCGTGGGCTGCCACGGCGAGCGCGGCCACGGCTCGGAGAGCCTGCCGCGCCTCGCGGGGCAAGTGGCGACCTACCTGGCCACGCAGCTCAGGAATTTCGGCGCGCGCGTGCGCACCAACGACAACGCGGTCATGCACACGATCGCCGCGAGGATGACGGAAGGCGAGATCCGCGCGGTGTCCGAGTACCTGTCCGGCCTGGAATGAAAAAGGCCCCGCCGTGGCGGGGCCTCGTTCAAGCGGCTGGCTGCTAGCCGAGCGTGTCGGACCAGATGTTCTGCGCCCAGGACCAGGCGAGCTTGCCTTCGAGCGTGTTGCGCGCGCTCGACACCCCGCCCGCGCCCTTGATCGGCACGAAGGTCTTCTTGGTGGCGTCCAACTCGTGCACCGAGGCGACGTGAATGACCTCGTCGTCCGACACGTAGCTGTAGCAGGTATTCACGATCCTCGGGTCGGCGAGCGGCTCGCGGCCGTTGAGCAGCGCCACCACCGCCGCCGCACAAACCTTCGCCTGCTGGTTGGCCATGCTGGCGGACTTCGGCATGCCGGGCGCTGAGAGCGTGGCGTCGCCGAGAACATGCACGCCTTTCACCGCCGTGGATTCCATCGTGCGCCAGTCCACGCCGCACCAGCGGTTGTTGGCGGTGATCAGCCCCGCCTTGACCGCGATGTCGCCGGCGCGGTGCGGCGGCACGACGTTCAGCACGTCCCCTTTCACGTCCTCGACCTCGAGCTTCACCGTGCCGGTCCTCGCGTCGACGCCGATGGCCTTGGAATTGCCGCGGAACTCGATCATGCCCGGATACAGCTCGGCCCATGCCTTCTTGAACAGGGGGCCCTTCGAGGTGACGTCGGGATTGGCGTCCACGATCAACACCTTGGCGCGTGGATTGTATTTCTTGAAGTAGTTCGCGACCTGGCTCGCGCGCTCGTAGGGTCCGGGCGGGCAGCGGTAGGGCGCGAGCGGGACGGAGAGTACGTATACGCCGCCCTGGCGCATCTCGGCGAGCTGCCGCTGCAGCGCCACGGTCTGCGGGCCCGCTTTCCAGGCGTGCAGCACGCGGCCGGAATCCATTGCTGCGCTGTAGCCGGCGATCTCGTCGAACATGAAGTCGATGCCGGGCGAGACGATCAGCCGGTCGTACTTCAGGTCGCCGCCGCGCGCCAGCTTGACGGTCTTCGCGCCCGCGTCGATCGCCACGGCGTCGTCGCGCACCACCTGCACGCCGTAGCGCGTCAGCCCGCTGTAGCCGTAGGTGATGTCCTTCATGGTCTTCGAGCCGCCGTACACCAGGTTGGAGATGGGGCAGGAGACGAAATCTGTGTTGCGCTCGACCATCACCACCTCGATGCTCGAGCCCCACAGGCGGATGTACTTGGCCGCCGTGGCGCCGCCGAAGCCGCCGCCGATGACCACCACGCGGGCCTTGGCGCCCCCGGTGGTCGCGCAGCCCGCAGCGGCCAGCGCCGCGGCGGCGCCGCCCAGCTTGAGAAAGTCGCGTCGCTCGAATGATCTGCTCATGGCCGTCCCCTATTTCTTCTGCGCCGCGAAGTACGCGGCGATCTGCTCGATCTGCTGGTCGCTGTAGCCCTTGGAAAGCTGGTGCATGATGGTCGCCGGCTTCGCGCCCGAGCGGAACTCCTTGAACTTGCGCACCAGCTCGTCCTTGGGCATGCCGGCGAGCGGCTCGTTGCCGCCGACGCTGTGGCCCGTGGTGCCATGGCACATGGCGCAGGTGCCCGCCCATTGCGCGGCGGCATCCTGCGCACCGGCGGTCATGGGTGCCATCGCAAAAGCGGCGGCCAAGACAATAGCGATTCGCATCTGGATCCTCCTCCCCGAGATGATCGTGAGTGGTGCAATAAAGTCTCTGCCTGACGCGCAGGCGCGTCAAGCCGCCGGACGGCTGATAACCCTATAAAGGAGGACGCGCAGCGCGCCGCTAGGCGACGGGCTCTTTCGCCGCGGGCGACAGAGGCGCAGGCGCCGAAGGCTCGAAAGCCAGCACGATATTGCCGGCGTCGTCGACGTCGACCGTCACCTTGCCGCCGTGCGCCAGCTTGCCGAACAGCAGCTCGTCGGCGAGCGCGCGGCGGATGGTGTCCTGGATGAGGCGCGCCATGGGGCGCGCGCCCATCAGCGGATCGAAGCCCTTCTTCGCCAGGTGCGCCTTCAGCCGGGCGGTGAAGACCGGCTCGACCTTCTTCTCCTCCAGCTGCTCCTCCAGCTGGATGAGGAACTTGTCCACGACGCGCATGATGACGTCGTGGTCGAGCGCGCGGAAGGAGATCACCGCGTCGAGGCGGTTGCGGAATTCCGGCGTGAACATGCGCTTGATCGCCTCCATCTCGTCGCCCGCCTTGGCCGAGGGCGTGAAGCCCATGGCGTTTCTGGCCAGCGACTCGGCGCCCGCGTTGGTGGTCATGACGATGACGACGTTGCGGAAGTCGGCCTTCCTGCCGTTGTTGTCGGTGAGCGTGCCGTGGTCCATCACCTGCAGCAGGATGTTGAAGATGTCCGGGTGCGCCTTCTCGATCTCGTCGAGCAGCAGCACGGCGTACGGCTTCTTGCTGATCGCCTCGGTCAGCAGCCCGCCCTGGTCGAACCCGACGTAGCCCGGCGGCCCGCCGATCAGGCGGCTGACCGCGTGGCGCTCCATGTACTCCGACATGTCGAAGCGGATGAGCTCGATGCCCATGCAATAGGCGAGCTGGCGGGCCACCTCGGTCTTGCCGACCCCGGTCGGCCCGGAAAACAGGAACGATCCGATGGGCTTCTGCGGGTTGCCGAGCCCCGAGCGCGCCATCTTGATCGCCGAGGCGAGCGCGTCGATCGCCTGGTCCTGGCCGAACACCACCGCCTTCAGGTCGCGGTCGAGCTTGGCGAGCGCGCCGCGGTCGTCGCTGGAGACGCTGCGCGGCGGGATGCGCGCGATCTTGGCGACGATGTCCTCGATCTCGCCCTTGCCGATGATGCGCTTCTGCTTGCTCTTGGGCGCGATGCGCTGCGCCGCGCCGGCCTCGTCGATGACGTCGATCGCCTTGTCGGGCAGGTGCCGGTCGTTGATGAAGCGCGCCGACAGCTCGGCCGCGGAAGTGAGCGCGGTGGCCGTGTACTTGACGCTGTGGTGCGCCTCGAAGCGCGTTTTCAGGCCCTTCAGGATCTCGACCGTCTCGTCCACCGAGGGCTCGACCACGTCGATCTTCTGGAAGCGGCGCGACAGCGCGTGGTCCTTCTCGAACACGCCACGGTACTCGTTGTAGGTGGTGGCGCCGATGCACTTCAGCTGCCCCGTCGAGAGCACGGGCTTCAACAGGTTGGAGGCGTCCAGCGTTCCGCCCGAGGCGGCGCCCGCGCCGATCACCGTGTGGATCTCGTCGATGAACAGGATGGCGTTGGGGTTGTCCACCAGTTGCTTCAGCACCGCCTTCAGGCGCTGCTCGAAATCGCCGCGGTACTTGGTGCCGGCGAGCAGCGCCCCCATGTCGAGCGCGTAGACGGTGCTGCGCGCGAGCAGCTCCGGCACGTTCTGCTCCACGATTCTGCGCGCCAGCCCTTCCGCGATGGCGGTCTTGCCGACCCCGGCCTCGCCCACCAGCAGCGGATTGTTCTTGCGCCGCCGGCAAAGCGTCTGGATGACGCGCTCGAGCTCGCGGTCGCGGCCGATCAGCGGGTCGATCTTGCCGGCGAGCGCCAGCGCGTTCAGGTTCTGCGTGTAGTTGTCGAGCGGGCTGTTGGAGGGCTCGGGCTGCGCCTCGTCGCCGGCCTCCTGCTCGGCCTTGCCCGCGTGCTGCTGCGGCGTCTTGGTGATGCCATGCGAAATGTAGTTGACGACGTCCAGGCGCGTGACGCCCTGCTGCTGCAGGAAGTACACGGCATGCGAGTCCTTCTCGCCGAAGATCGCCACCAGCACATTGGCCCCGGTCACTTCCTTCTTGCCCGAGGACTGCACGTGCAGGATGGCGCGCTGGATGACGCGCTGAAAGCCGAGCGTCGGCTGGGTGTCGACCTCGCGGTCGGCGGCGATGCGCGGCGTCTGCTCCGCCACGTGCTGGGTGAGGCTCTTGCGCAGCTCGTCCAGGTTGGCGCCGCAGGCGCGCAGCACCTCGGCCGCCGTGGGATTGTCCAGGAGCGCCAGCAGCAGGTGCTCGACGGTGATGAACTCGTGCCGCTTCTGGCGCGCCTCAACGAACGCCATGTGCAGACTGACTTCGAGCTCCTGGGCGATCATGCTACGTTTCCTCCATCACGCACTGCAACGGATGCTGGTGGCGCCGCGCGTAGGCCGCGACCTGCTGCACCTTGGTGCTGGCGATGTCGTGCGGGTAGACGCCGCACACGCCGATGCCCTCGCGGTGCACCTTGAGCATCACCTGCGTCGCGCGCTCACGCGTCATGCCGAAGAACTTCTGCAGCACCACCACCACGAACTCCATCGGCGTGTAATCGTCGTTCAGCAGCATGACCTTGAACATCGGCGGAGGCTGCAGCTTGCTCCGCTGCGCCTCGAGCAGAGTATCGTCCTTGAACTGCGCCATGCCTCTCCGGTGTCGCCGCCGAGCTCACTTCAATGAGACATCCTATTGCGATTGCGGTTTCGTGCTCCGTGCAATGTTGGCACTCCGGGCCCGATCGCTCCCGTACCCACTGAAGCCTATCCTAATCAATGTGTTCCGGCTGTGCAACGCGGCATCGGGGGGGTCTTGACGGGGTCAGGGAAGGCGGGTAGAAGCCGCCTTGTGTTTGGATTCAGGCTGTCTGTAACGCCATGGGAACAAAGGGCGGCGGGGTCGTGAGTTTCAAGCATGGCCCGGGTGTGACGCCCGGCGTTATCCAACCAAAGGGAAGGGAAGCGGCAATGGCGACAGGCACCGTAAAGTGGTTCAACGACGCGAAGGGTTACGGCTTCATCACGCCGGACGACGGCAGCGAGGACCTGTTCGCGCATTTCTCCGCCATCCAGATGTCGGGTTTCAAGACGCTGAAGGAGGGCATGAAGGTCACCTTCGACGTGGTGCAGGGACCCAAGGGGAAGCAGGCGTCCAACATCAACAAGGCCTGAGTCCCGCACCGGGACGAAAAAAAGCCGCCCGCGGGCGGCTTTTTTTGTTGGCGCGGGCGCCTGCCTACATGCGCTCGATCATCGCCTGGCCGAAGCCGGAGCAGCTCACCTGCTTGGCGCCCTGCATCAGGCGCGCGAAATCGTAGGTCACGACCTTGTCGAGGATCGCCTTTTCCATGGACGCGATGATCACGTCCGCCGCCTCGGTCCACCCCATGTGGCGCAGCATCATCTCGGCCGACAGGATCTCGGAGCCCGGGTTGACGTAGTCTTTGCCGGCGTACTTGGGCGCCGTGCCGTGGGTGGCCTCGAACATGGCGATCGAATCGCTCATGTTGGCCCCCGGCGCGATGCCGATGCCGCCGACCTGGGCGGCGAGCGCGTCGGAGATGTAGTCGCCGTTGAGGTTCAGGGTGGCGATGACGTCGTATTCCGCCGGCCGCAGCAGGATCTGCTGCAGGAAAGCATCCGTGATCACGTCCTTCACCACGATCTCGCGGCCGGTCTTCGGGTTCTTGAAGCTGCACCACGGCCCGCCGTCCACGAGCTTGGCGCCGAACTCCTTCTGCGCGAGCGCGTAGCCCCAGTCGCGGAAGCCCCCTTCGGTGAACTTCTGGATGTTGCCCTTGTGCACCAGCGTCACCGACTTGCGGTCGTTGTCGACGGCGTACTGGAAGGCCTTGCGGATCAGCCGTTCCGAGCCCTGGATGGACACCGGCTTGATCCCGATCGCCGAGGTCTCGGGAAAGCGGATCTTCTTCACCTTCATTTCATCGATCAGGAACCTGACCACCCTCTGCGCCTCGGGCGTCTTCGCCGCCCACTCGATGCCCGCGTAAATGTCCTCCGCGTTCTCGCGGAAGATCACCATGTCGGTCTTTTCCGGCTCCTTGAGCGGGGAGGGCACGCCCTTGAAGTAGTGGATCGGGCGCAGGCACACGTACAGGTCGAGCTCCTGGCGCAGCGCCACGTTGATGGAGCGGATGCCGCCGCCGACCGGAGTGGTCAGGGGGCCCTTGATCGACACCACGTATTCCTTGGATGCCGCCAGCGTCTCGTCGGGCAGCCAGACGTTCTCGCCGTAGACCTTGCAGGACTTCTCCCCGGCGTACATCTCCATCCACACGATCTTCTTCTTGCCGCCGTAGGCCTTCTTCACCGCGGCGTCGACTACCTTGATCATGACGGGCGTAATGTCCACCCCCGTGCCGTCGCCCTCGATGTACGGAATGACGGGGTTGTCGGGCACAGACAACGAAAAGTCCTTGTTGACCCGGATCTTTTCGCCTGCGGCCGGGATCTTGATGTGCTTGTACGCCATGAATGCTCCTGCAAGATGGGGAGTGAAAGGGCGAATTATACGGGGATAAGCAAGCCAAATCATTACGTTACGCGTTCTCAGGCCGGTGCTGTCAACCGCAGGCCGCGTGCGGCGTTATTGCTTCCGGGGGCAGAGGAGGAGGATTCCCCTGCCGCCCGCTGTACAGCCAACCCAAACTCAGGAGACGTCAATGAGCAAGCTGCTGTCCGCAGTGTTCGCCGCAGTGTTCGCGGCCGTGAGCGCTTCCGCCTTCGTCGCGACGAGCGCCGTGGCGCAGGAGAAGAAGGAAGAGAAGAAGACCGAGACGAAGAAGACCGAGAAGAAGAAGACCACCAAGGCCAAGTCGGAGCCGAAGAAAGAAGAGCCGAAGAAGTAAGCGGGCAGGCCTTCCGCAAGAAGGGCAGGGTTGCTACCCTGCCCTTTTTTTATTGCCCATGAGACGCGTTCTCCTCGTCCTGCTGCTCGCCTGGTCGAGCGGCCATGCGCAGCAGCCCTCGCTGCCGGCGGTCCAGCTGGGCGCGGGCATGCACCTGATCCGCGCCGAGGTCGCCGACCGGGACGAAACGCGCTCGCTGGGCCTCATGCACCGCACGTCGCTGCCGCCGAACGGCGGCATGCTGTTCGTTTTCGACACGAGCGGCGTGCACTGCATGTGGATGAAGAACACGCTCCTGCCGCTGTCGGTGGCCTTCCTCGACGACGACGGCGCCATCGTCAACATCGCCGACATGCAGCCGCTGAGCGAGGCGACGCATTGCGCCGCCCGGCCGGCGCGCTACGCGCTGGAAATGACGCAGGGCTGGTTCGCCGAGCGCGGCATCCGCGCAGGCACGCGCCTGCGCGGACTGCAACAACTCAAACCGCGATAGTCACAGCCCGCCGTTCTGCTGCGCCACCATGCAGTACAGCATGGGGATCGACAGCAGCGTGTTGAGGCGCGAGGTCAGGCCCGCCTTCTTCGCGGCGGCCGCCTTTTCCTCGGCGGAGACCTGCACGATGCCCAGCGCTTTCTTCTGGTTCGGCCAGATGATGAACCACACGTTGTAGGCCATTACCAGCCCGAGCCACATGCCGATGCCGATGGCATGCACTCCCTTGGTCAGCGAGAGCGCCTGCACGAGATAGCCGTTCATCCAGGCGAGGAGCAGGCCGGTGACGATGGTGGCGAGCGCCGCCCAGCGGAACCAGAACAGCGCCGTCGGCGCGATCACCTTGCTGACGGCCGGCTTGTGCTCGTCCGGGATCTTCGGCATCGAGGGCGTCTGCACGAAGTTGAAATACCAGAGCAGCCCGATCCACATGACGCCGGACAGCACATGCAGCCAGCGCATGAAGAACCGCGACCAGCCCATGTCGACGCTGATCATCTGGCCCGTGCCCGCACCGACGACGAAAACGATGACGATCAGCAGGACGACACCGGCGGTGATGGTCCTGCCCAGAGACTGAAGTATCGCGCCCATGGAAATCTCCTTTGCGTGCTTATGGTTAAGGGCAAAAAAAGTCTAGCACAGCGGCTAGTGTCCGAGGATCTGGCTGAGGAACAGGCGCGCGCGGTCGGTGCGCGGCGCCTCGAAGAAGGCCTTGGGCGGCGCCGACTCGACGATCTCGCCGCGGTCCATGAACACCACCCGGTCGGCCACGGTGCGCGCGAAGCCCATCTCGTGCGTCACCACCACCATGGTCATGCCCTCGGCGGCCAGCTCGACCATCACGTCGAGCACTTCCTTGATCATCTCCGGGTCGAGCGCCGAGGTCGGCTCGTCGAACAGCATGATCTTGGGCCGCATGGCGAGCGCGCGCGCGATCGCTACCCGCTGCTGCTGTCCGCCGGAGAGCTGGGCGGGGTACTTGTGCGCCTGCTCGGCGATGCGCACGCGCTCGAGGAGCTGCAGCGCGTGCGCCTCGGCGGCCCGCCTGGGCATGCGCCGCACCCAGATCGGCGCCAGCGTCAGGTTCTCCAGCGCGGTCAGGTGCGGGAACAGGTTGAAGCTCTGGAACACCATGCCGACCTCGAGTCGCACCGCCTCGATTGCCTTGGAATCGTTGCCGAGCTCGATGCCGTCCACCGCCACCTTGCCCGCCTGGTAGGGCTCCAGACCGTTCACCAGGCGCACCAGCGTCGACTTGCCCGAGCCCGAGGGGCCGCACAGGACGATCTTCTCGCCCTGGGCGACGTCCAGGTCGATGTCCTTCAGCACCTGGAAGGCACCGAACCACTTGCCCACGCCGCGCATCTCGATCATCGGCTTGCCGGCCATCTCAGTTTCCCTTCAAGGCGTGCGTGCGGCTGCGCTCGAGCTCGCGCTCCAGGTCCTGGCTGTAGCGCGACATGGCGTAGCAGAACACGAAATACACCAGCGCGGCGAACAGGTAGGCTTCCACCCCGAAGCCGCTCCAGGCCGGCTCGGTGAGCGCCACCTTGATCGAGGTGAGCAGGTCAAACAGGCCAATGATCACCACCAGCGAAGTGTCCTTGAAGAAGCCGATGAAGGTGTTGACCAGCGGCGGGATGGCGACGCGCAGCGCCTGCGGCAGGACCACCAGCAGCGTCTTCCTCCAGTAGGGCAGGCCGAGCGCATCGGCGGCCTCGACCTGGCCGTGCGGCACCGCCTGCAGCCCGCCGCGCACCACTTCGGCCAGGTAGGCGGCGGCAAACACGATCATGGCGATGAGCGCGCGCAGCAGCTTGTCGATGGTCACGCCTTCCGGCAGGAACAGCGGCAGCATCACCGAGGCCATGAACAGCAGCGAGATCAGGGGCACGCCGCGCACCAGCTCGATCCAGGCCACCGCCAGCGCGCGCACCGCGGGCAGCCGCGAGCGGCGGCCGAGCGCGAGCAGGATGGAGATCGGGAAGGCGATGGCGAGGCCGAACGTGGCGAGCAGCAGGGTCAGCGCCAATCCGCCCCAGCGCTCGTTCTCGACGTAGGGCAGGCCGAGGACGCCGCCCCACATCAGCAGCCCGATGAGCGCCAGCCCGCCGAGCCAGGCGAGCGCCAGCGCCGGGCGCCAGAAACGGCGCAGGGCGCTCGCCGCGTACAGCGCGAACAGCACCAGGATGGCTACGCCGGGGCGCCAGTGCTGCTCGTAGGGGTAGGTGCCGAACAGGATGAAGCGGTGCTTCTCCGCGATCAGCGCCCAGCAGGCGCCCGCGCCCTCGGCGCGGCAGGGGCGCGAGTCGGGCGCGAACCAGACCGCCTTCAGGAAAGCCCACTCGACGAACGGCGGCAACAGCATCCAGGCGAGCCACAGGATGCCGAGCGTGGCGAGCGTGCTGCCCCAGCTGCCGAACAGGTTCTCGCGCAGCCACCTCACTGTCGGGCCCCCTTCAGCGCGATGCGCGCGTTGTACCAGTTCATCAGCCCCGAGATCGACAGGCTGATCGTCAGGTACACCGCCATGATGATGGCGATGCCCTCGATCGCCTGGCCGGTCTGGTTCATGGTGGTGTTGGCGATCGACACCAGGTCGGGGTAGCCGATGGCCACGGCGAGCGAGCTGTTCTTGGTGAGGTTGAGGTACTGGCTGGTGAGCGGCGGCACGATGACGCGCAGCGCTTGCGGCAGGATGACCAGCCGCATGGTGCGCCGCCGCGGCAGGCCGAGCGAGTAGGCGGCCTCGAACTGGCCGCGGTCCACCGCCTGCACCCCGGCGCGCACGATCTCGGCGATGAATGCGGCGGTGTACAGCGTGAGCCCGCCGAGCAGCGCGGCGAACTCCGGCGTGAGCACTGCGCCGCCGGCGTAGTTGAAGCCCTGCAACTCCGGGCGTGCGAGCGCGAGCGGCGCGCCGGCGGCGAAAAACACGACGAGCGGCGTGCCGAGCACGAGGGCGGCGCCGGCGGCGAGCGCCGGGAAGGGCTGCCCGGTG
>DATFEJ010000097.1:0-4459 GCA_035251235.1 Burkholderiales bacterium
TTGCGCGCGTACCTCGGCCTGCGGCGCCGCGAGCGCCACGGCCTTGTCGTGCCGCTCCCGGTAGGCGGCGGCGTCGCGCGCGAAGCGCGGCACGTCGTAGCCCGCGCCCGCGATGGGGATGGCGAGCATGAGCAGGTCGCAGGCGTCGGCCTCGCCCAGCGCTTCGAGCGCGCCGCCGATCAGGCTGCTGTCGTTGAGCAGCGCGCCGGTGACGTCCAGCGGATTGGACGGCGTGGCGAAGGGCGGCAGCGCTTTCATCAGCCGTGCTTTCGTCGCCCCGTCGAATTCCGGCAACGCGAGCCCGAACTCCTCCGCGGCGTCGGCGGCCATCACGCAGCTTGCGCCCGAGTTGCTCACGGCGACGAAGCGCCGGCCGCGCGGCCGGCCGCCCTGCAGGTAGAGCTGCCCGGCGGACACCAGCTCCTGCGGATCCGCGGCGCGCCAGATCGCATGCCGGGCGAAGAAGGCGTCGATCACGCGATCCTCGCTCGCCAGCGCGCCGGTGTGCGACGAGGCGGCCCGCACGCCGCTTTGCGTGCGCCCGGCCTTCACGGCGACGATCGGCACATCGCGCACACGCGCGATCTCCGCCGCGCGCGCAAGCACGTCGGGACGCTGGATCGCTTCCATGTAGAGGAGCACCAGCCGCACGCCCTCTTCCTTCGCGATCTCCTCGGCCAGGTCGGCGACCGTCACGTCCGCCTCGTTGCCGGTGGCGTGCACGTGGCGCACCTCCAGCCCGCGCTGGCGCGCGAGGACGTAGATGGCCTGCGAGCAGGCGCCGCTCTGGCTCACGATCGCCACGGGCCCGTCGCGCGCCTCGATCTCGTGAAAGACGGTGGAGAAGTTCGCCACCGCGCCGGTGGCGAAATTGGCGAGCCCCTGGCAATTGGGGCCCACGAGCCGCATTCCGGCCGCCTGCGCCGCGGCAGCCATGCGCGCCTGCTTTGCCTTGCCCTCGGCGCCGAGCTCGCCGAAGCCCGAGGTCATGACCACCGCGACCTGCACGCCCCGGGCGGCGCATTCCTCGACCGCACGCACCGCCTCGTCGCCCGCTACCGCGATCACCGCGAGATCCGGCGCCGCGGGCACTTCGCCGATCGACTTGTAGGCCTTCAGCCCCTGCACCTCGGCGCGTCCCGGGTTGATCGGGTAGATCGCGCCGCGGTAGCCGTAGCGCTTCATGTAGAGAATCGGCCGCCCGCCCACCTTGTGCGGGTTGTCGGAAGCGCCGACGATGGCGATGGAACCCGGCGCGAGCGCCGCGCGGAGCGTCATGCGGTCATGGGCGGTAGCCGAAGCTCGGCGGCCCCGGCGTGCGCAGCGGCGCGGCGAGGTTGGCGAACTCGGTGAGGATGGCGCGCGTGTCGCGCGGGTCGATGATCTCCTCGATGAGGTAGGCCTCCGCGCTGCGATAGGGCGAGCGCAGCTTCTCCAGCCGCGCCTCGATCTCGGCGAGCTTCGCCTTGGGGTCCGGCGCGGCTTCCAGCTCCGCCCTGTACGCGGCCTCCAGCCCGCCCGCGATGGGCAGCGACCCCCAGTCGCCCGAGGGCCAGGCGTAGCGCATGCCGAAGCGCGCCGGGTTCATGTGCGCCGCGCCCGCCACGCCATAGACCTTGCGCACCAGGATCGCGCACCAGGGCACCGTGCACTGGTAGATCGCCTGCATGGCGCGCGCGCCGTGGCGGATGGTGCCCGCTTCCTCCGCCTGGCGGCCGATGAGAAATCCCGGCACGTCCACGAGGTGCACCACCGGCAGGTGGAAGGTCTGCGCGAGGTCCACGAGCCGGATCACCTTGTCGCAGGCGTCCGCGGTCCACGCGCCGCCGTAGTGGTACGGATCGCTCGCCATCAGGGCGACGGGCCAGCCATCGAGGCGCGCGAGGCCCGTGATCACCGGCTTGCCCCAACGCCGGCCGATCTCGAAGAAGCTGCCCCGGTCGACGAGCGCCTCCACGATCGGGCGCATCTTGTAGACCTTCTTCTGGTCGCGCGGGATCGCCCCGAGCAGCCACGCGTCGCGCCGCTTCGGGTCGTCGCTGGGCCCGGTGCGCGCCGGCAGCTCGTGCACGGAACCCGGCAGGTAGGACAGGAAGCGGCGTGCCATGGCGAAAGCTTCGGTCTCCGAAGCGGCCTCATCGTCGATCGCGCCGTTCCTCGTATGAATCTCGCTGCCGCCGAGCTCGTTCTTCTCGAGGCTCTCCCCCACGCGCGCCACCACCGGCGGGCCCGCGACGAACATCTGCGCGGTGTCCTTCACGATCACCGAGTAGTGGCTGGCGGCGACGCGCGCCGCGCCCAAGCCCGCCACCGAGCCGAGCGCGAGCGCCACCACCGGCACCTGCGAGAGGTTGTCCACGCACAGCTGCCACATGGCGATGCTGGGCAGCAGCGTCCTGCCCTCGATCTCGATCGACTTCACCGAGCCGCCGCCGCCGGTGCCGTCCACCAGCCGGATGAGCGGCAAACGCAGGTCGAGCGCCATGCGCTCGACGGTGACGAGCTTGCCGCGGATCGCCGCGTCCGCCGCGCCGCCGCGCACCGTGAAGTCGTCGCCCGCGACCGCCACCGGCCGGCCGTCGAGCTTCGCGCGTCCCATGACGAGGTTCGCGGGAATGAACCCCGAGATGTTCCCTCCGGCGTCGTAGCTCGCCTTGCCGGCGATGCTGCCCAGCTCGTGGAAGCTGCCGGCATCCACGAGCGCCTCGATGCGCTCGCGCACCGTAAGCTTGCCCAATCCCTTGTGGCGCGCGACCTTCTCCGCGCCGCCCATCTGCGCGGCGAGCGCCTTTCGCCGCGCCAGCTCCTCGAGCTCCTTTTCCCAGCTCATGCCGGAGGCATCATAGCCGCGCCGTCGCTGCGCGGGTCGGCGCCGCCCGCAGGCACGCCGGACCGCGGGTCGACCACGATGCCGTGCGCATGCCCGGCGAGCTCGTTCCAGTCGCCCCAGCGATCCAGCTGATGTCCCCGGCGCTCCAGCTCGTCGATCGTGGCGCGCGGAAAGCGCGCCTCGATGTGCAGGGTGTCGCGCGCCTCGCCCAGCGCGAAGCGGCCCGACAGGAAGCGCGGCATCTCCACGGCCTGGCGGATGTCGAGCCCGTGGTCGATCATGGCGGTGTAGGCCTGCAGGTGGATCTGCGGCTGGCCGTCCGCGCCCATGCAGCCGAGCACGCTCCAGAGCCTGCCGTCGCGCTTGCAGATCGAGGCGATCAGCGTGTGCAGCGGGATCTTGCCCGGCCGCAGCACGTTCGGATGCGCGGTGTCGAGGTTGAAGTACGCGCCGCGGTTCTGCAGCAGGATGCCCGTCTCGCCCGCGACCACCCCCGATCCGAAGATGCCGTACAGGCTCTGGATCAGCGACACGGCGTTGCCGTCGCCGTCGATCGCGGCGACGTATACGGTGTCGCCCGCCAGCGAGCCGTACGAGGGCACCTCGTCCCAAGCGAGCGCGCGCCGGGGATCGATCAGCTTGCGCCTCACGTCCGCGTATGCCTTCGAAATCAGCCGCTCGACCGGCACCTCGGCAAAGCGCGGATCGGCGAGATGGCGGTCGCGGTCGTGGTAGGCGATCTGCTTCGCCTGCACCAAAAGGTGCGCGCGCTCGGGGCCGAGGAGCGGCAGGCGGTGCAGCTCGAACGGCTCGACGAGGTTGAGCATCTGCAGCACGGTGAAGCCCTGCGTCGGCGGCGGCGTCTGGTAGAGCGTCACGCCGCGATAGGTGCCGGCGAGCGGCTCGCCCCATTGGGCTTGCTGCGCCGCGAAGTCGTCCATGCGGAAGAAGCCGCCGTGCGCCTCGGCGTAGCGCACCAACGCCTTCGCCGTCTCGCCCTGGTAGAAGCCCGCGCGCCCCTCCTGCGCGATGCGCTCCAGCGACCGGGCGAGCCCCGGGTTGACGAGCGTGGCTCCGCCCTGCAGGAAGATCGCGGCAGCCTCGGGGCAGGCTGCCAGCTCGGCCCTCGAAGCCTCGATGAACCGCGCGACCTTCGCGCTCACCGGTGCGCCCTCGCGCGCGTAGCCGATCGCCTGCTCGAGGCAGCGCGCGAGCGGCAGGCGGCCGTAGCGCGCATGCGCTTGCGCCCAGCTCGCGACCGCGCCGGGAACCGTAAGCGTCGCGGGCAGGATCCCCTTGAGCGGGATCTCGGCATGACCGCGCGCGTGAAACCATTCCGGCGTCGCGCTCGCCGCCGCCTGCCCGCCGCCCCCGAGGTAGCGCACGGCGCCGCTTGCGCCTTCGTGGATCAGCCAGAAGGCGTCGCCGCCGATGCTGGTCATGTGCGGATAGAGCACGCAGAGCGCCGCGCTCGCGGCGATCGCCGCATCCACCGCCGAGCCGCCCGCGCGCAGCGCGTCGGCGCCGGCAGCGGAGGCCAGTCGGTGCGGCGAGGTGACGAGCCCGGTCATGCGGTGCGTGCCGCCGTGCGTGATTCGTGCCGTGCGAGCAGCAGCGTCGCGGCGAGGA